>NZ_JAMFSB010000021.1 GCF_026225065.1 Paraburkholderia sp. | reverse complement strand
GCGCGTTGCCCGCACCCGACACGATGTTCAACCCAACATTGCCGCTTACATGCGACAACGCGCCTGCTCCGAGCGTTGCGCTGCTGTTTCCGTTGACCGACGCGGTAGCGTGCGCATCCTGCAACGTGTTGACATCAGCGGACGGCGAACTGACCAGCGCGATCTGATTGGCCTGCGCATTCAGCGCGCCCGCTGCGATATTGACGCCGACATTGCCGGTTGCCCCGCGGAGCACGTCGGCGCCAACGGATACGGTCGCCGTCGATAGTGTGGCCGTGCCGGTTGTTTGCTGGACGGTCGAAAGCTTCGTGCCGCCGAATAGCGTGGCGGCGTCCGGATCGGTCGAGGCCAGCGCGTTCACCAACGCAGGCGAAGCGCCGATGCCAAGGGACACCAACAAGGTGACGACGGAGCGAAGTTTCATGTGTGTCTCCCAGACGAGTTCTGATGAAGCTCGTGGCTGTTATATCGGCCGACTGGGGGCAAAAGTTGAGTAGGGATTGTGCGGAGGCAATCGCCGCCCTGCGTTCCGATTGTCACGTTTGCGTGAATAGTGATTTCGTAACTTAGGTATTTACCCTAGGTCGCTAGCTTCTTAGACTGTATTGACCTGCTGCACACAAACCGATGTGTGGCGCTGTGAAAAACAATCTTTGGAGGTAGTGATCATGAAATCGCTCATTAAAGCTGTGGCCGTCGCTGTTGTTCTCGCCGCTCCTGTTGTTTCGTTTGCACAGACCAGTCAGCCTGTTACCCGGGCTCAGGTTCGCGCTGAACTGGTGCAACTCGAAAAGGCGGGCTACAACCCGGCCCGCAGCGGCAGAGACCCGTATTACCCAGCGGACATCCAGGCAGCGGAAGCGCGTGTAGCTGCTGAAAATGGTTCTACTAGCGGTGTTGGTGGCGCGGTGGACGGGTCGTCGGAATCGGGCGCCGCTGTAGCTTCGGCATTTGCTGGCCCGCGTTCGGTTTACTCTGGTCATTAACCAGTCTGGTCGGCGAGCCGTCGGCAACTTATCCGGTTGCTAACGTCGCCTACTGAGCGCGTAGTATCCTCTGCGCGTCCTCACGTTTTTGAATGGCTCACGATCCTACAGTGGTAGTGGGCCATTTGCCGTATGAGGCCAGAAAACAAAAAATCCCGTCCTGCTGAATAAGCATGAGCGAGATTTTATCGTGGTGTCCTGGCGGAGGCGGTGAGATTCGAACTCACGGAAGGATCACTCCTTCGCCGGTTTTCAAGACCGGTGCCTTAAACCGCTCGGCCACACCTCCAAGCCCGAAATTGTAACCCGAAATCTCCCCGCCACGGCAACTTCGCGCGCAGTCAACGCGGGTTTATCACTGCGGATCTTTCAGAAACAGCGCCTGCAAATCGTTCAAAAACGCTTGCCCAAGCGGCGTCGGCGCAATCTTCTCGTGGTCGCGCACAATCAGGCCGCGTTGTTCCGCTTCCTGCAACGCCGGCTCAATCGATGTCATCGACAAGCCCGTGCGCTCGATAAACCGATGCACCGGAAATCCCTCCATCAGCCGCAACGCATTCAACATGAATTCGAACGGCAGATCGCGTGGTCCGACTTCATGCTCCTCATGCACCGGAGCACCCGCCTTCGCCTGCTCAATGAACGTTGTCGGATGCTTGTAGCGCATCTGCCGCAGGACGCGATTCGGAAACGACAGCTTCGTATGCGCCCCGGCGCCGATTCCCAGGTAGTCGCCAAAACGCCAATAGTTGAGGTTGTGCTTGCTCTGCCGATGTGGCTGCGCATACGCCGACACCTCATAGTGCCCATAGCCTGCCGCGGAAGTGCGCTCGTGAATCCAGTCCTGCATGTCGGCAGACGCATCGTCATCCGGCAGCGGTGGCGGAAATTTCGCAAACAGCGTGTTCGGTTCGAGCGTCAGGTGATACAGCGACAAATGCGGCGGCGCAAACGACAACGCGGTTTCAATATCCGCCTGACACTCCGCGAGCGTCTGCTGCGGCAACGCGAACATCAGGTCGAGATTGAAGTTATCGAACGTCGTGGCGGCGACTTCCACCGCATGGCGCGCCTGCGCCGAATCGTGAATACGGCCGAGCGCTTTCAGATGCGCTTCGTTGAAACTCTGGATACCTACCGATAACCGGTTCACGCCACTTGCGCGAAACTGCGCGAACTTGTCCGCTTCGAAGGTGCCGGGGTTGGCTTCGAGGGTGACCTCGGCGTCGGCATCGAGCGGCAGCAGCGCGCGCACGTCCGACAGCAGCCGGTCGAGCCCCGCGGCTGACAGCAGGCTAGGCGTGCCACCACCAATAAACACCGTATGCACCTGGCGCCCCCATACGAGCGGCAAGGCCAGTTCGAGATCGGTGCGTAGCGCGTCGAGATACTCGTTCTCGGGGAACGCCTCGCCCTTCCACTCGTGCGAGTTGAAATCGCAGTACGGGCACTTGCGCACGCACCATGGGAAGTGCACATACAGCGCCAACGGCGGCAGCGACGTTAGACGGATACTGCCCGGCTGCGTGAACGCCTGGATTACCCCGGCGCCACCCTGGCCGGCGACCTTGATGGGAATCACGCTTCCTCCGTCAGGCGCGCGAGCAATTTCCGCAAGGCGATCGCGCGATGGCTGCTGGCGTTCTTCACCGCCGGATCGAGCTCGGCGGCAGTCGCGTTCAGTTCGGGCAGGAAGAAGTACGGGTCGTAGCCGAAACCGTGTGCGCCGCGGGGCACGTCGATGATCTCGCCTGGCCAGCGGCCTTCGGCAATCAGCGGTTCGGGGTCTTCAGCGTGGCGCACGAGCGCAAGCACGCAGAAGTAGTAAGCGCGACGGTCGGCGTGGCCCTGCAGTTGTTCGACTAGGCGTGCATTGTTCGCGGCGTCGCTCTTCGGGCCGCCGGCGAGTTGCGCGTAGCGTGCCGAATAGACACCCGGCGCGCCGCGCAGCGCGCGCACGCACAGTCCGGAATCGTCAGCTAGCGCCGGCAAACCGGTGATCTTCGCCGCATGACGCGCCTTCGTCAGCGCGTTCTCGACGAAGGTCGGATACGGCTCTTCCGCTTCAGGCACGTTGAGCGCGCCTTGCGGGATCAGTTCGATGCCGGCGGCGTCCAGCAACGCTGCAAACTCGCGCAGCTTGCCTGCGTTGTTCGAGGCCAGCACCACTTTGCCGAGCGACGCGGTCATCCCGTTCACCGCTTCGGACGCTGACGGAGCCGCGCCGTCGGCGCTTTGACGATCATTCACCCTTCAACCCCAGCGCTTCTTTCTGCTTCGCCACCAGCGTGCTGATGCCGTCGCGCGCGAGGTCGAGCAGCGAGTTCATTTCGTTGCGCGAGAACGGCGCGCCTTCAGCCGTCCCCTGGATCTCGACGAAACCGCCTGCGCCGGTCATCACGACATTCATGTCGGTGTCGCACTTCGAGTCTTCGTCGTAGTCGAGATCGAGCACCGGCAGGCCGTTGTACACGCCCACCGAAATCGCCGCCACGAAGTCCGTGATCGGCGAGCTTTCGATGCGGCCGCTGGCAAGCAGCTTCGTCACCGCATCGTGCGCGGCCACAAAGGCGCCGGTGATGCTCGCCGTGCGCGTGCCGCCGTCTGCCTGGATCACGTCGCAATCGAGATTCATGGTGCGTTGACCGAGTTTCTCGAGATCGAACACCGAACGCAAGGCGCGGCCGATCAACCGCTGGATTTCCTGGGTGCGGCCGGTCTGCTTGCCGCGTGCGGCTTCGCGGTCGTTGCGGGTGTTGGTGGCGCGCGGCAGCATGCCGTATTCGGCCGTCAGCCACCCTTGGCCGCGATCGCGCAGGAACCCGGGAACGCTCTCCGCAACGCTCGCCGTGCAGATCACCTTGGTGTCGCCGAATTCGACCAGCACCGAGCCCTCCGCATGCTTCGTATAGTGGCGCGTGATGCGCACATCGCGCAGCTGATCGGCGAGGCGGCCGCTGGGGCGGCCTTTGGGGAATGCGGTGGTGTCGTTCATCGTTCGGGGTCTGGGCGGAGATAAGGCGGGGAGGGAAACGTCGATTTTACCGCTGATCGCGCGGGGCGGCTCCTTGTGTGCCCGGCGGCGTGCCGTGGAGAGGCCCGATCCGCATATGGCGGAGCGTTTCGCCAAAGATGGGATAATGCCGTTTCCACGCCCCGCGTCTCGTACACGCCGGGCGATTCGACTCTTCCGGCCATCCCGTCAGCGGCATGGCCACATCGCGAGACAAATGATGATCTACAGCATGACTGGCTATGCGAGCGCCACGCGCGAACTCGCGGCGACCACGGGCAACGGTGGCGTGAGCGTATCGGTCGAACTGCGCACGGTGAACTCGCGTTTTCTCGACCTGAACTTCCGGATGCCCGAAGACGTGCGCGTCTGCGAGCCGGTCTTGCGCGAAATGCTGATGAACAAGCTTTCGCGCGGCAAGGTGGATATTCGTATCAATCTGCAGCGTAGCGAACAGTCGGCCAACGCCGGCGCGATCAATCATGACGCTCTGAGCCAGCTTGCGCTGCTGGAACGCGCGGTCGTCAACGCGTTTCCGGAAGCCGGCCGGCTGCGGACCGGCGAAATCCTGCGCTGGCCGGGTGTGCTCACCGAAAGCGGCGTCGCCGGCGAAACGCTGCGCGATGCGGTGCTTGGGTGCGGCAAGCAGGCGATTACGGATCTGATCGACGTGCGCGGCCGCGAAGGCGCCCAACTGGGCACGATGCTGCTCGGCAACGTCACGGAGATGGAAGCGATCGTCGCGAGGATCACGCCGCTCGTGCCGGAGCTGATTACCAAGCATCAGCAGAAGATTGTCGAACGGTTGCAGGAAGCCTTGGGCATTGCCGCCCCGGACACGGTGTCGACCAGCATCTCGCGCGAAGAAATCGCCGAGCGTATCCGTCAGGAAGTGACGATGTACGGCATCCGCATCGACATCACGGAAGAGCTGTCGCGCCTGACTGCGCATCTGAACGAAACGCGTCACGTGATCGAGAAGGGCGGCAAGGTCGGCAAGCGCCTCGACTTCATGATGCAGGAGCTCAACCGCGAAGCGAACACACTTGGCTCGAAGGCCGCCGCGAAGGAACTGGCGGATTCGTCGATGACCTTGAAGCTGCTCATCGAACAGATGCGCGAGCAGGTACAGAATCTGGAGTAATTTTCGAGCCACTTTCGGAAAACGATTGCAATGACCGACCACACAAGCGAAAACAGCGCACCGCGCAACCCGTATGCCGGCGCCTACCCCGGCAACCTGTTCATGGTGGTTGCGCCCTCGGGCGCGGGCAAGTCGACGCTCGTCAATGCGCTGCTAGCGCGCGACGAGGCGATCCGCCTGTCCATCTCCTACACGACGCGCCCGCCGCGTCCGAAGGAGAAGGATGGCGAGCATTACCATTTCACGACGGTCGACGATTTTCTCAAGCGTCACGCAACGGGCGAGTTTCTCGAAAGCGCAGAGGTGCATGGCAACTACTATGCAACCTCGCGTCTGTGGATCGAAGAACAGATGAAAAGCGGCCACGACGTGCTGCTCGAAATCGACTGGCAGGGCGCGCAACAGGTGAAAAAGCAGTTTCGCAATGCTGTCGAAATTTTCATTCTGCCGCCCTCGCTCGAAGCGCTGGAAGATCGTTTGAAAAAGCGCGGCCAGGATGAGCCAAACGTAATTACGCGGCGGCTGTTGGCCGCCGGTAGCGAGATCGCGCACTCGGCTGAAGCCGAGTTCGTGGTGATCAACGAGAACTTCGACCGTGCGCTGGCGGAGTTGCAATGTCTCGTAGCTTCAACGCGCTTGCGCTTCGCCTCGCAATACGCACGCCACACGGACCTTTTTGTGCAACTCGGCATCCACCTCCCGCACGCGTGACGGCGGCGAGGTGCCGAGCACATAAGGTAGAATAAGCAACATACTGAGAAGGAATCCAACATGGCCCGCATTACCGTCGAAGACTGTCTGAAAATGATCCCGAATCGCTTCGAACTGGCACTTGCCGCAACTTATCGCGCACGGCAGCTCGCTCAAGGCCACACGCCGAAGATCGAAAGCCGCGACAAGCCCACCGTCGTCGCGTTGCGTGAGATTGCGGCTGGCCAGGTCGGCGTCGAAATGCTGAAGAAGGTACCGGTCTAAGGTACGTCTCATCCGTTTTCGATTGCCATGTAATTCACACACGCGTGTAGACCGGCGTCAAACCTGAACCTGATACGGAGGCGAACATGAGCACTACCCCCTCGCCCCCTGTCACCGAAGTGGAGAACGAAGTCCACGAGGGCGACTCACCGGCCTCGGCACGCAAGTACATCGACGCGGTCCTCGAACAGTCGTTTCGCCATCTGTTCGGGCCGACCGCCACGCCGGAGCAGCCGCGCCGGCATGACGTCGTTTCGATCGCCAAGCTGACCGCTACCCTCTCCGGCTATCTGACGCCGGAAGAGATCAAGGACGTCAAGGCGGCGTTCCATTTCAGCGACGAAGCCCACCTCGGGCAGTATCGCCAGAGCGGCGAGCCCTACATCACGCACCCGGTTGCTGTCGCGGAGATCTGCGCCAGCTGGAAGCTCGACGCCCAGTCGATCATGGCGGCGCTCCTGCACGACGTGATGGAAGACCAGGGTGTGACCAAGGCCGAACTCGCCGAGCGTTTCGGCGCCAAGGTCGCGGAACTGGTCGACGGCTTGTCGAAGCTCGACAAAATGGAGTTTCGCAATCGCGAGGAAGCGCAGGCGGAGAATTTCCGCAAGATGCTGCTCGCGATGGCGCGCGACGTGCGCGTGATTCTGGTCAAGCTGGCCGACCGGCTGCACAACATGCGCACCCTCGGTGCGGTGCCTCCGGAAAAGCGCCGCCGCGTGGCGCGCGAAACGCTGGATATCTACGCGCCGATCGCTCACCGGCTCGGCCTGAACAATACCTATCGCGAGCTGCAGGACCTGAGCTTCGCGAACTTCAACCCGCACCGCTACGCCACCCTCGAAAAGGCCGTCAAGGCGGCGCGCGGCAACCGGCGGGAAGTCGTCGGCAAGATTCTGGAGTCGGTGCAGCGCGCCATTGCGGACGCGAAGCTCGACGCCGAAGTTACCGGCCGCGAAAAGACCATCTTCAGCATCTACAAGAAGATGCGCGACAAGCAGTTGTCGTTCTCGCAAGTGCTGGACGTGTACGGTTTTCGCGTGGTGGTCGAGAGCGCGCTGGAGTGCTACACCTGCATCGGCGCGCTGCATGCGCTCTACAAGCCGGTGCCGGGCAAGTTCAAGGACTACATCGCTATTCCGAAGGTGAACGGCTACCAGTCGCTGCATACCACGCTGGTGGGCCCGTTCGGCGCGCCGATCGAGTTCCAGGTGCGCACCCGCAAGATGCACGAGATCGCTGAAGCGGGCGTCGCCGCGCACTGGCTGTACAAGAACGGCGGCGCCGACCTGAACGACGTGCAAAAGCGCGCGCATCAGTGGCTCAAGTCGCTGCTCGATATCCAGAGCGAGGCGGGCGATTCGAGCGAATTCCTCGAACATGTGAAGATCGATCTGTTCCCGGATGCAGTCTACGTGTTTACGCCGAAGTCGCGGATCATGGCGCTGCCGCGCGGCGCGACCGCTCTCGACTTTGCGTATTCGATCCACAGCGACCTGGGCAACCAGTGCGTCGCGGTGAAGATCAACAATGAACTGCTGCCGCTGCGTACCGAGCTGAAAAGTGGCGATATCGTCGAAGTGATCACGGCCCCGTATTCGAAGCCGAATCCGGCATGGCTCGGGTTTGTGCGTAGCGGCAAGGCGCGCTCGGCTATCCGTCACTATCTGAAGACGATGCGCCTGAACGAGTCGGTGCAACTGGGCGAGCGGCTGGTCGATCAGGCGTTGAAGGGCTACGACCTCGCACTTTCCGAGGTCACACCGGAAGCTTGGGAAAAGCTCGTGCAGTGGACCGGCAACAAGAGTCGCCAGGAAATTTTCGCGGATATCGGCCTCGGCCGGCGCGTGGCAGCGGTCATGGCCAAGCGCATCGAGGTGCTGATGAGCGGGCGCGACGCCGACGACGACAGCTCGCGCTCCGACGGTCATACATCCCATGCGCCGCCGGTGGTGATCACGGGTACCGAGGGTATGTCAGTGCAGCTTTCGGCCTGCTGCCGGCCGATTCCGGGCGACGACATCATGGGTTATATCGGCATCGGTCTCGGCATGGCGATCCACACCACGGATTGCCGCGTGGCCCAACGTATCCACAAGCGCGATCCGGGCCGCTGGATCGACGTGGCATGGGCGCCGCAGCCGGGCCGTCTGTTCGACGTGGCGGTGAAGGTGCTAGTCAAGAACACCAAGGGCGTGTTTGCCCGCGTGGCGGCGGATATCACCTCCGCTGACGCCAACATCGTCCATATTGCGATGGACGAAGACCTGTCGCAGGAATCCACGGTCTTGCGTTTCGTGATCCAGGTAAGCGACCGGGTGCATCTTGCCAACGTCATGCGCCGGGTTCGCACGAACCCGGACGTCATGCGCATCGCACGCGAACGGCCTAGCGAGGAAGGGCATCACCGTCACGACGGTGGGATGCGAATCGATCGCGAACGGGCCGATTATTGACGGCTGCTCACGCTCCAATTCTGCAATGCTAGTCTGAACACTCAGGCGAGATTCGGGTCTCACTTTGTTCTTGAGGGGAGCGCGCAATGAACGTAGCTGACCTGAGCGGCATGGACCTCGACTATTGGGTCGCCCGCAGCCTGCACGACTTCGTGCGTGAAATTCACTTTACCGATGGCGGACAGACCGTCTCTATTCGTGGCGAGGATCGCGGACGTCCGTGGGATGGACGGTTCACACCCTCGACGTCATGGGAGGCGGCTGCGGTGGTACTGGAGCGGACACAGCGGCTCGAGGTGCGGGAGCACGTGAATCGCCAGCAGGCGCATTGCGTCGCGGACTTCGAAGGCGGCCACAGGACGGCAGAGGCGCGGGGCGATTCGCTGCGCGTGGCGGTGCTGCGGGCGTTTGTGATCAGCCGGTTCGGCGATGCCGTGGACGACGTTCTGCAGCAGTCGCAAGCGCTCGCCGGCCTCAAGGCCGAACTGATCGGCGAGGTGACGGCGGGGATGTCGCCTGAAGATATTCCGATGCCCGATGGGCAGATCGGGGATATTCAATCGGCGCCGCGGTGAAAACGCGAGCTGGGCTGGACGTGGGAGATTGCCGCGGCCGTGCATGATCGACCTTAAGGGGCGATTCGATGCGTGGTTCTCAGCGGCATGATGGACGCGGTGCATTTCAGCGCCACAAACCGCCGATGCAAAACAAAGGGCCTTCCGTATGGAAGGCCCTTCATGAGTGGTGCGGCTGGCAGGATTCGAACCCACGACCCCTTGGTTCGTAGCCAAGTACTCTATCCAACTGAGCTACAGCCGCACGGCAAACCGGGTACAACGAAAAACCGGGTGAAACAAAAGGGCCTCCCCGGAGGGAGGCCCTCGAAATAAGTGGTGCGGCTGGCAGGATTCGAACCCACGACCCCTTGGTTCGTAGCCAAGTACTCTATCCAACTGAGCTACAGCCGCACGCAGAAACGGGATTATAGCAAAGGTATCAAAAAAGGGAAGCGTGAAACGGCGATTTGTCTGGTTGCCCTGATCGTGTAACCTTGATGGGCAGGGTTTGCTGCAGTCTATGGAAGATCATGAACAAGGCCTTTGTTAAAGAATCGAGCGAAGAGAGTGATGACGATCTCGACGCCGGGCAACCCGCGATCCCCGCCGGTGCGAAAAACTACATTACCCCCGCCGGTTACCGGCGGCTCCGGGATGAATTGCTGCATTTGATCGACGAGGAGCGTCCGGAGGTTGTGAAGCTGGTGTCGTGGGCCGCCTCAAATGGCGACCGTTCCGAAAACGGCGATTACATCTATGGGAAGCGGCGTTTGCGCGAAATCGACCGGCGCATCCGGTTTCTGACCAAACGTCTCGATCTGGCGGAGATTGTGGATAGCAGCAAGCAGGAAAACATCGATCAGGTGTTTTTCGGTGCGACCGTCGACTATGCGACCGAGGACGGCGAGGTGCACACGGTGACGATCGTCGGTGTCGACGAGGTCGATCTGGACCACGGGCGGGTGAGCTGGATTTCGCCCGTTGCGCGGGCGCTGGTGAAGGCCAGGATCGGCGATCAGGTTACGTTGCACACCCCCGTTGGCCCCGAGCCGATCGATATCATCGACGTGGCGTATCCGCCGCCGGACGAAGGCGGCTAATCGCCGTGCCGGGCGGTGCGGGCACGCACTGCCATCAGATCACAATTGACAAAAAAAGGCGCCGCAAGCGGCGCCTTTCAGTACTTCTACTACCAGATGCTTTAGAAGCGGGTACGCAGACCTGCCGTCACAGCAACCTGGTTGTTGTTGCCCGAAGCGGTCAGACCGTTGATGTCTGCGTTCAAGCCCGTGCCGTCCTGGCTCACGTGCTGGTATTCGCCTTGCAGGTACACGTCCGTGCGCTTCGACAGGGAATACGAAGTTTGCAGGTTGAACTGGTTCCACTTCGGATTCGCACCGTCGATGCTCGAGCGCGTGTAGGTGTAGCCAGCGGCGAGGCTCAGTGCCGGCGTCAACTGGTAACGACCGTTTGCTTCGAAGTTCTGGAAGTGACCGCTGGTTGCGCCGAGCGGAACAGTTGCCGACGTGCCTGCCGAGCCCGCAGCGATACCTGCGAAGTCGTTCAGGTTGGTTTGCGTGTACACGAAGGCCGCCGTTGCCGGGCCGAATGCGTAGCTGATGCCAGCACCGAACGTACGTTGACGACCTGCGAGCAGCGTGTTGTCGCCGTCGACTGCGCCGCTGGTGTTGGTCAGGCCGCCGAGTGCGGTGACATTGTTGTTCAGTTGCAGGTACGCAGCCGAAACGTTCAAGCCGCCGTAGCTATACGAACCGCCAGCGCTGTAAGCGCGGTTGTTCGAGAA
Source organism: Paraburkholderia sp. (assembly GCF_026225065.1). GTDB lineage: Bacteria > Pseudomonadota > Gammaproteobacteria > Burkholderiales > Burkholderiaceae > Paraburkholderia. Next base: position 1,616 of record NZ_JAMFSB010000021.1, on the reverse strand, counting down.
CTCGCCTGCTGCGTTCGAGAAGCCATACAGGCCGCCGAACTTGAAGCCACCGTAGTTTGCGCTCTGGAACTTGATCGAGTTGTCAACGCGGAACGAGTTGTCGAGGTTGTCGTTGTCGAACGGGTGAGCCGTGAACGTGCCGCCGTATTGCGTGCCCGTCAGTGCCAACGGTCCGAGATAGTCCACAACGCTGTCATATTGACGGCCGAGGGTCACGGCGCCGAACTGGTCGCTTGCCAGACCAACGAATGCCTGACGGCCGAACAGACGACTATTTTGACGCAGCGTGCCGGTATCGACATTGAAGCCGTTTTCCAACGTGAAGATTGCCTTCAGACCGCCACCGAGGTCTTCAGAACCGCGCAGGCCCCAACGGCTCGTGTTGACTGCGCCATCCGTTGCTTGCCAGTTGGAATGACCATTCTGGTTGTTCGTGTAGGTGATGCCTGCATCGATCAAACCGTACAGCGTGACGCTGCTTTGTGCGTGCGCTGCAGTAGCAAAAACGCCCGTGAGGGCCGCGACCATGAGTGTCTTTTTCATCTTTGTAAACTCCGAGAACAGGATGGGTTTTGGAAACCCAGGCTTCGAGGAAACTTCACGCGTACGCTGCGAGAGGCGAATGGTCTGCGTGAAAGCGCACGCCTGCAACAGGCGCGCTCGTTTCCGGACAGGCAGAGTGTAAGGACGTGGTCGCCCAGCGGACCTTCCGATTTACGCAATAAAGTATTACTTGACGCGCAATTATTGGCGATGTTCGTCAAAGCCTTATTGGAAAAGGCTTTGCGTGAATACAACGGGCGGGGAGAGGGAGTGTCAACAGCCGTGCGTTGTTCAATTGCTACACCAAATGATGCGCGAAAACAACGCGAAAAGAATGAAAATCAAGATTGTTGCGGAGCGAGCAATAGATGATTGTTCATCGCACCGGCAATGTTTGGAATCACCGGTTGTATACTGACTACTCTGCTTTTCGAAGCGGACTTTTTCGTTGACGAAAAAGATCTCCAAACCTTTGTCGGCGCGACTTCCCAGTCGCGCTTTTTTTTGCCTATGTTTTCCTTGAACCGGTCCTAGCGGATATCGGCAGCGAGGACGCCCGGCACAGATTCGAAATCTGCAACCACGCTCCAGTCTTCCATTACGTAGTGGCGGGCATCCATTGGGGAAGACAACAGGTTTTGCCAGTGATCGCCGTGCCACATGGGATCAAAGTCGAAAGCCGAGCCTGCCGGCTGTCTGGTCCTGTCTGCGGGCGCCTTGTGGAGCGAGCGGCTCATCCAGGCGGTAAAGCGGTGGAGTTCGTTCAGTAGCATGACTATCTCCCTATACATACTGCCGATACCATCATGAGGCGGCCGGTTTACTGGAACAACCCGGACAAACACTTACCAAAGACATACTCTGTTACAAATATAGGGAGAAATTCCCTCTTCATTTCGATCGACAGGTTATCAAGTAAAACTGACGTATCGGATGTTCAGTTGTTACTTAATAAGCACGCGTTCATTATGCTCAGTCAGGCGTCGTTTCGTTATTGTTTCAGCTTATAAGCGTTTGATAAAAATTCTCTTGACGGCTGATCTTTCTTCCCCGTATAACGGCAATGCTGAATT
>NZ_JAMFSB010000193.1 GCF_026225065.1 Paraburkholderia sp. | reverse complement strand
TTGCAACTGCACTGGCTGGTTTGGGGATCGTCCACACATTAGACTTTATGGTTCGCCCGTTCATCGAGCAAAAGAGACTTATCCCCATTCTCGCGCGATGGCAACCGGACCCGCTCGAGGTCTATATCGCGTATCCGCCGAGCCGAAGATACAGCACCAAGGTGAGGGTGTTTGCGGATTGGGCCGCTACATTGCTGGCGTCTGCGTGAGTCATAGCAGGTGCCTGTAGGTGCTGTGGTCTCAAAGCTCCCCGTCGCCGAAATGCGCAGCGCTTCCATCGTCCACTGCCGGCGAAGATTGGGAACCGCGGCTTCCCGCCAGAAATGGCGCACTCAGCGCCGTCACCTGCGCTACGACCCTGCGCGGCAATCCGCGCGAAACCGACCGGGGCTGAGCCCTGTGCACCGCTTGAATGCAATACTGAACGCTGTGTCCGACAGGTAACCGATGCGCTCAGCAATCTCCGTCAGCGACTCCTCCGAGTGCTTCAACGCGGAGCGCGCGATTGTCATTCGCCACTGCGCGAGGTACTCGACGGGCGCGCTGCCCACCTGACGCCTGAACCGCTGGGCGAACGCGGTGCGCGACATACCCACGGCCGATGCGAGGCTCTCAACCGTCCAGCGTTCGCATGGCTTCGCATGGATCATCGACAGCGCGCTGCCAATTTTGGGGTCGGCCAGCGCACGGAGCCAACCTTCGGGTTGGCGGGTCGAGGCGAGGTAGACGCGCAGCACATGAACCAGTACAAACGCTGCGAGGCTGCTACGCGCCACATCGGCGCCCGCGTGAAGGTCGCTCGTTTCCCACTTCAACAAATCGAGCACGCTGGATAAGGCGTGCGTGCCGAGATCCGCTGCACGCAGATGGATTAGCGGTGGCAAGTGCCTGAGCAACAGGTCTGTGACATCGTTTTCGAAGGTAAAGCGACCGCTCGCAAGACAGACGTGCTCCTCCTGGCCGTCGCCCTGATAACGGACCACGCCATCGCTGCCGCGAATCGACCGGTAGGTGGCGGGTCCATCAATGGGTTGCCGGTCCAGAACACTCGCGGAACAGAATGGCTGACCATCCGTGAGCATGTAGAAATCGCCCTCTTGCAGGGCGAGCGGTTCCCCGGACCCTTCGATCCACAAAAAGAAGCGGCCCTCAAGTACGCCGCCGAATTTGACATGCCGATATGCCGGGAAGCGGAAGGCCCATGCGCCGCAGCCTTCGAAGCGCGACGACAGCGCGCTGCTCACACGCAGCATCGAGAGTACGTCCGACAACGCGTCCATAAATGTACGATCGAATAAGAAATACGCCGTTTTGATTATAGCCAGCATTGGTCGTCAGCGCGATCATGTCATCACTGAAACGGCGAGGGAAAGCCCGTTCGGCAACGCGCAGGCGAGGCACGATCCCAAACGCCATCAAGGAGAAGCTTGTGAAAGCATGGCAACTTGAGCGTCTGGGTGGTTCGCTCCGCCTGACCGATCAACCCGTTCCGCAAGCGCGGGCTGGCGGCGTCGTGGTGCGCGTCGAGACATCGTCGCTGATGTCATATATGAAGGAGTACATAGAAGGTAAGCTGCCGATCTATCACACACCGGACCGGCCTTTTATTCCCGGTGGAAACGGTGTGGGCTATGTACACGCGACAGGGCCCGGTGTGTGGCATCTGACACCGGGACAGCGCGTCGTTCTCTCCTCGCATTTTGTCGCCCAGGAAAATGTTCAGGATCCCGCCGAAATACTGATTGGTGTCACGGCTAACGGACCGGCCGCACATCTTATGCAGGCGGACTGGCCGGACGGAACACTCGCTGAATACGCGTCGTTTCCGGCAAGCGCAGTGACGGCCGCCGACGACCTGCCGCAATTGAATGCCGTCCAACTCGCCATGACGATGCGCTGCATCGTGCCGTTCGGCGGACTGTTGCGAGGCCGGCTCATGGCGGGCGAGACACTGGTGGTCTCCGGCGCGACTGGTGCCTACGGCACCGCAGCCGTTATGGTCTCGCTGGCAATGGGTGCGGCACGGGTGATCGCGCTC
>NZ_JAMFSB010000192.1 GCF_026225065.1 Paraburkholderia sp. | reverse complement strand
GCCGCGAACGCGGGTAACGCTGGCGCAGTTGCACTGGGCGCAGGCTCGACGACGACGACGGCAGTGGCGACCAGTGGCACGACGATTGGCGGCATCACCTACACGTTTGCGGGCAAGGCTCCGACGAGCACGGTGAGCGTGGGCGCAGTTGGTAGCGAACGCACGATCACGAACGTGGCGGCGGGACGCCTGAGCGCAACGAGCACGGACGCGGTCAATGGCAGCGAACTGTACGCGACCAATCAGCAGGTGACGCAGAACACCACTGACATCACCAACCTGACGAACAACATGAACAACGGGTCGGTCGGTCTGGTGCAGCAGGACGCGACAACGCGCAATATCACGGTCGCGAAGGACACTGACGGTACGCTGGTCGACTTCACGGGCAAGGCAGGCTCGCGTCAATTGACAGGTGTCGCAGCAGGCGCAGTGAACGCAACAAGCGTGGACGCGGTGAACGGTTCGCAACTGTATGCGCTGGCCAGTTCGACGGCTGATGCGATGGGTGGCGGTTCGACGGTGAATCCGGATGGTTCGATCACGGCGCCGACGTATGTGGTGGATGGCACGACCGTAAATAACGTGGGCGACGCCATCACCAACATCGACGGCCGCGTGACGCAGAACACCACGGATATCAGCAACATCAACAACACGCTGAACAACATCACGACCGGTGTCGGCATCACGTACTTCCACGCCAACTCGACGCTGGCAGATTCGCAAGCAACCGGTGCGGAGTCGGTGGCAATCGGCGGTAACGCACAGTCGCTGGCGGCGAACTCGGTTGCATTGGGTTCAAACTCGGTGGCTGACCGTGCAAACACCGTGTCGGTGGGTGCGGCTGGCGCAGAGCGTCAGATCACCAACGTGGCGGCCGGTACGGCGGACACGGATGCGGTGAACGTCGCGCAGTTGAAGGCGTCGGGCGTGATCAATCCGGATGGCACGACCAACGCCGCCGTAACGTATGACCACAATGCGGACGGTACGACCAACTACAACAGCGTCACGATCGGTAACGATGTTGCAGGCGGTACGACGATCCACAACGTGGCAGCAGGTACGGCCGGCGAAGATGCAGTGAACGTCAACCAGATGAACGCTGCCATCGCTTCCGTCACGAATATTGCCACCTCAGGCGGCAACCCGATGTTCGCTGCGGACGGCAGCCGTGACACGGAAGCAGCAACCGCCAGCGGAACGCACTCCACGGCAATGGGTGCGAACGCCAGCGCGACCGCGGCCAACTCCGTGGCACTGGGTGCGAACTCGGTGGCGGACCGTGCGAATACGGTGTCGGTGGGCTCGGCGGGCAACGAACGCCAGGTCACCAACGTCGCGGCCGGTACGGCAACGACCGACGCAGTCAACGTGGGTCAGTTGAATGACTCGATCAGCGCGGCAGTCGGCAATCTGCCGGCTGGCATGACGGCGAAGGACTATACCGATCAGCAGATCAACTCGGTGCAGAGCAGCGTCAACCAGGTCGCGAGGAATGCCTACTCAGGTATCGCCGCAGCCACGGCGCTGACGATGATCCCGGATGTCGATCAAGGCAAGACGATCGCGGTCGGTATCGGCGGAGGCACGTACAAGGGTGCGCAGGCTGTCGCGCTCGGCGTCTCGGCGCGCATTACCGAGAACCTGAAGATGAAGGCCGGCGCGGGTACGAGCTCGCAAGGCACGACGGTGGGCGTGGGTGCTTCGTACCAGTGGTAAGCGCCGTGACGGATGGGGCGTGAGTCCCGTCCGTCAGCCGGATCTGCCTTGACTTTAACCGCAAGCGCGCTCTTGTCCATGGAATACGTGGCAAGGGCGCCGCTTCAATGACCGAATTCGTGAAAATGAACGCAACTCTTTTTAAATATCTCCGCGCGCCGCTGCTCGGCGCATTTGTGACTTTCCTTGCTGCGTGTACCACGCAGTCGGGACCAACCTATACGCTTCACGCGGTTAGCGTGCCGAACCAGCAGGCACCGACTTACCGGGTGAGCTGCCTGGGACTCTTTGAAAGCTCGAACAGTTGTGTGCGTGTGGCTGAGGAAACCTGTCAGACTCAGCCTGTGAAGTGGCTGCAAGCGATTGACGGTGTGAGCGACACCACACCGAAGAAGGATCCGCGTGAAATGACCTTCATGTGCGGTAAGCCGGTTGTGCAACAACCTGTCCCGCAGGCGGTTCCGCAGCAGCAAGCAGAACAGCCGGCGCCGCAGCGTCAGTTGCTGCTGCAAGGCAACGCGAATTTCGCAACCGATAGCGCGGCGCTTAGCCCGATTGCAAAGGAAAACCTCGATCACTTTATGAGAGTGAACCAGGGCGTCAACCTACGTCGCGTGACGGTGATGGGTTATACCGACAAGACAGGTTCGGAAGCTCATAACCTGACGCTATCCCAGGCTCGTGCCGCCGCTGTCGTGCAATATCTGCGTGACGGCGGCCTCCACGCCGACCAGTTCGTCGCGCGAGGTCTGGGCAGCGCCGATCCGGTCGCGTCGAATGCGACCGCCGAAGGCCGCATGCAGAATCGCCGCGTCGATGTCCGCGTGTTCGCCGAGTAATTAGCAACACGCAATGTTTGACCAAGAAGGCCTGCCGTCGAGCAGGCCTTTTTTTAATTTCATGCGGCTCTTCAAGTCTCGCCGTCGCTCCTCAACCGGCCAATCGCCCTTTTCGCCGTAACCGTCCGACCTCGCTTTTAATTATCCACTAACGTGAGCAGCCGGATTCAGTCGACATGATCGGCAAAGTTGCATCCAGGCAGGTATGTAGCATTCTCATGCGCTCGACCACCCGCCAACGCCCTACCTTGTCACACTCGCACAGCTCGGCGGTTACGTCGCCCGTGCCAGTGATTCGCCGCAAGGAAATGCCGTTATATGGCGCGGCCTACGACGCCTGACAGACATTCAAACTTGGCTTTGAGCTCGGAGTCAAAAGTTGTGGGTAATTACTGTTGGGAGCAGTTACCGTGAGTAATTACAAGCATGGTCGGATGGTTATCTTTCATCTGTCGCAACCGCTCCGCCAACTCAGCCCACGCTTAAGCGAGACGCCGACTGCCAGAATGTCGCCGACCCCGATACAGCGTTGACCGGCTGCATCGACGCGAACGTACGGTCGCTGACGACCGCAGGCGGCATCTTCGGCCCGAGCTATCTGCTCGACGGCCACCTCGCGCTGAAATTCGCGCTAAACGGCACGGTCGCAAAGCCGAAGCTGTCCGGCACGCTGACAGGCGACGGGTTGTCAGCGACGCTAGTCGATCGGGGCGTGTAGTTGAAAGGCGGCGTGGTGCGGATCGGGGTGCGGGAGAATCTGGTCGATTCTCAGCAGGTGATCGTCAGTTGTCGCTGTCGGGCAGCGCGACCGTGGCGAATGCGGGCAGCCATGGCGGCCTCGAAATCAACGGCAGATTCAACGTTGATCACGCGCTGTTCGATTTGCCCGAACAGGCCGCGCCCGAACCCAGCGACAATGTCGTCGTGCGGCCGGACAGCACGGTGCGCGGCGAACGGCAGCCGGGCGTGACGAACACCAACAAATCGATTGGCCCGTACGCGCCGCGCACCAACGTCGATATCAATCTCGGCCGCGGTTTCCGTTTCCGCGGGCAGGGCGCCGACTATCCGCTGCGCGCAGTCGGCAACGTGCGCGTCACCGAAGGTTCGACACAAGCGGCGTTCGGCCGCAAGCTCGGCATCGGGAACGGCTTCTTTACATTCAACGGACCGGTCGCGAATCCAGGCATCAACATTCTTGCGGTGCGCCGCAATCACGAAGTCGAAGGGGGCGTACAGGTGACGGGCACCGATCAGCACAACAACCTCGGCCGGCAGAGCACGATGACGACCGCGCTGGCGTTGCTCGGCAGCGCGAGCGGCAAGCGCATCGCGCAGACTTTTGGGCTCGACGAGTTCTCGATGGGACACTGCGAAGTCGGCCTGACCGATCCACAGGTGGTGATGGTGTCGAAGGCGATCAACGAATGCCCCGTGATCGGCTACGAGCTGGGTTTGCAGTAGGCGAGCAGCGCGGTCAAGGCGACCGTCAACCTGACGCGCCACTGGCCAGCATCGGCATTCGGCGGCACGTTCCAGGGCATCTATCGCGCTGTACACCCGTCTTTTAGACCACATCAACCGTTAGCTTTAGTCATCGTCGTCATGTGAAAACTCCGCGATCGGCGCGGAGATCACATCTCAAGCCGGTCGCGGAGTTTTTGTGCGCGCTCTATTCTGCAATGCCGCTGCGCAGCATTCGCTGCGATGGCTTACGCCTTCTTGCGCTGCGTCACCAGCTTCAGGATCTGCTCGCCGAAGGCTTCGGGACGGCCTTCGAAAATACGTTTCACGGCGTGCGTGCCGATCAGCTGGCGGCGCAGCGCTTCGCGCTCTTCGTGCTCGTTGGCAAGACGCACGGCGGCCCCTACGTATTCGTCGACCGAATGAGCGGTCAGCCACGACGGCAGACCCGCGCGCGTGAAGAGACCGCTGTCGATATGCTCGAAGACTTCACGGCCGCACAGGTTGATGCCCGGCAGACCGACCGTGAACGAATCGACGATCCCATTCGTGTTGCCGAACGGGAATGGGCTCACGAACATGTCCATCATGTTGATGACTTCCAGATAGACCGGATAGTCCAATGAGCCGTACACATACGCGCACGATTCCGGCAGCGTCTGGTGCAGCATCCGTCGCAGATAGGCGAGTTCGATGCCGTCGCTCCACGACGTCATGAAGTGGAACGTCACCGGCATTGGCGACTTGCGCACGACCTCGCGGCACGCTTCGAGAAAGCGCGGATTGAGCTTCATCGCGCTCGCGGTCACCGCGATCCGCACGGTCTCGCGGCGCGGCGGCACCGATGGCGTGACACCTTCGATCAGCGCCGACGGCACGTACGGCTGGCCATCTTTCGGCAGACGCATCATTTTTTCGCTGAAGCAGGCCGGATCGCCGACGAAATCGTCTTCGACGCTCACGTAATCGATCATGCCGGAATGCATCGTCGCGGGATGGCCGAGGCCGGCGATCTGCAGCGGCGCGAAGCGCAGATTCGAGACGAAGACGGTGTGTGTGAACATGCCGACGCTCGGCATGTACAACACCTCCGGATGATGCTCGTCGGCGAAATCGAATAGCTGCTTCACGCAATCGCCGACAAATTCGGCGTGCTCGAATGGAATGAATCGGTCGAAGATCGCACGGCCTTTTTCATCGACGTATTCCGCCGCGCCGAACGCGACCACTTCGAAATGCTCGCGCGCGGCGAGCATCGTGCGCGAATGCGTGCGATAGATCGAATGGCCGCCAGTGAACCATTCCAGCACGACTATCATCAGCGTATTATTTCCTTTCTCGCGCTTGGGCCACTTCGAGAAATCGGGCTCTAGTTCCATCAGGCCAAGCGATTTCATCTTTCTGCGCACGAGGGCGTTGATGCCTCGCTTGACGTCGTGCCGCTTCGGCGATTCTGCGTAACTGCAATGCATGTACGACGCACAGACTGCAAGGCTCGGCAGGTCGTCGAGATCCTCGATCGCATCGAGAGCGTGCGGCAGCCATTCGATCATGCGTTCGCGTTTTTCGTGCGCGGCTGGCGAAACGACAACGGCCGCCGCTAGCAACGACATGCCGAGGCTGATCGCGAACACCGGATCGGACTCGGCAAGCGCGGCCAGATCGATATCGAAAGTCGACTCCGACGTGTATAGCAACAGTTGCTTGCTGATCAGATTTTGGGTGTCTACGAGCGTGGGTTCGGCCGGTGCGCGCTCGATCAGCGCGCGAACGATGTGATCGGTGTTGCGATAATGCGTTGCGCCGAACAGGTTCTTCAGCCACCAGCGCGCCTCGGCAATCTGCGTGAACTGATTGTCCGTGAGGTTGAAATCCGGATCGCTGAAGAGCGTGGTGATGGTGTCGCAGATGCGGGTGGCGACCGCCTCCGATGCCGCGTTGCGTGGGTCATCCGGTGCAGTGCGCGCGAACCGCTCGTCACCGAGCGTGCCGCGGTTGCTCGCCAGCGCGTTGAGCAACGCGACGAATTGTTCATGCGCCGCGGCGTAGTCGCGCGATTGAACAGCGGATTCGAAATGATCGATAGAAAATGCGGTGCGTTCGGTGGTCATAGAGGCGGTCGTGGCTGGCGCGCCTTCGTGCAACCGGACGCGCATGTTGAATGAATGACGGCCGGTGAGTCGGATTCTGAAACAATCCTCGCGCCCGCCACAAGCTCAAAAGACTCGCGGCGCTGCAGGAAATCGTTCATGGACGGATTTGACCGGTTGAAACAGATTGTCTTGAATTTAAGCCGGGCTGCATCTAGGACCATTCTTATTATGGTCGACAGAATCCGAGGGCGCCAGGGCAATTGCACGAAGCTGTCAAGTCCAGCAATAAGTTTGAGACGCACCAATGAAATGACAAGAAGGTGATTTGACAGCGGTTCTTTAGGCTTCCTTCGGAAAGCTTTTTACTTGGAGCACGCGCACCGGCGCCGCGTTGCCGGACCCCTCAGCGTGGCACCCAGCCGCCGTTTTCACTGTCAACACCCATCCAGATCAATCGCCCGCCCTGACAAACGCTTTACAATGCCAGTTGTTCTCCGAAGTGAGTCCCCATGCGTAAATTTCTTCTACGTGGCCTGCGCGCCGCGTTCACCGCCAGCACTGCGCTGGCCGCCACCACCGGCCTGCTCATTGTCCTGCTCACCGGCCTGTTTTCCCCCGCCGCCCACGCCAACAACGTGATCGTGCTCAATTCCGGCGAGGCCACGCTCAGCCTGATCGACGAAACCACGCACCAGGTGGTCGGCACCGTGCCGACCGGCAAGGAACCGCATCACCTGATGGCGACGCCGGACAACAGTTCGCTGATCGTTGCCAATTCGGTCTCCAACAACCTGATGCTCGTCGACCCGAAAACCGGCAAGGTGCAGCGCTGGGTCGAGAACATCGAAGATCCGTATCAGATCGGCTTCTCGCCTGACAAAAAGTGGGTGGTGACGACGGGCTTGCGGCTCGATCGTCTCGACATCTACCACTACGACGGTCACGATATGACGCTTGCGAAGCGTCTGCCGCTCGCGGTGATGCCGAGCCATATGGCCTTCTCGAACGACAGCAAAACCGTGTTCGTCACGCTGCAGGTGTCGGGCGAACTGGCCGCCGTCGATCTCGCCACCCAGCAGGTCAAGTGGAAGATGAAAGTGGGCAAGGTGCCTGCCGGCCTGTGGATGACCCCGGGCGACAAATATCTGCTGATCGGCATGACTGGCGCGGATTACGTCGCGGTGCTCGACTGGCGCAACCAGAAGATCGTCAAGACGATCCAGACCGGCAACGGCGCGCATAACTTCCGCTCGCTGGCTGATGGCAAGCACGTCGCGGTGTCCAATCGCGTCGCCAGCACCATCAGCATTATCGACGAAGACACGCTCACCAATGTCGGCGACATCACCGGCCTGATGCCCGGGCCCGATGACATGGAGTTATCGGCGGACAAGCGCTATCTGTGGGTCACGTTCCGCTTTGCGAAGCATGTCGGCATCATCGATCTGACCACCCGCAAGCTGATCCAGACCATTGCGGTCGGCCGCTCGCCGCACGGCATCTACTTTTACGACCGCGCGCCGGTGACGGCGCCTAACGGGGCATAGGCGGGGGCATAGGCGGGGGCATAAGCGGGGGCATAAGCGGCGCCCAATTGGGTCCATCAGCGCCTGCCTTTTCCCCTCCACCGTGTCGCCGGTGCTACCGGCGGCCCCTCCCGTGGTTTATCCTGTCCAGATTCCGCGAATGTTTCGCTGGATATTTCGCTGTTGTCCCTTGTCTCATCGTTTCGTTCACTCGCACTGGCTCGCATGAATGATCTGTTGCGCTCGTTCGGTCGCGCGCTGGCAAGCGCACTCCACCCGCGCATGCTCTGGCTGACCTTCGTTCCGTTTTTTGCGGCGACGGTCGTATGGGGCGTGATTCTGTGGTTTTCCTGGCAGACGCTGACGGGCGCCACGCGTGTGTGGCTCGAAGGCTGGTCGTTCACGACCACGCTTTACCGCATGTTCGACTGGGTCGGTTTTTCCGCCCTGCATGCGGCGCTCGCGCCTTTCATCGTATTGGCGATGGCGATCCCGCTGATCGTCGTGACGATTCTGCTGCTGATCGCCACGCTGTCGATGCCCGGCGTAATCCGCCATCTGTCGGCGCGGCAGTTCGCTAGCCTCGAAATGCGGCGCGGCGGAACGTGGTACGGTAGTCTCATGCATGCGGTATGGACTACGCTGGTCTGTCTCGTGTTGCTGATCGTCACCTTGCCGCTGTGGCTGATTCCGCCGTTCTTCGCGTTGATTCCGCCTCTGCTGTGGGGCTGGCTCACTTACCGCATCATGACCTACGACGCGCTGGCGTTGCATGCCAGCCGTGACGAACGGCGCGCGCTGGTGCGGCGCTACCGCCTGCCGTTGCTGCTGATCGGCGTGGCGAGCGGTCTGCTCGGTTCGCTGCCCACGCTGATATGGGCTTCGTCGGTCTGGCTGATTGTGCTGTTCCCGGTAATCACTGCGGTGACGATCTGGATCTATGCGTTCATCCTCGTGTTTTCGGCGCTATGGTTCGGTTATTACTGTCTGCGTGCGTTGCAGCGCATGCGCGCGGAAGAGCAGGGCGCGCGTCACCCAGCGCCAGTGGTTCCCTATTGAATCTATTTGAGAGGCCGCAATGGCATTTGGCGTCATCATCATCGGCGACGAAATCCTGTCGGGCAGGCGGGTCGACAAGCACCTGCCGAAGGTCATCGAACTGCTGACCGCGCGAGGTCTGTCGCTCGGCTGGGCAGAGTACATCGGCGACGAGCCTGAACGCATCACGGCCACGCTGCGTCGCAGCTTCGCTTCTGGCGATATTGTGTTCTCGACGGGCGGCATCGGCGCAACGCCCGACGATCACACGCGTCAGTGTGCTGCCGCCGCGCTCGGCGTGCCGCTCGCGCTGCATCCGGAGGCGGCGGAATTGATCCGCGAGCGGATTCGCGAAACCCATCCGGCCAATTCGCCGAACCCCGTGGATCTCGATTCGCCGGAAAACCGTCACCGCCTCAACATGGGCACGTATCCGCAGGGCGCGTCGATCATTCCGAACGGTTACAACAAGATTCCGGGCTTTTCGGTGGGCGACCATCACTTCGTGCCGGGCTTTCCGGTGATGGCCTGGCCGATGATCGAGTGGGTGCTGGATACAAAGTACGCGCATCTGCATCACGCCATGCCGCACGCGGAGAAGTCCTTGCTGGTGTTCGAGCTGCCGGAATCGACGCTCACGCCGCTGATGGAAAAGATCGAACACGATTTCCCGAGCGTGCGGGTGTTCAGCCTGCCGAGCGTCGGCGACGCCGAGCGCGGCGGCATCTATGCGCGGCGCCATATCGATCTCGGCGTGAAGGGCGAGCCCGAGGCTGTGGCCGCGGCGTTCGTGAAGCTGCGCGAGGGCGTGCATCTGCTGGGCGGGGATATCGTCGAGCTGGAAGCGGCGGCAGCAGTTGCCGCCGCGGGTAAGCCGCGCAGCTAAGGGGAGGTCCTGTCCGGACTGCTGTGCTGCACAACCTCCGCATGAGCAGATCCAGGGCGCGGCGCACAGTCCGAGGCGCACAGTCAACGGCGGCACAGTCCACGGCGCACGGCGCTCACCGCGCGCACGCTGCTTCACCGCGATTACATCATGCGCGCCGTGCGGACCGTATCCCCATCCACCCAATGCACGTTGCGACAGAAGCCATATCCGCCTGCCCATTAACGCCACGGTAATAGCCGCTGCTTAATACGGATTCCCGTCAATTCAATTTATTCGCCGCATCGCATCATTTTCCGGAATTCGTTAAACAGAATGCATCCCGCATAATCTGGCTCCGCCTGCCAATCCGGCGTATCCAATTGATCCGATTATTGAGTGTTTCGTAAGCCTTTTAGTTTGTTTAGTAAATTCCAATAAACATAAATCGACTATGGATAATCAGTTGACGCCATTCGAATCCCTCGTATAGCATCGCTTTCAGCCATCGACTCCATTGTCAAGTGGATCATTTGGATGACTAAACAAATGCAGAAAAATACTCAACAATACTCAGGAGACAGCCATGATAGATTTACGCCGTCTAACGGCCGCTTTGATCATCATTGGTTCTTTGACGGGTTGTGGAGGAGATAGCCCGGGCAGTCAGTCTGCTGGCGTCGCGGCGGACCAGCTTCATGGGACGGCCCAGAGTGACGCAAGCGCCAGTTCCAACAATTCAAGCCCGACAGCTGTAAACGACGCCGCGCAAACGCCCGTCGCCGATCACAGCACCATGCGTTTGACCCAGTACGTCAATCCGCTCATCGGCACATTGGCCAGCAACTCGCCGAATCCGGTGCCCGCAGGCCAGGCCGGCAGCGTGGTGCCCGCAGCCGGCTTGCCGAACGGGATGGTGCAATGGGCCCCCGATACGAACACCACCTCCGCTCCGTCGAACAGCGCAGAGCCCGGTTCTCCGGCCGGTTACTACTACGACATCGGTTCGATCCAGAGCTTCAGCCTCACGCATATGAGTGGCGCAGGGTGCTCCGGCAACGACGGCGAATTCCCCGTCATGCCCACGCTGGATGCCACCAAGCCCCTCGCGCAGACCTTCAGCCATACCAACGAGAAGTCGGTAGCGGGCGCTTATTCTGTACTGCTCGACAACCAGATCAAGGTCGAGTTGACGGCGACCCTGCGCACGGGCTTCGGCCGCTTCACGTATCCGGATCAGCAGCCGTCCACGCTCGTGCTCAATACGACCTACACGAATACGGAAACGAGCGTGGCCGGCTCGGTCACGCAGGTGGACGCCAAAACGATTTCAGGCAGTACCACTGGCGGCCATTTTTGCGGCAATGCAACGAATGTCCCGGTGTACTTTTATGCGGAGTTTAGTCGGCCGTTTGCGACGACGTCTTCCTTTACCAATGGCGTCGCCACGATGAATTTCGGTAAAGGCGGGACTGTCCTGATGAAAATCGGTATTTCATACGTCAGCGTCGCCAATGCCAGGAACAATCTCGAGAAGGAAAATCCGTTCTGGGATTTTGATGGTGTGAAAGAGGTGGCCGATGCGATATGGAATCAGCGTCTTAATACCGTTCAGGTGAGTAGCCGGGACGCCACCGCACTGACCAAGTTTTATACGGCGTTCTACCATGCATCATGGGCGCCGAGCGTATTCAGCGATATCAATGGCCAATACATCGGCTTTGACCAGAAAGTCCACACGGTCAGCGCAGGCCATGCTGCGCAGTACACCGCCTTTTCGGGGTGGGACATCTATCGCTCGCTGATTCCGCTCAAAGCCACGCTGTTTCCTCAGGAGACCAGCGACATGGCGCAGTCGCTCGTCAACGATGCCGACCAGTGCGGCGCGATCCCGCACTGGGTTAACGACAACGTCGAAGACGGCGTGATGCCGGGCGATGCCGGCTCGATAATCGTTGCGGGCGCGTACGCATTCGGCGCGCGCTCGTTCGATACCTCGGGCGCCTTGAGCCATATGATCCAGATGGCGAACATCCCCGGCACCGCGTGCAACGGCGTGACGACCAATGGCGGCCGCGCCAGTTATCTGCAGTTCGGCTATATCACGAGCGGCGAATGGGGGCAGGCATCGTCCACGCTGGAATACGGCAGCAGCGACTTCGCCATTTCGCAGTTCGCCGGCGAACTGGGCAATACCAACGTCCAGAAAATGCTGCGCAGCCGTTCGGCTTACTGGCAAAACGTGCTCAACACATCATTGACACCGCCGTTGAACTCCGGGCGCAATTCGGACGGCAGCTGGATTCCGGAGACGCCGAGCAGCACGGACAACTACGTGGAAGGCAACGCCGAGCAGTACACGTGGATGGTGCCGTTCAACCCGACCGGACTCTTTGCCGAACTGGGCGGGAATACGACGGTGGTGTCGCGGCTGAACACGTTCTTCACGGTGTTGAACGCGGGGACGAGCCTGCCCAATTTCTATATGGGCAACGAACCGACCTTCGAGGTGCCCTGGTTGTATAACTGGGCGGGTTCGCCGTCGGGCACACAGAATGTCGTCCAGCAGATCATGGCGAGCGCCTTCAGCACCGCGCCGAACGGTTTGCCCGGCAATGACGACCTGGGCGCTGTGTCGGGATGGTATGTATGGGGCGCACTGGGTCTCTATCCGGAGATTCCGGGTGTCGGCGGCTTTGCGATCGGCAGCCCGCAGTTTTCGTCGATTACCGTTCACCTCGGCAACGGCAAGACGCTGCGTATCAATGCACCCGGCGCACCCGCCGCGAATTACGTGCAACGCCTGACCGTCAATGGCGCTGCCCACAACAGTTCGTGGCTCGACGTCGACGCGCTGGCCAACGGAGCGACGCTGAACTTCACGATGGGCTCGTCGCCGTCGCAGTGGGGCACCGACCCTGCAGACGCGCCCCCGTCATACGGCGTGCCGGTCGCGCGCAACGTGGCGGATGCGTTCAACAACCATGGCATCAGCACGGACGGCGGCACCGATACCGACGGTCTCGGCGCGGACTTCGACGGCTCGCTCTACAGCTACTCGTCGCAGGCGCTGACGACGGCTGGCGCGGCGCCGGGCAAACCGTTCGTCTTCGATGGCGCGAGCTTCATCCTGTCTGGTGGGCCGTTGGATAACGCCGTGGCGGTTGGCCAGACCATCGCGATGCCGCCTGGCACGCGAGGCCGTACGCTGGTTCTGCTGGGTTCGGCCAACAACGGCCCCGGATCCGGCTCCGCGCTCGTGACGTATGTCGACGGCACAACCACCCCGTTCACGCTCGCTTTCGACGACTGGACCCTCAATGGAGGCGGCGCCGCACCGGTGGACCCGGTCGCGTTGACAACGACGTACCGCAATGCCGGCGACGGCACCAACAACGCCGTCAAGACCTATCTGTTCGCGCAGACGGTGGCGCTGACACCGGGCAAGCAGGTGGCGAGCGTTACCTTGCCGAGACAGGTCAGCGAGGGCAAGTT
>NZ_JAMFSB010000191.1 GCF_026225065.1 Paraburkholderia sp. | reverse complement strand
TCGGCAGGAGGCGAACTCAAAAATTGCGAGGTGCTGTTGTTCGGCAACTCGCCGGCGGCCACCAGCGATTTCACGATCCGTCACGGCATCCTCCACGACGTGGTGGATGCGGATGCGATCCGCGCCTTGCTCGACGATACGGCAACAGCTGCCAGCCCATCCGGCAGCGAAGCGGTGGCGGCCGTGTTCGCCAAGGCCGATGCGAGCCCCAACGGCCGCATTCGCGGCTGGCGTACCACCATGCTGTCGGACGCGGATATCAATTACGAGCGCCACGCCCGCGCAGCGCTGGGCGCGGTGATTACGTCGATTATCGGGAATCCTGCCATTTTCGTTTCGGGCGGAACCGAGCACCAATGCGCGCCGGGAGAAATGCCGATCGCCGCGATCATGCGTGTTTGACGGACGGGGCGCGAATCTTGACGAATCAAAATGGACTGTGGGCCCGCTCGGCCGCCGATCTTTCAGAAGCGTACGCCAGCGGCACCTGCTCGCCGGTCGATGTATTCAATAGCGTGGTGGCTCGGACCGAGGCGGTCAATGCGCAGATCAACGCGGTGGTGACGCTCGATCCCGCCGGGGCCCTGCAGGCCGCACACGAGAGCGAGGCGCGCTGGCGTGCGGGCACGCCGCTCAGTCAGCTCGATGGTGTGCCGATCACCGTCAAGGACAACTTGATGGTGCGCGGCATGCGCTCGACATGGGGCAGCGCCCTGTACTCGGAATTCATGCCGCACGCCGATGAACTACCGGTGGCACGGTTGAGGGCCGCGGGCGCGGTGATCTTCGGCAAAACTAATTGCCCCGAGTTCACGGTGCAAGGCTATACCGACAACCTGCTGTTCGGGCCAACGCGCAATCCGTGGAATCTGGCGTTGACGCCGGGTGGCTCCAGCGGTGGCGCAGTGGCAGCGGTCAGCGCGGGCTTGTGCCCGATCGCGCTCGCCACCGATGGCGGCGGCTCGATCAGGCGCCCAGCGTCTTATACGGGTCTCGTGGGCCTCAAGCCCTCACGTGGACGCGTAGCGCGCGCCGAAGGCTTCGCCACCGTGCTGCACGATTGCGAGGTGGTCGGGCCAATCGCACGGACGATCGAAGACGTGCGGCTCGTGATGCGGATCATCGGCCTGCCCGATAGCCGCGATCCGCTGTCCACGCAGTTGAAGGAAGATGCGTTCGAAGCTCAGACACCTCCGCCCTGCCGCATTCTCTACGTACCGAGCTTCGGCGGTTCGCCAGTCGACCCTGCGATTGCTCACAGCGTCGCCCAGGCGGCCCGCGCCCTCGAGTCGCTCGGCCACGAGATCGACGTCGGCAGCGAGCCGTTCGATATCGACGCACTCGGTCAATCGTGGTCGGTCGTGAGCCAGACGGGCTTGTCGTGGCTAATGGGTTATCACGATGGATGGGAAGCGCAGGTCGGCGACGAGATTCGCAAGCTCATCACGAGCGGGTCCGCCTTGTCCGCTTCGCAGTACTACGAAGCGCTGACTCAGTTTGCGAAGCTGAAGCGGGAGCTGGAGCAGGTGTTCGATAGCTACGACATGATCATGACGCCGTCCGCTGCGGCGATGCCGTGGCCCGCGTCCGAGGCGTTTCCGAACATAATCGACAACCGCACGGTCGGCCCGCGCGGCCACGCCGTTTTCACCGCGTTCGTCAACATGGCCGGAAGTGCGGCGCTCAATCTGCCAGCCGCGCCTGCGCCGGATGGCATGCCGATCGGCTTCCAGCTGGTCGGGCCGATCAGCAGCGATGCGCTGCTTTGCAATGTCGGCGCGCAGTACCAGCGGGAGTATGTCGCCGACATGCCGTGGCCGGCGCTCTAAGCGGGGTTCCGTAGCGCGTGTCGTCCGGTGGCGCTTCGCCGCCGGACGAATCGCTCAGTGGTGGGGCTGGGATGCCCTGATGCGCAGGATCTCTTCCATTTCCTTCGGCAAGCGGCCGCCCATGGCCGCCGTGATTTCGCGGGCCGCGAGCATGACATGCCAGCTCAGGTTATCGAGCCGCTCGTGGGTGATGCGCAACGTCGGGCCGACTACCGAGATCGCCGCGACTGCCACGCCAAACTCGTTGAACACCGCGGCTGCGACGCAGCGCAGACCGACCGCCGTCTCTTCGTTGTCGATCGCATAGCCGGCCCGGCGGATATCTGTCAGCGCATCGTGTAGCGCCGTGCCTCGCACGATCGACTGTGGCGTGCGCCGCTGCAAACCGCCGTTCTGGATGATCTGTGTGGCCCGCGCGGGCGGCAGCCACGCCAGGATGGTCTTGCCCATCGCGGTATTCGCTAGCGGCGAACGACTGCCCGGCCGCGAGATTGCCCGCATCATCTGCTTGCTCTCGACCTGGTGGATCAACAGGATTTCATCCTGGTCGAGCCCGCCAATGTTGACGGTCTCGCCTGCCAGATCGCGCAGCCTGCGCACGATGGGCGTCGCCAGTTCCACCATGTTGCGGCGTGGACCAAAGGCCGAACCGACCGAGAAGCACTGCGCACCGATTCGCCAAAGATTCTTGTCTGCCTCGAACGAAACGAAGCGGCGCTGCTGCATGGTCGTCAGCAGCCGGTGGATGGTTGGCGCGGGCAATCCGCTACGCTCCGCGAGATCGACCAGCCTGTAGCCGTCGTCGTCTTCCGCGAGGATCTCCAGCAACGAAAGCGCTCGCGACAATGCCTGCACCGAGGTCCGGTCTTCGCGAATGATGGGTTGAACATTGCCACGCGTTCTGGCGCGGGCCGTCTTGAGGGATTCGCTGGTCATGGCTGCTGGCACCTTGTCGTTTCGCGACAGCGTTGCTGTCGCGCCGTACTTTTAATTTCTGACATAGTTAAGCAAGTCCCATGCCGTTCCTGGACTCGTATTTCGACGCGTTTGCACCATAGAAGCGACACGCGCTCAACGTAATTGTGCATACAACCGCATCCATGCACCACGAGGGTTCAACGCCGGTGCTGCGCGCGCCTTGCGGCGAACCTCTGGCCGTCCTCAGTCCGCCAAAGCCCCTTCATTCAAAAGAAAAAGTCTCCAAGCGATTGAAAACAAAGTGCTTTTCTCCGCACTTTCATCCTGCGAAATCGTCGCTCATGGGGGATTCTGGCTCGTTACTTTGCCGACAGTTCCCATGAATGCCACGCGGGCTGTTCACGGGCCACTCATCCTTCAATCGCTGTGCGGATAAAAACATGAAAATCAGACCCAGGCACTCAGCACTTCGCGCGCTGAGCTGCGACGCGCTCAAGCTGCTTATGTTAGTTATGCCAATTTATGCGTCGGCTCAGACTGTAGACGCCACGCAGCCGCCCGTGGTGAACGATCTTGTCGACATGTTCACGCAAGGGCAATTCTCCGGCGATTTCAGGACGTTTTACTTTGCCGCTCACAACGCCTTCTTCAATAAAGGTCTTAACCAAAACACCATCAACTATGGCGGTGGGCTCGCCTACCAGACCGCAACGCTCTATGGATTTTCTCTCGGCGCAAGCGGGTATATCTCGCGCCCGCTGTTTCACCCATCCGACCCGTCGCGGATCGACGGCAGCCTGGGGCCGACTTTCACCGAGCTCGGCGAGGCTTATGTGAAGTATCAGCACCAGCTCTTTAGCGTGACGGCAGGCAACCAGGAATTCGATATCCCGTTCATTTCGCCGTATGACTATCGGATCGCGCCGCAACTGTTCCAGGGTGTATCGACTACCTACGGTACCAAAGACAACTATATTCAGGCCTTCCGCATGTTCCGCTGGGAGTCGTGGATCAGTGGCTCCTTCACCAACCAGACGACGTATAACGCCAGTTTCGATTCCGCGTCGAAAATTGGCAACGAGAGCACGAGCGGATTCTATGGTGCGGGCGGCGCGGGGACCCTTAATGTCGGCCCGCTCAACCTCAAGGGGCAGGCGTGGTACGTCAACTATATGGACTACACGCAGATGGGCTATGCGGATGGCCGGATCAGCGCAAACGAGGGTAGCTTCAGGCCGTATGTGGGCGCACAGGTTGCGATCGAGGGTGGCTCCGCTGGCTTGCTCGGCGACGTGCATAGCCAGGTGTACGGGCTGCAGCTCGGCGTGAAGCACAACTCGATCGACGCCAACCTCGACTACGACTACACGCGGCCGGACGCGCACTCCTACCTCAACGGTGCGCTGGTGACGCCTTACGCACACAACATCGCTTCAGGCCCGCTGTTCGCCCAGCCGTTCATCACCAGCACACAGGACCTGGGATCGGGCGCCGCTTATGGCGTCGAGGTTAGTGGCAATCCGATCCAGAGCCTCACGCTGGGCGCGGGTTACTCGTTCATGCACCTGATTAGCACGCCGGGCACGCCGTATCTCGACCAGTCGGAATACCTCGTGTACGCCATGTACAACTTCTCAGGACGCCTGAAGGGGTGGAACGTGACAGACTTCTTTGCATACCAGACGTCGCCGGCGAAATCTTCGCAGTTCTTCCAGAACCGGCTGCAGATCCAGTACGCGTGGGGCCAGTAGACCAGTGTCGCGGTGCCGGGCACGAGCACTGCGAGGGGTCGTCCGTGGCGGGTCATCTCTCGTGGTCAATCGCGGATTCTTGCGGTGTATTGCCGAAACGGCGGTTTATGTACTGTGGGATGTTTGCCGGAGTCACCACGACCACGGACGATGAATCGCCGATGGCCGACGCCGGCAGCAGTTTGTGGAAATGCATGATCTGGTGGCAAGCGTTGCGCAGATCCAGACGCAGGTCATGATGTAAGACTGCGCTAATGCTTCCATCGCGCAACAGCCGAATGTTGTCCCTGTCGAGATCATGCGCAATGAAGCACTGTGGCGCTTTTCCCATCCCATGCAGGGCGCGCAGTATCGCGACGTTCCCCCCTCCCATCGAGTACACCGCTGCGATGGCCTTTTTCCTGCCGATTGCTTTTCGCACGCGCTCTTCAGTCTGGGCGTCGAGCCCGTGGCCGCCACTGGCGTCGACCAAAGTCAGTTTCGGATAGCGCCGGTGCAGCTCATCGCGAAAGCTGTCTTTACGCTCTTCCTCGCCCCTGAAGCTGTCATCGCTCATCGCCACAAGGACGTTACCCTGTGAGTGCGCCAGCCACTGGCCGATCAGATAGGCAGCGGTCGCGCCCGCCATCCGGTTGTCCAGACCCGCGTATGCGATACGCGCCGATCGCGGTATATCGGTGAAGATCGTCACGACGGGAATGCCTCGTTGACGCAGCGCGGCAATTGCGTCCGTCACCTCAGGGACGTCGCGTGCCTTGAGCAACACGGCATGCGTGCCTCTGCGGCCCATCGCCTCCAGTGCGTCCACCACCTGCGCGGTCGTCATGGTGTCCTGCATCGTGAAGCGTGGCCTGAATACGGCTGGGCGTAGAGTGGGAAGCTCCGATTCAAACGCTTCGCGTATCTCGTCGCAGAAGCGGCTCGGCGCTTCCACGAGGACGTCGACGACAAGTTTTCTTCCGGTGACCGCCAATTGAAACTGCTGCCTCTCCAGTTCCTTGATCGCGTGTTGAACCCGTTGACGGCTGCGCTCGTGCACGTTTGGACGGCCATTCAGCACACGGTCGACCGTGGCGAGGCCAACGCCGGCCTGCAGAGCGATTTCCTTCATCAGGAAGCGACGGGACATGGATTCCGTTTGAGGTGTTTTTGATGTGTTTATGGTACCGCAGACCAGTGCAACGGCAGTATTGTTAGGGAAACCAATTAGCAACCCTTGTGTAAGAGTGCCCTTTCAAGGGATCGGAGACAGATATGGACACGCAACGCTTACGCCCGGTTGACGGGCGCCGGAAACCGTACCGTGAACAGGATTGTTCGCTTCGCGACTTTGTCACCGTATTGCACGATGGGCGCGCTGCGGTTCGAACCGAATACGCAGACGAAACACGGGAGAACGTGCCGTTCTACGATTGCAGCCGGTTAAGCGGGGTGCTTGAGGATGCGGCGCGGCGCACGGAGCTGCAACTCGAGTGGGCCGACATTCTGGAACATGGCGCAGGCGTGCTTGTATTGAAGCGCGCCTTTCCCGACACCACGCCAATCGACGATGCAACGGCGGTCTTCGACGCGATCATCCACGACGAGCGAGAAGCCGGGAGCGCGGCAGCCGATCATTTTGCCAAGGCGGGAGCCAACGACAGGATATGGAATGCGCAGCAAAAGCTTTGCTTGCGCGCCCCGTCCGTGTTTGCCCGTTACTACGCCAACCCCGTGCTGGTTGCTGCGGCGCAAGCATGGCTAGGCCCCTGTTTCCAGGTGACGTCGCAGGTGAACGTCGTACGTCCCGGCGGCGACGCGCAACAGGCGCATCGCGACTACCATCTGGGATTCCAGACCGTAGCAGAAGCCGAACGCTATCCGGCACACGTCCATACGATGTCGCCCTTCCTGACACTGCAAGGCGCGGTCGCACACAGTGATATGCCGGTGGAAAGCGGACCCACCAAGCTGTTGCCGTTCTCGCAGCGCTACGCGCAAGGCTATCTTGCGTGGCGGCGCCCGGAATTTCGAGAGTACTTCGAGGCGAACTACGTTCAGTTGCCTCTCGAGAAAGGCGATGTGATTTTCTTTAGTCCTGCCCTTTTTCATGCGGCCGGGGCGAACCGCACGGCAAACGTTCAACGCATGGCGAATCTGTTGCAGATTTCCTCGGATTATGGCCGTGCAATGGAATCGCTGGATCGCACGAGGATGTGTGAAGTGCTATATCCCGTTTTGCTCGATCAACTCGTGACCCGCAGGTTGAGCGAAGCTGAAGCCGATGCGGTCATTGCGTCGAGTGCTGAGGGGTATCCGTTTCCTACCAACCTTGATAGTGATCCGCCGATAGGCGGTCTTGCGCCGGAAAGCCAGCAAATGTTGTTCGCACGGGCGCTGCGGGAGTCATGGAAAGCCGAGACGTTCGTTGCGGCGCTACGTCGGCAAGCGGGGCAACGGGAAGCGTAAAACGGATGACGCAGGCGCATTAGTCTCCAGAAAGTCAGCGCCCTTCCAACGGCCCTACGACTGTTGTAAAGGCAAGAAAACAGTTTTGTGCTCAGCGAAGTGGTAGTGCGTGCCGACTATCCGTTCACACCGGCGCACGGACAGCTGACCCAGGCTGACCTGTCGCGTGAACTGGCCGAACTCGAGTCAGTCGGGTATTGGCCTAGTACGGGGAACTATTCCCCGGGTATTCCTGTGATGCGAGCTCGCCTGAATGAGAAATACGCCCGGGACTGCGGGTCGCAGCACACGTCAACGGATGTTCAAACGTCGGGAGGCTGAGCAAGCTTCGGTATGTGAACAGTTGAAGATATGTCGCAGTACGGAATGATCGTCAGGCGTTGAGCGGCGAGACAACTGGAGTTAAATCCACCAGGGAGTGTATGTTTGACACCCCCTGACAGGTTTGATGCCTGCGCAGCTCAAAAGGCGTGATACATCCCCACGGACATCAGCAGTTGCTTCGAGGTGCTGGAGTCATAACCGGCCCCAGGAATTTCGGCAATCGCTGTACGCCCCACTACCGCACCATCCGCGTCGAACACCGGAGCTATGCCATCGCCGCCAGCCTTCTGAACGATCGCAATCGCATAGAGGCTGGTGCGCTTTGAAAGCGCGTACGTCACCCCCAGGTTCACCTGCTGGAAGTCCGGCTTCAGGTTCTGGTAGTCGGCCTTCCCTGCGTTGTAGATGTAGGCCGCGCCTAACAGCAACGAAGGCGTGACCCTGTAGGTTGCGCTGGCTTCGTAGGCATCCATCTTGAAGTCGTTACCGCTTCCGGCACCGGCGAAACCGTTGATGACAAAGTACTGGCTGTTTTCCAGGTCCGTGTGCGAGTAGTTCAACGCCAGCGTTGCCTGACCGATCGAATACGAACCGCCAATCGTGAACACCTTCATCGAACTGGCGTCCTGCAGCCCGACGTAGTCGTTCAATGAGCCGACGTAGTTGCCATTGGATGCGTAGACGCCGCCGGTCCCGCCAGCGTTCGTCGCAGGATTCTGAATGTCCAGATAGCCTGCGGCCACCGCGAACGGCCCGTTGTTATACGCGGCGGCCAGCGACCAGACGCGATTCGTCGAAAAATTACCCGCCACGCCGCCCAGGCTGAACATTCCTTCCACACGCAAGCCGCCCCACGTCGGGCTCACGTACTTGACGGCGTTGTTGAAGCGGATCGACTGGTTCAGATTGTCGAGATCGCCGAAGTGCGCCCCGTAGCCAGTGGCAAAATTATTGCTGGACGGAAAGTAGCCGACCGTCAACGAGGGCGGATCATACTGACGTCCAAGCGTCACCGTGCCCCATTGATCGTTGGTGAGTCCCACGAAAGCCTGCCGCCCGAATTCCGTGCCGCCCTGTCCGAGTTTGCCGTTCTGGATGTTAAAGCCATTCTCGAGTGTGAAGATCGCAGATGTGCCGCCACCCAGTTCTTCCTTGCCCTTCAGGCCCCAGAGGTTGCAACTCGGCGGCCCGCAGGTGTCCGCTTCGACGACATGACCCTTGCCGGTATTGTTGACGAACGTCAGGCCCGAATCGACCAACCCGTACAACGTCACGCTGCTCTGGGCCGCGGCCAGCGCCGGTAGCGCCATGAGCACGGCAAGACAGATACTGCTCTTTTTCATCAGGATCTCCAGGTAAAGGGGGCTGCCATTCGAAGAGGTTTTGTCAGACAGACGATTGCTCGCTCGCAGCATGCTCAAGCGCAACGCCGAGCGACACCGCATGCCGGTCAGGCAGCCGCGTGGCCAGACTGACGAGCACAACCGTCGCGGCGTTGATGGCCATCGCGATCAGTCCGGGCTCGCATTGAGGGGCGATGGCATCCCAGTAGTGCGCCGCAAACGGCGCAAGCAGCGCAATAAAGCCGGCCGCGAGACCCGCAAGCACACCAGCCGCAGTGGTCCTCTTCCACATGAACCCAAGGAAGACACCGGGCGCAAGCATCCCGATTGCCGAATAGGCGTCGAGTAGAATCTTGACGAGCGAGCCTTTCTGGCTGATCGACAACCACACGGCGATCCCAGCGAACACCGTGAGCGCGCCGCGGGAAATCACCAGAAGCGTGCTGTCCTTCAGACCCGGAAGGAACGGCGCGACCACGTTGCGGCTGAAGATCGATCCAGCAGTCAGCAGAAGCAGCGCGCCAGGCGCGAGAGCCAGCAAGAATCCGGTGCCCGCCACGAGGCCCACGATGGGCGCGGAATAGCGCTGCGAGATGAACTGCAGCAAGGCCGCGTTGAGGTTGTTGCCGGGCGGATGCGTGCCGGCCAGCAACGCAGCGAAGCCAAGCAGAATGATGAAGAAGTAGGCGAGCGAATAAAGCGGTTGCCAGATCGCATTACGCCGGATGGCGGTAGCGCTTTGCGCCGTATACGACATCTGGAACAGATGAGGGAAGACCCAGTTGCCAAGTGCGATGTTGATCGACGATGTCATCAACCAGATCGCGGTAGTGGGTGACGTAGGATCCAGACCAGGGAATCTGCCAATACCTGGATGCCGAACCTCGGCCATCTGAAAGATATCCAGCATCGATGCTGCGCCGACTTTGCCCGCTACCGTCGCGCTCAACAGCACGACAACCACGATCATCAGCACGTCCTTGACGCCGGCGGCAAATGCTGCGGAGCGCACTCCCGCGACGAACACGAACGTGATCATCAGCAGCCCCGCAATCAGTGTGGCCGTCTGCGTGGAGATCAGGTCATCCAGGGTCAACTGAACAATCAAGCCCAGGCTGACCAGCTGGATCTGCACATAGACGATCAGCGAAGCGATGCCGATCACGCCCGTCAGGACACCGAGCCAGGTTGCGTCGTAGCGGGCAGCGAAGAAGTCGGCCTGGGTAACGAGTTGACGGGTGCGACCGGCGCGCCAGATCTTCGGCATCAGCCAGTAGCCGATCGCATAGCTCATCGACACCGAACAGAAGGCAAGATACGCAGGCGCGCCTAGCGCCCATGCGTAGCCGGAGATGCCGAGCACAGCAAATGTCGTGTACACCTCGCCCGCGTTCATGAACCAGAAGATGACCGCGCCCAGGCTGCGACCGCCCACCGCCCAGTCAGACAACGTATGCCCTTTCCGGGTGCGACGGCCATAGCCCACCGCGCCGGTCAGCGTGGCAAGCAGAATCACCACAACGATGCCGAGCTTCATCGTGGCTCTCCTGCTGAACCCGACGTCGCCGCAATGAACGCCGCCTCCTCACGCTCGACGCCATGGGCACGATCGAGGCGGAACACAATCGCGATCAGCACGCTCGTCAGCACGATTCCCGCCAGTTGCCACAGCATGGGAAAGGGCAGCCCGAATGGCGCCCACGACACCCCGTTGATGACAGGCGCGAGCCCCGCCTGCCATACGAAAGGAACCGCCAATAACCATCGATACATATAACGGGGCGCGCCGCCCGTCCCGGGATCTTGTGCCATGACCGATGCTCCACGTAAAGTTACACTGCACTACTGGAGGCAAAGTGTGCATCCACAGTGCACAACATTTCAAGTGAGTCAAAAACAATTTCTCGTTCGAACGGGTTAGGTAAACCCCTGGTTATGTGCAAAATAGCGAGCATATTCGGTTTTGAGTGGAGGTGGCCGAAGACGGCCAAGGCAAAATTGACGAGCCAATTTTGTGCACCTATACTCCACACCAATGTACGACTCAGTTGCACGATATGAGGCCTCAAATTGATTGGTGAACGACTCAAGGAATTGCGAACCGCGCGCGGCATGTCGCTGCGTCAGCTGGCGAGTCTCGCGGATGTCTCACCCACCCTGCTCAGCCAGATCGAGCGGTCGGTGACCGATCCAAGCCTCGAAACGATGCGACGTCTGGCGGGTGTATTTGGCGAATCGGTCGCCTCGCTGTTCGCTCAAACGCTTGCACCCGCCGTCTGGATCAGCCGCCCGGGCAACCGCTCGAGACTGATTGCGCCGAAGGGTCGCGTCGGCTACGAGCGCCTGACTGCCGGCAACGGACAGCTCGAAGTGCTGCGCGCCGTATTACAACCGGGCGAAATCTCCGCAGACGAGCCGCGTAGCCATTCGTCCTCGGAATGCGTCTACGTCATCGCGGGCGAGCTCATCGCGCAGATCGACGGCATCGAGTACCAGGTGGCGGCCGGCGAAAGCATTTCGTTCGACTCCCGGTTGCCACACCGGTATCGCAACGGATCCACCACTCCCACCGAAATCATTCTATCGGTCACGCCACCGAACCCCTGAGCCATGACCTCTCACACTCATGACGAGCGCGCGCATGCGCCCTCGTTCGAACTCTACGATCTGCGCGTCGAAGTCGTCGCCCCGGAGGGTGCAAAACTTTACTGCGGTGCACGCGTCGGCGATTATTTCGAGCTGCATGGAGAGATGCTGCACTTGCCGCCCGGGCAAGCATTTTCAATTTATTCGCTTGCAGCGCTGCTGCCACTGCTGCCGGCCAAGCAGCGCGCCACGGATCCGCATGACTGGATGTCGACCGATGCCGAAGTGGCCTGTCCCGATCCCAACTGCCCATCGCGCTTTCGCATTTCGCGGCTCGGCAAACGCACGTTCCGGCACGTGGATACGACCGCGGTCAAAATAATTGATAAGGACTCTGAATGACAAAGATGCAGCGCATCGAGCTGGCGCCAGGCTACTCGATCTCACGTATTCTCAAAGGCGGTTGGCAACTCGCCGGTGACCATGGCAGCGTGGATCGCGCCGCCGCGATTGCCGACATGGGTGCCTATTACGACGCAGGTATTACTGCATTCGACTGCGCAGACATCTACACCGGCGTCGAAGAAATGATTGGCGAGTTCCGCGACGACTACCGGCGACGGCGCGGCGCCGACAGCC
>NZ_JAMFSB010000190.1 GCF_026225065.1 Paraburkholderia sp. | reverse complement strand
GGCCCGGGAGGCGGCGGTAGTGGTCCAGGCGGCGGAGGTAGTGGCCCCGGCGGCGGTTTCGGTGGTGGCTTTGGCAGCGGTTGCGGTTGCGGCAGCGGTCCCAGCGGTGGGTTTGGCGGCTTCGGTGGCGGCTTCGGCGGAGGCCTTGGCGGAGGTTTCGGCAATGGCGGCCACGGAGGCAAGGGTGGAAGCGGCAGTGGCGGAGGTAGCGGAGGTAGCGGCGGGAATGGACGTTAGATCCAAGGAACGGCACCCCCGAGCCGTTCCTATCCCGCGGGCCGTGCTCCGTCGCGGCAGCCCTTCCCGGCGAGTGTAGGCGGTGGCGTCTCGATCCCCCGGTCGAGCGTCACCGCCACAGCCGGGAGCGAGTCATCAACGATTTCGTCAGCGACGCTGCTCAGGTAAACGAAGAATCGCTTGGGCGTATGCCAGCCGGAGTCACCGTATTCGGCCTGGTCCACCGGCGTCATGGCCGCACCTGATCACAGGAGGCCCGACTCGCGCCAGAACGAAAGGCGCTGCCAAATCCAAATCACGCTCAGAGCATCTCAAGCGGCCGTTTGCTTCGCGGCGGTTTGAAGTACGCGTCGATGGCCGCGCATTCGCCGGCGTCCAGTCGCAGTTCCAGCGCGCGCTGATTGTCGCGTACATGTTCGGCGCTTC
Source organism: Paraburkholderia sp. (assembly GCF_026225065.1). Classification (GTDB taxonomy): domain Bacteria; phylum Pseudomonadota; class Gammaproteobacteria; order Burkholderiales; family Burkholderiaceae; genus Paraburkholderia. The sequence goes on along the minus strand of NZ_JAMFSB010000190.1, from coordinate 22,426 downwards.
CTGCTTTCGGGATCGCGAACACGCCAGACTGTTGCAGCACCCACGCGAGCGCCACCTGAAACACCGAGACGCCACGCGCATCGGCAATGTCGTCGAGCGCCGAGCGTTTCGGCAGGCGCGCGTGATCCACCGGACTGTATGCCATCGCCGGCATGTCGTGGGCAGCAAGCCATGGCAGCAGGTCGTATTCCGGCCCGCGTCGCGCGACGTTATAGAGAATCTGATTGGTCGCGCAGGCGTCGCCGCCCGGCACCGTCATCAGTTCATCCATATCGTCGGTGTCGAAGTTACTGACACCCCAATGACGAATCTTGCCGGCCTGCCGCAAGGCTTCGAAACCTGCAACCGTCTCTTCCAACGGCACCGAACCGCGCCAATGCAGCAGATACAGATCGAGGTGGTCAGTCTTCAACCGCTTCAGGCTCTTTTCGCAGGCCGTCTGCACGCCGCGCCGACTGGCGTTGTGCGGATAAACCTTGCTGACGAGGAACACGCGCTCGCGCAATCCGCCAAGCGCCTCGCCAAGCAGGCTTTCCGTCGCGCCGTCGCCGTACATCTCGGCGGTATCGACAAGCGTCATGCCGAGTTCGACGCCGGCGCGTATCGCCGCGATCTCCGCGGCGCGGCGCGCGGGCTGCTCGCCCATCTCCCAGGTGCCCTGGCCCAGCTTCGGTATATGCTCGCCGTCAGGCAAGCTCACTGTGGCGATATCGATCGTCATGCGTTCTCCTTCGATTGCGGGCGACCGGCTGCGGAAGGCTGCGGACGGCTGTTTAAGGACAGCTGTTTAAGGACGGCCGGCTTCATACGACTGCGGACAGCGGGTTAAGGTCGCCCATTTCCGAGGGACCCCAGTTCTCACCAGTTTATCTGCTTGCAGATCGTCAAATCGCCCCCCAGGCAAAAGCCCGCTATAACACAGCGCGCCAATGTCATAGAATTGCCGCTTGCCCTTCTTGCGTCTGCCACATGAACTCTGCCTCGGAAGACCGCTGGCGCGATCTGCGCCCGGACCCGGAAAACGATACGCCACTTTATCTGCAACTCGCTCGCAAGCTCGGCAACGCGATTCATGAAAACCGCTGGAACGCAGGCGAGGCGCTGCCGTCCGAGCGGGTGCTGTCCGACGCGCTCGGTGTGTCGCGGATCACCGCGCGCAAGGCAATTGCGCTCTTGGTCGAACAGGGGTTGATCCGCCGCACTCAGGGCGCGGGCAGCTTTATCACGCCACGCTATGAAGATCCGCTCTCACGCCTGTCGAGCTTCAGCGAAATGCTGCGGCGACGCGGCTTTAGTCCGAGCTCAGAATGGATCTCGCGCGAGATCCTGCCTGCCAATCGCGACGAGGTCATTCAACTGGGTTTGTCGCCGGCGGCGGCGGTGACGCGTCTGCGGCGCCTGCGCCTCGCGGACGGTATCGTGATGGCGGTTGAAAACTCGACGTTCCCGGCCGCAGTGATACCGGATCCGCAAGCCATCGGCGACTCGCTGTACAGCTATCTCGAGCAGCGCGGTCTCGGGATCGTGCGCGCACTGCAACATTTTCGCGCCGTCAACGCCAGCGACGAGATTGCGCAGCAGATGAGCATTGCGCCTAATGAGGCGCTGCTGCTGATCACGCGCGTCGGCTACACCGCCGATCAACGCGCGATCGAACTGACCGACACCTATTGCCGCAACGATTACTACGATTTCGTCGCCGAGTTGCGCAAGTAGCCGCTCACGCCCATAAATAGCGGGCTCATCAGGCCAGCCAGCTTGCTTCGTCGGTGCCGATCGGCACTGGCGGGCGGCCGAAAAACGGTGGCGTCTCCGACAGACGCTCGGCGGGCAACGTGCCACGCACACGGCCGAACGGCGAGTCCATAGTCTCCATGCAGTCCTGCAGATCTTCGGCGCCGACCTCGGGCGCACGCCGGCCGTCTTCGACCTGTCCCATCGATTGCAGCCAGCGCCCAGTCTGCGCGAGCGACACGCGCACGTGCCAGCTCCCGCCTTCAGTGGCCCGGCGCGCGAGCGCGACCATCGCACCGAACGCCGCCAGATAGCCGGTCGCGTGATCGAGCGCCTGACACGGCAGATGCTTCGGTTCATCCGTGCCCGCCGCGCGGCTCTCGGTCCACGCAATGCCGCTCGCGGATTGCACGAGGCTGTCGAAGCCGCGTCGCTGCGCCCACGGCCCGGTGTGACCGTACGCGGAAATGGACACGTACACGATCCCAGGCCGCACCTGCGCCAGTGCTTCGGGCGTGAAACCGAACCCGGCGACCGCTCCCGGCCGGTAAGCCTGCTGGAACACATCGGCGTCGCCCACCAGCGCGCGCAACTGGTTGCGCCCAGCCTCACTACGCAGATCGACAATGGTGGAGCGCTTGCCGCGTCCGTTGTCGATCACGAGTGGCGCGATATTCGGCAAGTGCGGGCCGTTGACCAGCAGCACCTGCGCGCCATGCTGCGCAAGTGCGCGCCCCGCCACCGGACCCGCGATGATCCGCGACAGGTCGAGCACGCGTGCGCCCGCCAGTGGCCGGTCGGCGCCGCCGCGCCCAGCCGGTTCGGGCGGCGCATCGCCGATACGCTTGATCTCGAAGAGCGGCAGATCGGCAATCGCCCGAGCCTGCTCGAGTGCTGCCCATTCGCGCGGCGAACGGATCAGTGCGGCACACAGGCCAGCGTCGGCGAGCGTCTGATCCAGCGCCGCGCCGTCCCAGCCGCGAATCGCCTCGGCTACCGCAGCGCGATCATTGGCGCAGCCCAGCACCTTCAGGATGCCGGCCAGATGATGCGGGAAGTTGGTGTGCAGCTGAATCCAACGACCGTCGCGCGTCGCGTAGAAACCCATCACCGGATCGCGCAAGGCGGGCGGCGGCCCGTCGTCGATGCGCAGATACCGCTCGCTGCGAAACGCGGCCAGCGCACGCCGCATGTCCACGTCGACGCGCTGCCGGCAACCGGTGCGCAGTCGGAAGCATTCGGCTGCGGCGAGACCCATCGCCGCGATCGTGGCGGTTGCGAGCGTGCCGACGCGGTACACGGAGGGCAGACCGGGGTCCTCGCCGGTCAGCGTGACGGCGTCGAGCGCCGCGGCATCGCAACCGGCCGCGGTCCAAAGATGATCGAGTGCGAGGTGAGGTGTCATAAGCGGGAGGCCCTTAAGCGGCGCGATGAAGTTGAAGGAGGAACTGACCCGAGTCTAAAATTCCACCCTCTCACAATCAATCTTGATTAAGATAATCAACATATATTGATTTCTCCGGTTTATTCACGTCCTTATACCCATGGCCACCACACTCACCGCCACCGAAGCGGCCGCGCTGCTCGGCGTCAGCGTGCCAACGCTCTATGCGTATGTGAGCCGCGGCATGCTGCATTCGTCACCGGATGCGCACGGCAAACACCGGCTCTACGATGCGGCCGAAGTGCGGCGGCTCGCGCACCGCAAGGCAGACGGCAAGCGTGCCGGCAAGGTAGCTCAGAAAGTGCTCGACTGGGGTGTGCCGGTGCTCGAGTCGTCAATCACGTTGATTGCGGACGGCCGCCTGCTTTATCGCGGCCACGACGCCGTCGAGCTGGCACGCACGGCATCGCTCGAAGAAGTCGCGGCGCTGTTGTGGGAGTGCAGCCCGCGGCGTCTTGCCGAAGCGCCGCCGGCGCCGCTTGGCGCGGCGCAATGGGCCGCATGGCTGAAGTTGTGGGGTGACAGCACACCGCTCGACCGCGCGCTGGTGCTGTTGCCTGCCGCCGCCGCACAAATGCCACGGGTCTGGGCGCAAGGCCGCGACGCGCAACTCGATACCGCTTGCACGGTGATGCGTCTGCTGGCGGCGTCGATGATCTCGGCGGCAGCGTCGAATGAACCCATGCACAGGCAACTCGCCGCCGCCTGGGGCATCCGTAACCGTCAGCAAATGGGTGTGCTGCGTGCCGCGCTGGTGGCCTGTGCCGATCATGAGTTGAACGCGTCGACGTTCACGGTGCGCTGCATCACCTCGACCGGCACTCACCTGTTCGGCGCGGTGGCGGGAGGTCTCGCAGCACTGTCGGGACCACGTCACGGCGGCGAGACCGTGCGCGTCGCGGCGCTATTTGACGAAGCAGCCCGCGCACCGCATCTTGATCGCTTCCTGGCCACCCGCCTCGCCCGCGACGAGCAAGGTGGCTACGGCGCCATCCTGTCCGGCTTCGGGCACACTCTTTATCCGCACGGCGATCCGCGTGCGCGCGTCTTGCTGGAGTTATTGACGGAGTGTGCGCCGGCTCGCTCGCCGATTGCCGAGGTCCATGCGCTCGCTCGCGCGGTGCGCGAGACGAGCGGCGCGGAGCCGACGCTCGACTACGCGCTCGCATCAATTGAGCGGGTATTGGGCTTGCCTGCAGGCTCCGCGTTCACGCTGTTCGCGGTTGGCCGGGTAGTGGGGTGGATTGCGCACGCGATGGAACAGATCGCGGATGGGCGCCTGATTCGTCCGCGGGCGCGGTATATCGGGGATTACGAAGCGGAGTAGTGAGCGCATCCTTCAGATGGTCTGCATCCAACGCGGCACCCAACTCCGGAGGGACATCCGTGCCGTCCCCACAGCAGGCCGCACCCGCGCACCCGCCGCACCACTCGCGAAAGCCAGCGCCAGCCGCGCGCCACCCTGCCCCGCGCTCACCCACACGCGTGCGCCGCGCTTGAGTTCGAAGGTCTCACCGGACGAAAGCCAATAGTCCCGCAGATCACCTTCCACGGTCAACCAGACCTGCCCCGCCATCACCTGCAACATAAGCGGCCGCGCTACACGCCAGGCCGTTGCCGGCTCACCGTGATCGAGTTCGAAAGTTCGGATTTCACGCATCGCATTACTCCTTGAACGGCTTCTCTGGTTGACTCATTATTGCCGTGCGATGATGTAAACCCCATGCACAGTTCCGAACAGTTTCTACGGAACTGTGCAGTGGAAAAACCTGACAGTTGCCCGAGTGTCACCTATCAGGTCTCGCCTTACCGGCATCTTATGCACGAGAGATCATGAAACTCGACATTGAACTCGACCGCGATAACGGTGTGCCGCTGACCGACCAGATCGTCACCGGCGTCACGACGTGGATCCGCTCGCGCTCCGCCCATCCGGGCGCCAGGCTGCCGTCGATCCGTCAGTTCTCGGCCGATCATGAGGTGAGCCGCTTCCCGGTCATCGAGGCATACGACCGGCTGGTCTCGCTCGGCTACCTCGATTCGCGCCCCGGCTCGGGCTTCTATGTCGCCGAGCGGCAGCGCAATGCGAGCGGCGCGCAAGGCAGCTCGGACCCGCGCCGCGCCGAAGATGAAGCGGTGCACATCCTGCAGCAGTTCAACCACCCGGGCGAGTCGCTCAAGCTCGGCAGCGGCTTTATCCCCGAGGCCTGGCGCGACATGGACGCCCTCGGCCAGGCGATTCGCCACGTCTCTCGAACGGACCACTCGAGCCTCGTCGACTATGCGACGCAGCTCGGCAACCCGACGCTGCGCGAGCATCTGCAAAGCCGCCTTGGGCAACTCGGCATCGAGGCGGACGCCTCGCAGATCCTCATCACCAACGGCGCAAGCCAGGCGCTCGACCTGCTGATGCGCTACATGCTCAAAGCCGGTGACACGATGTTTGTCGAGGACCCCGGCTACTACAACCTGTACGGCCTGCTGAAGCTGCACGGAGTGAAGCTGGTCGGCATTCCGCGCACCCGCACCGGCCCCGATCTCGACGTCCTGCAGGCGCAACTGCGTATCCATCGGCCGAAGCTGTTCTTCGTCAACAGCCTGTTTCACAACCCCACCGGCACGACCATCGCGCCGCCCGTCGCGTTCAGGCTGCTGCAACTCGCCCGCGAGCACGACTTCCGCATCATCGAAGACGACATCTACGCCGACTTCCAGACCGACGTCACCGACCGCCTCGCCACCCTCGACCAACTCGAACACGTGATCTATGTGGGCGGCCTGTCGAAGACGCTGTCGTCGTCGCTGCGAATCGGCTATGTGGTCGCCGACAACGCGACCATCAAGGATCTCGCCGACATCAAGATGCTCACGAGCATCGGCGGTTCGCGCTTTGCCGAAGCGGTGGCCGTCGCCATGCTCGAACGCGGCGCCTATCGCAAGTACCTCGAAAGACTGCGTCGCCGCATGCGCGACGCGCTCGGCGCTGCCGTGCAGGCACTCGAGGCGAGCGGCTGGGAGGTGTTCGAGACGCCGCTCGGCGGCAAGTTCGTGTGGGCGCGCGTGCCGCATATCGCCGATTCCATGCGGCTCGTCGAATGCGGAGCGCCACTCGGCGTCACCGTCGCGCCAGGCAGCTACTTCCGGCCGAACGCCGAGGTCAGCCCATGGATTCGCATCAACGCCGCATACACGAGCGATCCGCGCGCACAGGCTTTTTTCGACGCGGCGGCCCGGCTCGAGCCGTGAGCCGGACACAGGCAGAGGGCAAAGCGCCCTCCCAAGCTGCAAACCCTGCTGCACGGCCGCGCAGATTTCCCTAAAATGAGCACTCCACAGCCCGTCCGGTGCGCGCGAGCAGCCGCCCTCCATGTCGAATCCGCCGAACGCCGCCACAACACCCGCCCCCACCGCCCCCCAGCCAACCGCACGCTCACTCACCGTGATGCTGTGGCTCGTCGCCACCGGTTTCTTCATGCAGACCCTTGACTCGACCATCGTCAACACGGCGCTGCCGGCCATGGCGACGAGTCTCGGCGAGCTGCCGCTGCGGATGCAATCGGTGGTGATCGCCTACTCGCTGACAATGGCCGTGATGATCCCGGTGTCCGGCTGGCTCGCGGACAAGCTCGGCACACGCAAGGTGTTCTTCAGCGCGATCCTGGTGTTTGCCATCGGCTCGCTGCTGTGCGCGAATGCGCAAACGCTCAATCAACTGGTGCTGTACCGCGTGATGCAGGGAGTGGGTGGCGCCATGCTGCTGCCAGTCGGGCGCCTCGCCGTGCTGCGCACGTTCCCCGCCGAACGCTATCTGGCCGCCTTGTCGTTTGTCGCGATTCCTGGACTGATAGGACCGCTGATCGGCCCGACGCTCGGCGGCTGGCTCGTCAAGATTGCCTCGTGGCACTGGATCTTCCTGATCAATGTGCCGGTGGGGGTGATCGGCTGCATTGCGACCTTCATTTTCATGCAGGACAGCCGTAACCCCGACACCGCGAAGTTCGACATCAAGGGATACGTGTTCCTGGTGGTCGGCATGGTGGCCATCTCGTTCGCACTCGATGGCCGCACCGAGCTTGGTATCCAGCAAGCCACCGTACTCGTGCTGCTGGTGCTGAGCCTCGCCTGCTTCGTCGCCTACGGGCTGCATGCCGTGCGCGATCCACATCCGCTGTTCTCGCTCGATCTGTTCAAGATCCATACATTCAGCGTCGGCCTGCTCGGCAATCTGTTTGCGCGGATCGGCGGCGGCGCAATGCCGTATCTGATTCCATTGCTGCTGCAGGTGAGCCTGGGCTACAGCGCATTCGAAGCCGGCCTGATGATGCTGCCTGTCGCCGCAGCCGGCATGACGTCCAAACGGCTCGTCACGACGCTGATCATGAAATACGGCTATCGGCGCGTGCTGGTCACCAATACCGTGCTGGTGGGCCTCGCCATGGCCAGCTTCGGACTGACCACCCTGGCCCAGCCGCTGTGGCTGCGGCTCGTACAACTCGCGTTGTTCGGCGCGGTGAACTCCATGCAGTTCACCGCGATGAACACCCTCACGCTCAAGGATCTCGGCACCGGCGGCGCGAGCAGCGGCAACAGCCTGTTTTCGCTAGTGCAGATGCTGTCGATGAGTCTCGGCGTCACCTGTGCAGGCGCCTTGCTCGCAACGTTCACCGGGCTGATCCACAAGGTGACCGCAGCGAATTCGCTGCCGGCCTTCCATGCGACGTTCCTGTGCGTCGGCATCATGACCGCCTGCTCGTCGTGGATCTTTGCGCAACTGGCGGCCGACATCCGTCGCACAGCGAAGAAAACCGACCCGTCCGAGCGGACCTGAAAACGCTCGGCGCCAGGTGGCCCGCATGGCCGCCTGGCAACGGTCTGCACGGCTCCGCGTTCGACCCGCGACGGGGCGCGCGGCGCACCACGACTGTGCGCGGCGTAGCCGCAACGCACCTCACGGCGCACAATGAGCCCTCGGCAACGCTGGAAGGCTAATTCCCCCGCGTGCATGGTTCTTGCTCGCCTATCCTGTAAACTGGCCGCTTAGGCGTGCCACTGCGCCGCCATCCTTCACACGACTGACACATGATGAGCATGATCGAACTCGATCCTCCCGGCTTCCAGCCCCCACGCCCGATGGCGGGCGACGAAGGCTCCCGGCGCACCGTCCTGTACGGCGGCTACACGGTGTTCAGCGTGTTCCAGCCGGTGTTTTCCGTATCGCACCGGCGCGCCATCGGCTATCACGCCTCGCTGCGCGCTCACGACGAACATGCCAAGCAGGTGCCGTCGCACGAAGTGTTCACCCAGGCCGCGCGGCGCGGCGATCTGCTCGAACTCGGACGGCTCGCCGAATCGCTGCATCTGGGCAACTTCAACGCGTTCGAGAGCCACGACGAGTGGCTCTTCCTGAGCCTGCATCCGGCCGCGCTGATGGATACCAGCTACGGCGACGCGCTGCTGGCCGGCCTCAAGGCTCTAGGCCTGCCGCCGCAACGCGTGGTGCTGGAGGTGTCGGAGCAGGCCGGCGGCGAGACCACACGTTTCGCCGAGATCGTCGACGCGCTGCGCAAATCGGGCTTTCTGATCGCGCTGGACGGCTTCGGCGCCAAACACTCGAATATCGACCGCGTCTGGAACCTGCGGCCCGATATCGTCACGCTCGACCGCTGCATCTTGGCGCAGGCAAGCGAGCATTCGCATATCGAGCGCGTGCTGCCGGGGCTCGTGTCGCTGCTGCACGAGTCGGGACAGCTGGTGCTGATGGGCGGCTTGTCCACCGAGCGCGACGCGCTGATTGCGCTCGAATGCAACGTGGATTTTGTGCAAGGCGCCTATTTCGCCGGACCAAGCGTCGAGCCGGTGCAGCCGCAGGCAGCGGCCGGTTTGATGGATGCGTTGTCGGCCGCGTTGCGCGAACGGGTCGGCGCACGCGAACGGGCCCAGGCGGCCCGGCTTGCGCCGTATGCCAAAGCGCTCGAAACCGCGAGCGCGATGCTGGTGGCCGGTGAATCAGTCGCTAAGGCCACGGCGCCGCTGCTCGCGCTCGGTGAAACCGCGCGCTGTTTCGTGCTGGACGGCTCGGGACGGCAGATCGGCGACAACGTGTTGCCGCCAGGACGCGCATCGCAACGGGCCAAGCGTTTCCGTCCGTTGCTGCATTCGGAAGGCGCGAGCTGGGAGCGTCGACCGTATTTCATCGGTGCGATGCGCACGCCGGGTCAGGTGCATCTCACGCCGCCTTATCTTTCGATCAACGAAGCGCACCTGTGTGTGACCGCATCGATTGCCGCTCAGACACCGCGCGGTATGCAGGTGCTATGCGTCGATATCAACTGGGAAGTCGCCGCACACCGCAATTGAAGCGCGTTGCGGTGAAAGCCATGCGTGCCGGCGGATTTCGTTAAGTATCTGCAGGACGGCCGGTAAACCGAAATTGCGGCGCACGGTCTGAAGATGCGCGGCGCGCGTGACAATACGCAGCGTCACGATCCGGCCGCCGCTGCTCGAGACATCGAGCAGCGCGGTAATCTCGCCATCTAGCATGAGCGCCACGCCCGGGGCACCGTCGATCGACAGGCATTCTGCCTGTACCGTCGTTGCCGCATATCCTCTCTGCAACTGTTGCAGCGCTCGCACCTCTCCCCTCTCTTGCATTGCGTTCGTCACCGTCGCTGCCGCAGCTAGCGACGTCAGCGCGTCCACCCAATCCGTCACCGCAACCACCGGTTCGTTCACCTGGACCGGCGCATCGCTGACAATCTCCGGCGCGTCACTAAAGAGCTGTAGCAAACCCGCTCGATCCTGCGCTTCCAACGCCGTTCGCAGGCGCTCGACGAGCCGTGCATGTTGCACCGGATCAGGTCGCCGTAGCGGCGCACCTTCGCGCTGCAAGCGGGCTTTCGCCCGATGCACGATCTGCCGGCAAGCCGCCGGCGTACGCTCGAGGATCCTCGCAATCTCCGCGTAGTCGCAGTCGAACGCCTCGTGCAACACGAAGGCGGCCCGCTCATCGGGCTTGAGCCGTTCGAGCAACAGCATCAGCCCGTACGACATCTCCGCCGAGCGCAATGCCAGTTCCTCCGCAGACGGCGCCAATTCATCGAGCCACGGTTCGGGCAGCCAGCCGGTGGCCTGGACGCTGCGCTCCCGTTGCAGATGACGCAGTCGGTCAATCGCGAGGCGCGCGGTAAGCGTGGTCAGCCATGCCGCCGGCGTGCGCACCTCGCGCGTATCGGCGAGATGCCACTTCAGCCAGACGTCCTGCACTACGTCTTCCGCCTCGGCGCGGCTGCCCAGCATGCGGTACGCCAGCGCAACGAGTCGCGCGCGGGCGGCTTCGAAGGCGGATGACTTGTCGACGGTGGGTTCGGACATGCGTGCTGCTCCCATAAACATGGACTGCTTGTTTGCGCGTACTACGGCATGTACAACACCGCGCGGGCTCGGCCACGCCAGCACCGCGGCATGGCCGCCGCAACCCGCACCTTCCATATCCAGACGTTCGAGCGCCGTTCGATGTGACAGGCCGGCGCAAAAATATTTGTGTCACACCGGGGCGGCCGCCCTCGTCATGGGGAGAGTCACTCGCGTCCGCAGCGGCGGTGCGGGACTGGCCACTCACTCAAGCTCATTCAATCTGATCCAATTTAACCCAAGCTAACGAGGCGCACATGCATCCCACCTACCCGTCCCTCAACGGCCTCGGCCTCGTGCCGACCGTCATCGAACAGTCCGGACGCGGCGAGCGCGCCTACGACATCTTTTCGCGACTGCTGCGAGAGCGGATTGTGTTTCTCGTCGGTCCCGTCAACGAGCAGTCCGCGAGCCTGATTGTGGCGCAGTTGCTGTTTCTCGAATCCGAGAACCCTGACAAGGATATTTCTTTTTACATCAATTCGCCGGGCGGCTCGGTCTATGACGGGCTGGCCATCTACGACACCATGCAGTTCATCAAGCCGGAAGTGTCGACGCTCTGCACAGGTTTCGCGGCAAGCATGGGCACGTTTCTGCTGACCGCCGGCCAGCGCGGCAAGCGCTACGCGCTGCCGAACGCGCGGATCATGATCCACCAGCCCTCCGGCGGCAGCCAGGGCACCGCAGCCGACATCGAGATTCAGGCGCGCGAGGTCCTGTATCAGCGTGAGCGCCTGAACGCGATCATGGCTGAACACACCGGCCGCAGTATCGCGGACGTCGTCAAGGATACCGACCGGGACAACTTTATGTCCGCGGCGGAGGCGAAGACCTATGGGCTGATCGACGACGTGCTGCAGACTCGCCAGCAGACAGAAAACTCGTAGCCGGTCGCAGGGACGCTATCATGGGCGCGATCCGTCGAGTTTGACGGTCGCCTCATTGGAGAAATACATGGCGTCATCCAACGAAACCATCAGCATGGCGCTGTTCTGCGACTTCGAAAACGTCGCCCTCGGCGTACGCGACGCGAAGTACGAGAAATTCGACATCAAGCTGGTGCTCGAACGCCTGCTGCTCAAGGGCAGCATCGTCGTCAAGAAGGCGTACTGCGACTGGGAGCGCTACAAGAGCTTCAAGGGCACGATGCACGAGGCCAACTTCGAACTGATCGAGATTCCGCACGTGCGCCAGTCGGGCAAGAATTCGGCGGACATTCGTCTCGTCGTCGATGCGCTCGATCTCTGCTATACCAAATCGCACGTCAACACCTTCGTCATCATCAGCGGCGACTCCGATTTTTCGCCGCTGGTTTCGAAGCTGCGCGAAAACGCGAAACAGGTGATCGGGGTGGGGGTTCAACAATCCACCTCCGACCTGCTCATCGCGAACTGCGACGAATTCATTTTCTACGACGACCTCGTGCGCGAAAGTCAGCGAACCGTCGTCAAGCGCGAGACGGCGCGTCCGGCACAACAGCCGACCGCTGCCGCCAAGCGCGCGCCGAATGAAGAGAAGCGTCCCAAGGAAGACCTCGAAACGCGCCGGACCAAAGCGGTGGAAATCGCGGTGCAGACCTTCGATGCGCTCGCCTCGGAACGCGGCGACAGCGGCAAGATCTGGGCCTCGGTGCTGAAAAATGCCATCAAGCGCCGTAAGCCCGATTTCAACGAAACTTATTACGGCTTCCGCGCGTTCGGCAATCTGCTTGAAGAGGCGCAGGCGCGCGGTCTGCTCGAGTTCGGCCGCGACGAGAAGTCGGGCGCGTACGTGTATCGCAGCAATGTCGTTACGACGCTCAGCGAATCCATCGGCGAGACGGCGGAGCAGACGCAAGAGCCGGCGGCTGCGGAACCGGCACACGCCGCGCAGCAGGGAGACGGCGGTCACAAGCAGGACCCGCGCCGCCGCGGGCGCGGCAATCGGAAGACGCAACGCGACGCGCCGGCAGCGGTACTCGCAGAACCGGCGGCTAGTCACGACGAAACGGAGACCGTGCCGCAGGAATCGGAGGACACTTACTTCAACCACGGCGGCAGATCACCTTTCGCCTACGACGAGCCGGACGAGCAGCAAGCGGAACCAGCGGCCCAACCCGGGTTATTCACATTCGACGCCACACCGGAACCGGAAGCGGCTGTACAAGCGAGTGAGGAAGGTACTCCGGAGACACCTCGCAAGGGACGCGGCAGCCGCAAGACTGCGGCCAGAAAAACGAAGAAGGCCGCGCCGGAATCGCACGACGCCGCACCTGCAGCCGCAAGCGAAGCGCCTCGCGAGGAGGTACCCGCTCAGGCTGCGGAGGAAGCACCAGCGGCCGCAAAGACCGCGCGTAAATCCACGACGCGCAGCCGTCGGCCACGCAAGCCCGCGGCTACCTCATAAGAAAGCCTTCAACCGGACGCAAAGCGTCCGGTTGAAGGCAATCAATCCTCAGAAGCGGTGCGTCATGCCCACCGTGGCGAGAACCTGGTTGGTGCCGGGGTCGCTCACCGTGATGCCTGGCCAGCTGACGGTCGAGGTACCGTTGTTCTTCATATAGCCCGCGCGGATATAAAAGCTCGTGCGCTTCGAGATCGAGTGGTCGGCGCCGATCTCGAATCCCGGCGTGTTGTCATGCGCGCCCCGCACGTTGCGCTGCAAAGCCGCGATCTCGATCGTATCCGCAGCCGTAGCCTGGATCGTGGCGCCCAACTCGGCGATGCTGAGCGAATGCGCCGTGCCGAGCACCGCTGCGAGAGACCGGGCAGACGGATCTTGCGCGCGCCGATACGAATAGTTGAACTGGAAGTTCACAATACCCACCCGGTAAGCGAGCGCGCCGATGAAGTGCTCGGTGCTGAGCAAGGTCAGCGCAGTCGGCAAGCCTGCAATCGTCTCCTGCCCCGGATGCTGATTCACATACGAGAGACCGGCATACAAGCCATAACCCGTATAAGTCGCGCCGAGGTTGAGCATATTGCCGGTGGTCGCCGGCACCGGCTGGGTCACGGTGGCCGCGAACGCGTACATGCCGTAGAGCTGCACACCGCCGAGGTTCGGCGACTGATAAAGCACGGAGTTGCTGGCGCGGCCCGAGTCGTACTGCGTCGAGAGCGTTTTCTTGTCGACGGCGAGCACGTCCGCCGAGAACGGCGAGAGGATCTCGTTCACGCGAAACGGATCGGTCGGATACACCACGCGAAAACTGGGCTCGTACTGCCGGCCGAACGTCAGCGAGCCATACGTTGAGTGGTTCAGGCCAACCCATGCCTGCCGATAGAACAGCGAAGTCGTATCGGCAAAAAACGTGCCGTTGTTCAGATTAAAGCCGGTTTCGACATCGAATTGCGCGGACAGGCCTCCGCCGAGATCCTCGTTGCCCTTGAGGCCAAACTGCGAGCCCGCCGCGCCACCACTTCGTTCGGAAAACGAATGATTACCGCCGTTGTCGAGGTATTGGATGAACGTATCGGCCACGCCGTACAACGTCACACTCGAGTCCGCGGCCATTGCACTGCCCGCGGCGAGAACCAGCGTGGCCCCGCAAATACCCTGACTGATCAAACGCATGCATGTCTCCTCATTTTTGATAGCCGCTTGTTGCGGACTTGATTGCATCTCTGCGGTACAACCCGACCGGTGTCTCTACCCCGTTTGGCCCAATAAGGTGTGCGCGATCTTTCTCTCAGATTCAGTGTGCCCGTCCCGGCTGCGATGCCGATTGGGTCAGAAATAGAATGGGCGTGCTAATTTGAAGTCAAGTAGACCCACAAAGCCATTGCATTCTTTTCATGAGGAGCTTGCAGAAGATGCATGCCGGCGGGGAGCCGCGATGGGAGGACCGCGGCGCTCGAGACGACTGCGTGGGAGGGGTAAAACCGGGTTGACGTGGCAGATGCGGCCCGGCCAGTCGCGGTCGTTAATCGATCGTGCTTTTTCTTGTATTCGCGGCTGACGCAGCGACCAGCTAACTGCTACCAGTCGCCGAACTCATGTCGGCGACTGTGCGCCGGCCTGCTCGCTGAGCATATAGCCGGCGTACCAGTCTGGCCATTTTTTTCGTCATGCTGTCCGGTCAATTTCTCATGCGCACCGTGCGCAGCCGCTGCACGGCGAAGCGCCGCAGCAAGCTCGATCGACGACGTGAATGTCGTGGCGTGCGCAGCCGCTCTTCCCGGGAGCCGTCTGGTGACCTCCTGGAAGATCCAGCTATTCCCGTCAGGATCGCTGAACGAAGCGAACGACCCATAGCTGCGCCGTTCCGGATGGGCGCCGCTCACGCGTCCTGCCTCACCGGCATGGTGGAACAGGCCGCCAACGTCATGAAAAACTTCGCTCACCGCGATGCCACGACCCATGAGCGTTGCGCGTGCTGCGTCTATGCGAGAGGGACCCCGAACCTCCCCGTTCATCGTGCTCCAGGTCCGGCTCACGGCATTAAAGGTCAGCCGGCGCCTCGGCCCGGGCCAACCAATCGCGCAGCATCTCGCCGCCCAAAGGCGACGGAGGCGGCGCGGTTTCGCGCAAAGATCTTACGTCCACGCCTGCATGCGCCAGTTCGAACGCATGCCCGACGAGCCAACTCTCGAGAGCGGCAGCCGATGCTTCGAGGTGAAACTGCAGCCCAAGCACATACGTCCCGATCGAAAATGCCTGGTTCGGGTAAAGATCGGTAGAAGCCAGCCGCTCGGCGTCCGCTGGCAAATCGAACGTATCGCCATGCCAATGCAGGACCGGCACATTTGCCGATAGAGGTGCAAGCGCCGACTCCTTGCCGGCGTCTGTCAACATCACCTTCCCCCACCCGATCTCCTTTACTGTGCCCGGGTAGACCTTGGCACCGCATACTCTTGCGATCAGTTGCGCCCCGAGGCAAATCCCCAACAGTGGCATTCCCGTATTCAGGCGCTGTTCGATCAGTGACAGTTCATGGCGCAGAAACGGATACCTGTCTTCCTCGTACGCGCCGATCGGTCCACCAAGAATCACCACGACATCCGATGTGCGGATATCGAGGTCCTGTAGATTTCCCGTTGGAGCCTCAACGTACTTGACCCGACATCCTGCCTCAACAAACACCGGTTCGAAGGAACCCAGGTCTTCGAACGGCACATGACGAATGGCAAGAACATGCTTCATTGCTTAAACCTCGTTGACAGCTTGGGTTGCTGCGAGTTGATACTGCTCGTGCGTCGACGCGAGTTCCTCGCGGATGCGCGTGCGCGCTGCCGGCTCCCGACGATGGAGGGAAACGATCCATCCGGCGCCGGCCGCCAGGTAAGCGAAAAAGATATACGGGAAGTAGACAACCGGTGCGGGCGGTAGCGGATAGACGCTGCCAACGGCGGGGATCATGAGCAGCAACAGCGCCGCAACACAGTAGCCAACGTCGCGCCGGCGCAGTTGTCCGAGCCGGGAAAGATAGACGGGTGCTGCGATCGTGATCAGGAAGTACGGCACGAGGAAGCCGAACGCGGCCAACGTGCCGACCCAGTTGAAGATATCGAGCGGGGCGTTGTGGGCTGCGAAAAGTATCGCCGGAACGATAAAAGCGATGGCGGCCATCAGCGTAACCGCGACGTGCGGGGTTTCGTTGGTCGAATGAGCGTCTGCTGTTGCCTCATGAAAAAGACCATGCCGTCCCATTGCAAAGATCACCCGTGCGCCTGCATTGATGCACGAGAGGGCCAGCGAGAAGAACGTAAACATCGCACCGAGCGATAGCGGCACCTGCAGGAACTTGACGTGCGCGAGTTCGGCCAGAATGTTCAGTGGTGCGTCGATCTTGTCGAGCGTGGTTGCATAGCCGGTGAAGCCATCAACCATCACATAGGTCACGAAGACGAAGAACACACCGGACACGATCAGGCTCCAGATCACCGCACGTGGAATCGACTTCAGCGGATTTTTCGCTTCCGTACCGAACGCCGTCGCGCACTCGAAGCCAACCAGGCTGAAAATCGCGACCACCACGCCGAGCCCCATGCTCGAGAGCGGCGTATCGCTCAGGCTAAGTTGTTTTGTGTCGATGGCGAAATGATGCGACTGAAGCACGATGAAGCAGAGCCCCAGGATTAACAGCATCGAGGCGCCCTCAAGAAATAGCATCAGCACCGCAGAGAGTTGGACGTTTCTCCACGCGCAATACCACGCCGTGCCGGCGCAGACCACAAAGAAAACCAGCGGAGAGACGCTGAGGCCCGCCATCTGGGTCAGCTTGTCCGCGAACACAGCGAACCCCGTCATGCCCGCCATGGCGATTCCCAGATAGGCCCACACGAGCGACCAACCCGCGATCCCACCTGCGGTGAGCCCAAGTCCCCTGCAGGTATAGGCATACATCGACCCAACCCCTGCTGAGCGGCGTGCGAACTGGTTGAGATTGAAGGCAACGAACAGCAGCATCACGGTACCCAGCGCATACGCCAGCCAGCTCATATTGCCCGTGTTGGAGAACATCACGGGAATGATCAGCGCGGCGGTCATGGTCGGGGAAATCAGTGCAACGGCTTGACCCAGCAACTCCGAAAAGCTCAAACAATTCGCTCGTAGGGGATTCGTTTCCATGGATTGCACCTTTAGGTCGATGACGACGAACTCGTTTGCCACGAACAGGATTCGGGCTCCGTAATCAGTGAACCGATGGTACGATCGACTTGGACCAGGTGAATCCTCCAGGAAATTAAAGCAGGGTGGACCAGCATGCTGAGACCGTCGGAGATGGGCATCAGGGTGGACAAGGGCCAGAAGATGCCTCCTTACTTGCAGATTGCCCACGCGATCATCGAAGAAATTCGCCGTGGCCGGCTTCAGCCGGGAGGCGCGCTGCCTGGTACGAGACACCTCGCCGAGGAGCTCGGCGTCAACCGCAAAACGGTGATCCTTGCCTATGACGAACTCATCGCCCAAGGGTGGCTGACGCCGGAGCGCGCACGGGGGACGTTCGTGTCGCCGCGCCTGCCCACGGCCCAGCCGGCGGCCTTCGCCTTTCGGCCCGTCGAAACGGCGCCGGTGCCTCAGGAACCCGATTTCCGCCTGCCCGGACAAAAGACCCGGGTCGACATATTGTTGCCAGAGCCGGGCGTGCTGATGTTCGACGATGGCGCGCCCGACACGCGCCTCGTGCCCGTCAACGAAATGGCACGTGCCTATCGCCGCAGCCTGCTTTCGCTGAGCCGCGACAACCTGCTGGGGTACGGCGATCCACGTGGCACACGGGCGCTGCGCCGGTCGATCTCGGCGATGCTCAATGCGGACCGGGGTCTCAACACAACCGCTGACACCATCTGCCTGACCCGCGGGAGCCAGATGGCCATCTTCATCGCCGCGAGAGTGCTCACACAATCTGGCGACACGGCTGTGCTGGAGTCGCTGAGCTATCCCCCGGCAAGAGAGGCGTTTCTCGCCAACGGCGTCGAGGTGGTGACCGCACGCGTCGACGAGAAGGGCATGCGCCTTGACGATCTCGAGAAGCTCTGCCGGATCAAGCGCGTACGGTGTGTCTACCTGACGCCGCACCATCAGTTTCCGACCACGGTCCTGCTGCCGCCTGAACGGCGCTTGCGGCTACTCGCGCTCGCCGATCAGTTTGGCTTTGCAATCATCGAGGATGACTATGACCACGACTTTCATTTCTCGCACCGTCCGATGTTGCCGCTCGCTAGCGCCGATCAATGGGGCAAGGTGGCTTACATCGGTTCGCTCTCCAAACTGCTTACCCCAAGCTTGCGGAGCGGTTACATTGCGGGCGCCAAACGGTTCGTCGACCGGGTTGCGGAGGAGATTCTCCTGATTGATCGCCAGGGCGATCCGGCAACAGAGCTAGCGGTAGCCGAAATGATGGAAGCTGGCGAGATCCGGCGTCATGCGCGCAAGGTGCTGCGCATCTACGACGACAGAAGAATGTCGTTTGCCGATCTGCTCAAGCGCCACTTCGGCTCGGCGATCGACTTCGAACTGCCCGATGGAGGTCTTGCCTTCTGGGTACGATTCGCGGAGAACGTCGACGTCGGCGAGCTTGTCTTGAGCGCTGCCCGTCATGGCGTGAAAATCCTGCCCGGGGCGACCTATTCGATGTCCGGCGAGCCGACTTCAGGGCTTAGACTCGGCTTCGCAAGCCTGAACGAACGCGAACTCACAGAAGCGGTCTCGAGGCTTGCATCGAGCTGGCAAGGCCTCGGTATCTAGCGAAGCGTGCGAAGGCTGCGCTGGTATCTTGCCCAGCGCAGGTAGCACGTGATTCAACGCCTTTCGTCGACCGGCAAAACGTCAGCTTTCCAACTCAAAGAACTCGTCCCCCAGCAACATGTCCTCGAAAAAGGCTCCGTAGGCTTTCTCCGGGTGACGGATATGAATCTCCAGAACCCATAGCAGCGGCGCAGGATGAAAGGGCACCTCGGCGAGCGGCCCCTCGTACACTGCCGCATGCGGAAAGTCCGAGATACGATGGCCGGATAAATCGAGATTCAGTTTCCACCCGAGTTCGGTCGCGCGGCGCTCTGCGAATTCATAGAGCGCTTGACCCGTTAACCTGTCATCACGCCATTTCGCGCGCACTTCGTGAAAAAGCGCTTTTGCGTCACGCGCACAACGGGTCATCTCGGCATCCTCACCCGTGACAAACGTATCACCGCCGTCGCCTTCCCATTTCTCCCAGACGGGACCGATGTCTATCAGAAAGATATCGTCGTCACCAAGCACAATACCGGGGTCGGACGGCGCCCCAAAGGTCTTCGTGGTATTCGATCCGAAGCGCACGTACACGTCGTGCCATCCGCGTCGCATGCCGGCGCCCTTGAGAATGCCTTTCGCCATCTCGACAGCATCCTCCTCGACCATTCCAGGGCGGCACTGTGCGGCGATGGCGTGGATAGCGGCGCGGGTCTTGTCACGAACCGAGAGCATGGTATCCGCAGCAAATGCGGTGCCGACGCGCTCAAGATCGGTCAGGGCGAGTGTACTCATGAGGAAATGCTCCGTACTTTTGTCTTGCGGTTGAAGTTGAAGCCGAACAACGTCTGACTTCAGGGAACAGAGAGGGCAAGACCGCTCGTTGATGCATCAACCCGGATCTGGCAAGCGAGGCGTGAACAGTCCGTCGCTTCGGGCAGGCACTCGAGCAATTCTCGCTCGTCACGGCTGGGTGGCGGCAATCTCGCGCGCGACGCCGCATCAATCTCGACCAGGCACGTCCCGCATGCCCCTCGGCCCCCGCATACGCTGGGGATCGCAACACCGCGACAGCGCAGCGCGCCAAGCAGCGACTCGTTCAAAGGCGCGGCATAGGCGATGCCGTTGACCTTGATCTGAGCCACGTCCACGTTGTTGCTTGCTGTAGCGCAAGCGGGTGCCGTTGCCCCAAACGGGTCGGCGAAGAATGCCTCCTCACGCAGCCCGCGTTGTGAGCTCAATGCCTCACGCGCAGTCGCAACCATCGCAGGCGCGCCACACGCGTAAACGTCGACGTCGGCGAACGAGGCAAAGTCATGGAGGACGGCCTCATGGACGCGAGTGCGGCGAGGCGCATCCGCATCGGTGCCAACACGCGAGAGCACGGGAATGAACTGGAAGTTGCCGTGCGTGCGAGTCCACGAATGGACCACGTCGCGCATATACAGGTCGTCTTCTGTACGGCCGCCCCAGTAAAGCGACATGGGCCGCGTCCACCCCCTGGAGAACGCTTCCTCCACGATCGCCCGGACAGGTGCGAAACCCGTACCCGTGCAAAGAAAGACCGCACATTTGGAAACCGTATCGCTGTGTAGTCCGAAGTCTCCGAACGGCCCTCTCCATGACAGTACGTCACCGCGTTCGATCCCCCTCACGGTGCGGTCACTGAAGAGGCCGTCAGCAACGCGTCGGATGTGAAGTTCGATGCATCCTTCATGGAGACACGACGTGGCTAGCGAAAAGCACCTGAAACGGCCATCGGAGGCCTTCACCTCAATATATTGGCCGGGCTTATAAGCGAACTTGCACCCTTGTTCCACGCAAATTCTGAGTATCGTGACGCCGGACGCGTACCGTTCGATTTGCGTGACTGTGCCGTGTATCAGGGCAGACTCATCTGCGTTATGAGGCGCACGCCCGCGCAGGACTTGCAATTGAAGATCTTCAGTGACAGCCGTGCGAATCATAAGCGGCCTATGACGAGTAATTCCACAGCGCTAGCCTAGATAAAGGTGGCCCCTACCGGCACCTCCAGTTTTTCAAAACAGACTGGTCCACGGAAATTAACCATCGGTATGAGCGAGTCACTCGATGGTAAGAGAGCTTCTATCCCTAGATAGGATGGCGCGTCGCTATTGCCAACGATAGATTGGGGTCCACGGAATGCTCATAAGTTGCCTGACACATTGAGACAGACTGTGCGCCCCCGGGTTAAGCAGGGGGCACCCCCAAAGCTTGTCCCTCTAAAGGAGGCATCGTGACGGATTTATGGCGTTTGCCCGCAACTGAACTTGCTCACCTCATTCGCACTCGCAAAGTCTCTGCGAGGGAAGCAGCGGAAGCCGCGCTCCAGCGGCTCAACGCGGTCAACCCGCAGATCAATGCAATCGTCGCGCATCGGCCCGACTGGGTGCGGGAACAGGCCGATCAGGTCGACAGACTTGTGGCCCGCGGCGAGAACCCTGGTCCGTTGGCTGGGGTTCCGGTCACGGTAAAGATCAATACGGATCAGGCAGGGTTCGCTACGACCAATGGCACACGGCTCCAGGAGGATCTGGTGGCGCAGGCCAACAGCCCGGCAGTCGATAACCTCCAGCGGGCCGGTGCGGTGCTGCTCGGCCGCAGCAATGCGCCGACCTTCGCCTTGCGCTGGTTTACCAGCAATCTGGTTCACGGCGCCACGCGCAATCCGCGCGATCCGTCGTTGACGCCAGGCGGTTCGTCGGGAGGTGCGGCCGCCGCCGTCGCGGCCGGGATCGGTCATCTGGCGCTCGGCACGGACATCGGAGGATCGATCCGCTATCCGGCCTATACCTGCGGAATCCACGGACTGCGCCCCACGCTCGGACGTGTTCCGGCCTACAACGCCTCCTCGCCGGAGCGTGCAATCGGTGCCCAGTTGATGTCTGCGACCGGCCCGATCGCCCGCACGATCGACGATCTTCGAGCGGGACTCCTCGCCATGTCGGCCCGGGATCTTCGTGACCCCTGGTGGGTGCCGGTGGACATCGAAGGTCCTGCCATGCCGCTATCTGTCTTCGCCCAGGCGGATTACAGATTGCCAGGGAAGTCGAAGCAGCGCTGCTGGACGCTGGCCGGAGGCTTGCGGATGCCGGATGGAAGGTGGAAGAAATCGAGGACACGCCCTCGATCCGTGAAGCGGCTCAGGTGCAGGAACGGCTGTGGCGTGGCGATGGGTTCGCAGGGCTGGTCGATGCCGTGGCCCGCGACGGCGATCCCGGCACACATGCGGTGGTCGAAGCCTCGCGCGCCAAGGTCGCGACGCTGCCCGCCGATGTGATAAGTCGTGAGCTGGTACGACGTACCACCTTGACGCGCCAATGGCGTCAGTTCCTGACCAGATATCCGGTGCTATTACTGCCGGTCTCGGCGGAGCTACCGTTCCCAGACAATCTCGACATGCAGGGCAACGAGGGTTTCGAGCGCGTGTGGGAAGCGCAACTCACGATGAGAGCACTGCCCGCTATGGGGTTACCGGGCCTGGTCGTCTCCACCGGCCTCGTGGGTTCGGTACCCGTTGGCGTACAGATTGTCGCCGGTCACTATCGGGAAGATCTGTGTCTGCTCGCCGGTAAAGCGATCGAAGCTCGCGGCACGCCGCCGTCTCCCATCGACCCGGTCGTCTAGGCGGGCGGAAGAGGCGTCGGGAGCCCGTGTGGCGCCGGG
>NZ_JAMFSB010000020.1 GCF_026225065.1 Paraburkholderia sp. | reverse complement strand
CGCCTCCCTGCGCATAGGCGTGCGCGGCCCGCAGGACCGTGGCGTCGTCGAAATGCCGGCCTGTGATCATTAGACCCACGGGCAAACCATCCACCGCTTTGCATGGCACCGAGATCGAAGGATGACCCGTCAGATCGAACGCGGCCGTATTGGCGCACATGTTGAGCGCTTGCCTCACAAAGGTCTTGCGATCAGTTTCCTGACCGGCAAGCAGCGTGTGTGCCGTTTGGGGCGTGGTTGGCATCACGACGAGATCGTATGTTGCGATTACGCGCTCGTACGCGGCATTCGGTTGTCGCGCCAGAGCGAAGTCGTCGGTGTTGAGAATCGCCGTAATGTGCGCGCCGTCGGCGAGCAGGCGCTTGACGATGGTCGCGTCGCGTTCGGGCACATAGTCGTACAGCAGGCGCGACGCACACGACATCGGAATGCCGGCGACGCTGATCGTATCCTTGAGCCCTATGGTTCTCCCAGCGAGCCGTCCCTGTGCACCGGGCAGATGCACCGAGCAGTTGCGTACCACCGCGTTAAGCGGATCGTCCTTCGGAAGCGGACGCGTCCCTGCCACGCGCACCGCGGGCACGACGTCGAATGCAGGTTCGGGATGCTGATCAAGCGTGTCGTAAAACGAAAGGTTATCGCAGACCAGTTCGTAGTACTCGTCGAGTTCGACTTCGGTCAAAGACAGATGACGGGCCCGGCTGATATCGATCAGATCGGCCCTGGACGGACGGCGAAGTGTCACGGTATACCTCTCAGTTGCAGTTCTGGGACGGATGGGACGCGCGTGGCGCCCCTTCGTGGAAGCCGTCGAGCGTCCGATGGACAGCCTCGACGGCGGTGGAAAAGATTGCGCGCAAGGCGATGCTGTCGGCGGCCAGCATCCTGACGAAGGTGCCGCACGCGCACGGCAGTACACCCGCTGCGGCATAGGCGGTCGTGAGGGGCATGTCGAGTCTCTGCAGAGCCTCGTTGACGGCGTGCGCCAGCGCTTCGTTGCCGGCGTCGCGGTCGTCGAGTCGAAGCACGAGCAGGCCGCCGTGCGCGCCATACGTTTGCCGTACCCCGGTGAGCGAGCCGCGCGCCGCACCCGGTTCCAGTCGAAATCGGTCGCGAGCCAGCAGTTGTGCGTCGGCGTTGCGGACGTTAAGCGTCGCATCCAGCATGCCGAAACGCGCGGCGCGGTGCGTGGGGTCGTGCGTGAGCCAGGTATCGGCGATGAGAACCGTTGCGCCGCCGTGCAAGACGACGTCGATGGTGCTCACAAGACGGGCAGAGGGAAACAGGATGGTCGGCCGCGGCAGGTAGTCGAATCGCGATTCCGGATGCGCCTCAATGGCGACCCGCGAGTGTGCGACGCCGTGTGTCATCGTGTGGACGATGGTCGCCGCTGCTGTTCGAACCGAAGCTTGCGCGCGCGGCATTGCTACGTAGCGCTGGAACACACGATCGTTTTCGAACAGGCCGCCCGACGAGGATTGCACGATGACTTCCGCGCTTGCGCGGGGGGCCTGTGCAGGATCGACTCGCCGCGTTACGGGCAAGACACGTCCAACATGAAACGGATAACCGGCGCGCTGCCGCGATAGCCAGGTCTTGCCGGACGGCGCGCGCTCGAAACACAGATCGAGCTGCGCGATATCCGTATGACCGGATGACGCGACAGCGGTAGCGGTGGCAGATTCGGCAGAGGCGCAAAGGCCAGCATCCGCACGGGACGTCGCATAGGCGCGAGCGCCCGCGTCCGCGCTCGCGCCGGCATAACCCGGTAGCGTTTCAGAGCGCATCGAAGAGCACATTCTCGACGATGGCATCGGCAACCGCATCGACTCCATCACCGGTTGCGCAATTGGTCAACAGCACGGGCCGCCCGCCGCGCACCTCGCGGGCCTCGCTGACCATCCGTTGCAGATCGACGCCGACGTACGGCGCGAGGTCGAACTTGTTGATCACGAGCAGATCGCATGACAGCACGCCGAGGCCGCGTTTGCGTGGGATATCGTCGCCGGCCGCCACATCGATCACGAAGATCCAGTAGTCCACCAGATCGAGCGAGAACGATGACGCGAGATTGTCGCCGCCCGATTCGATCAGGACCAGCCGCAGGCCTGCATAACGTGCGTCGAGTTCATCCGCGGCCTGCAAGTTGAGGGTCGGGTCTTCGCGGATGGCGGTGTGCGGACAGGCACCCGTCTCGACGGCGAGCACGCGTGCCGGATCGATCAGGCCGCTGCGGCGCACACGTTCGGCGTCTTCGCGCGTCACCAGATCGTTGGTGATGACCGCGAGCTCTACCTCGCGTGCCGCGAAGCGCGGAATCAGCCGTTCGAGCAGGCGCGTTTTGCCGGATCCCACGGGGCCGCCTATCCCGACGCGTGCGGCGCGCGCAGGGTGCCCACTGGACTGCTGCACGGCGCTCTCAAATGGCGTTGTTGCAAATGGCTCGCCGTTGGAGAAATCAAACTCGGTGCTCATCGAAAACACTCCTGTATCGCGTGTGGTGCGTCTAACGCAGCATGTACCGCCGGCTAAGCGGCACTTCGCTCGCCGGGTCGCAGCGGATCACCTGGCCGTCCACCGATACTTCGAACGTCTGCGCATTGACGGAGATGGAGGGGCAAGCGTCGTTATGCAGCATGTCGCGCTTGCTAAGGCTTCGTGTGCCGTGCGCACCGACCAGCTTGCGCGTGATGCCCAGCCGGCCATGCAGATCTGCATCCAGAGCCAGCCGGTTCACGAAGTTGACCGCGAGCGAGGCGGGCGCTCGACCGAATGCCCCCCATTGAGGACGCATCGCGAGCGGCTCGCAGGTCATCAGCGACGCGGCCGAGTCGCCCATCGCTCCCCACGCAATGAAGCCGCCCTTGATTACGACCTCGGGCTTGATGCCGAAGAACGCGGGTCGCCACAGCACGATATCGGCGAGCTTGCCGTCTTCCAGCGAGCCGACCGTGTCGGCAATACCGAAGGTGCGCGCCGCGTTGATCGTGTACTTGGCGATGTAGCGCTTGATCCGTTCGTTGTCCCCGCGCGCCGTGCGTTCGCTGGAAAGACGTCCGCGCTGGTCCTTCATCTTCGAGGCCAGTTGCCAGGTCCGGCAGATCACTTCATTGATACGTCCCATTCCCTGGCTATCCGAACCAAGCATCGAGATCGCACCGAGATCGTGCAGCACGTCCTCGGCGGAAATTGTCTGCGCACGGATGCGCGATTCGGCGAACGCCACGTCCTCGGGCACGGCCGGGTTCAGGTGATGGCACACCATGATCATGTCGAGGTGCTCATCGAACGTGTTGACGGTGTACGGATTGGTTGGATTGGTCGACGAGGGCAGGCAGTTCATCCGTCCCGCTACTGCGATGATGTCGGGTGCATGGCCGCCGCCCGCGCCTTCGGTGTGGTACATGTGGATCGTGCGGTCCTTCATCGCGGCCACTGTGTCTTCGAGAAAGCCGGACTCGTTCAGCGTGTCGCTATGCAACTGCACCTGAAAGTCGTATTCGTCGGCGACTGTTAGACACGTGTCGATTACCGCGGGCATCGCACCCCAGTCTTCGTGGATCTTCAGCCCGAGGCAGCCGCCGCGTAACTGGCCGAGCAACGAACCCGGCTTGCTCGAGTTGCCACGGCCGAGAAAGCCGAAATTGATCGGCCACTGCTCCGAGGCCTGCATCATGCGTCCCACGTTCCACTCGCCGCCGCAATCGATGCCGACCGTGATCGGTCCAAGCGAGCCGCCGATCAATGTGGTGAGGCCGGAGGCAAGCGCGTGTTCGCAGAGCTGCGCTGAATCGAAATGCACGTGGACGTCGATACCGCCTGGGGTGGCGATGAGTCCTTCGGCATCCTTGACAGTGGTCGAAACGCCGCACACGAGGCGTGGATCGACACCGTCCATCACCTGCGGATTGCCCGCTTTGCCGACCGCCACGATCCGGCCGTCCTTGATGCCGATATCGCCTTTCACGATGCCAAGCACCGGGTCGATGATCGTCGCGTTGCAGATCAGCATGTCGAGTGCGCCGTCTGCGCTATCGTGGCCAGCCTTCAGACCCATGCCGTCGCGCAGCGTCTTGCCGCCGCCGTGCAGGCATTCGTCGCCCGGCACCGCGTAGTCATGCTCGATCTCGGCGAAGAGCGACGTGTCGCCTAACCGCACCGCGTCCCCTGTGGTCGGGCCGAACATCTCGGCGTAGGCCTTGCGTGTCATCGTAACCATTCAGGCTCCTTCGAAGCCGCGCTGTGCGGCGCGTGCGACGGCAGCCTCGCGGAGGCTGGGGTCGGCGAGCGCGCCGTCCGTCAGACCGTTGAGGCCAAAAATTTCCTGGGTGCCGCCGAAGGCGACCAGCGTCACGTCCTTCGCGTCTCCGGGTTCGAACCGCACGGCGGTGCCCGCCGGGATATCGAGCCGCATGCCGAACGCGGCGGCGCGGTCGAAGCGCAGTGCGCGATTGACTTCGAAAAAGTGGAAATGGCTGCCCACCTGAATCGGCCGGTCGCCGGTGTTGATGGCGCGCACTGTCGTGCGAACCCGGCCAGCGTTCAGTTCGATCTCGCCTTCCATGGCGAGGATTTCGCCGGGGACCACAGCGTCGGTGGCGGCCGGTTGCGTGCCTGGCCGGATCGGCTGATGCACGGTGACGAGCTTGGTGCCATCGGGAAACGAGCCTTCCACCTGCAGCATCGGCACCAGGTCGGCGACGCCGGGCAGCACATCGTCCTCGGATAGCAGCGTGGACCCGTAGGCGATCAGATCCGCCACGCTGCGGCCTTCGCGTGCGCCCTCCAGGATTTCGTCGGCGATCAGCGCGACGGCTTCCGGATGATTGAGCTTAAGGCCCTTGTCGCGATGACGGCGGGCCAGTTGCGCGGCGGTGAAAAGCGTCAGGCGCTCGTATTCGGTCGGGGTCAGCAGCATTGCGGT
>NZ_JAMFSB010000189.1 GCF_026225065.1 Paraburkholderia sp. | reverse complement strand
TCGAGCAGGCGTATCACAGTGCTTCGCTGTCCAAGGGCGAGACCCTCAGCGGTGGCCGCTATGCGCGGCTCGCGCTGTTTGCCGATGCGCTCGGCAAGCAGGACGTCGCGAAGCGTTACAGCGAACTAGCGGTGGGAGCCCAACCGGTCGAAGCATCGATCGAATGGATTGTGTGGTTGATCGACCGATGCCGGGCGCATTCGGCCGAGGCGCATATGCTGCGTGCTTACGGCCGGCACGCGCCTCAAGATGTGCGTGCTCCCTGGTGGCTAACGATTGCGCTCTCATCCTTGCCAGGTTCCGCGGCGAGCGCCGAACGGCGTGAAGCGCTTTCACGAGCGTACGCGCTGGACCCGGCGATTCATCCTGCGTTGCCGTTGCAACTCGCACTCGCGTATCGGGAGATTCGCGATTGGGACAGCGTTGAACGCGTGTGCCGGAAGATCCTCGCCCAGCATCCGGCCGATGCCGAAATGGCGTGGCAACTGAGTCACGCGCAATGGCAGCGCAACGATGCCGCCGGCGCGGAGGCAACGATGCGCGCGGTCGATGCGGCCGCGCCTGGTAACGCGGCGGTTGTCGCCGCCATCGGTCAGTACCTCTGCGAGCAGGCGCGCTATGCCGAAAGCGAAGCAACGCTGCATGCTTCGCTGGCATTGGACCCGAATGCCGCATCGCCCGCGGTGGATCTCGCCGATCTGGAGTTGCGCCGTGGCGACTGGTCGACAGCGTGGCCGCGTTTCGAGGCGCGGCTCAACCGCGAAGACCGCGAAGCGAACAACGTTATGTCCATTCTCGCGAACCTGTGTCCGCGCTGGCGCGGCGAGCCGCTTGCGGGCAAGACGCTGGTCGTGCATAGCGAACTGGGCAATGGCGACGATATCCAGATGGTGCGGTTTCTCCCGGAACTGGCCGCGCGCGTGCACGACGAGGGCGGCCGGCTAGTGCTGGCCGTGCGCCGGCCACTGGCGCCGTTGTTCTCGCGTTTTTATGCTGATTGCGTGTCGATCGAAGACGGCCCGCTCGGCAAACCCGACTTCGCTTTGCCGATGATGAGCATGCCGCTCACGCTCGGCTTGCAGCCGGAGCAGGTGCGCGGTGAGGCATATCTGCAGGCGGATTCGCAGCGGCTGGCGCAATGGCAGACGAAGGTGAGGGCCGACGACGCACATCCGGCCCTGCTGCATGTTGGCCTCGTCTGGTCCGGCAGCCCGACGCACCGCCGTGACGCAAAGCGTTCGATTCCCCTTGCGTCGTTGGCGCCGGTTCTCGCGCTGGCGGATGTTGTGTTCTATCCGCTCACGCCGGGGCTGAGTGCGGACGTAGCGGCCATGTCAGCGCAGGGCTATCGCGTGCGTGATCTTACTGGGCACTACGAAGCCGGCTTTGACGATGTTGCTGCACTTGTTGCCGCACTAGATGCTGTGGTGACCATCGACAGTGCACCGTTGCATCTGGGCGGGTCGCTAGGCCGTCCGGTGCTGGCGATGCTCGATCATGTCTCGCATTGGTCCTGGGGCAACGCGGAAACGCAGCCTTGGTATGACTCGGTTCAGCTCTACCGGCAGACCGAGCCGGGCGCGTGGGGGCCGGTGGTCGAGCGGGTGGCGGCACGCTTGCAAGCGATGGCTCAGGCTCAGGCCCAGGCCCACCCGTCGCCAAGGCACACACGACAACCGGACACCAGCCCGCACGCGTAGCCGCACACAACCCCGCTTTCGAACATCAATAATCGCAGAGCGTTTGGATGCACGACCGCGCGCTCTTCAACCGCTCTTTCCCCGACAGCATGGAAGAACTCGACGCCCTGATTGTTCGCGCTGACGCCTATCTGGCAGCACATCAGACTCACGAAGCGATGCAGCAATACCAGCAGGTGCTTGAACAGCAACCCCGGCATGCTCACGCACTGCACCGAATGGGGCTTGCCTGTTTTCATCTGGGCCAGGCGGAACGTTCACGCCAGTATCTGGACGAGGCATTGACCGTTGCCCCAGAGCGTGCGGACATCTGGGAGCATCGCGGCATATTGGCGGCCGGGGGCGGCGATCGCGTGGGCGCCGAAGCGTTCTATCATCGCG
>NZ_JAMFSB010000188.1 GCF_026225065.1 Paraburkholderia sp. | reverse complement strand
GCTGGGCAGCCGCCTTCGGGTTACATCTACGTCGTGCTGCAGGGCGAGGCGCACGACCAGCTCGCGGCGCGCGTGGCCGCCAGCTCGGTTTTGCGGACGACGCTGTGGTCGATGGCCTTGGTGGCGCTGCTGTGCCTCGTGGCAGGTTTGATGGCATTTGGCTTCATCACGCGGCCGCTGCGGCGTCTGACCGAGGCGATGCGCCAGTTCGATGCCAACGGTGAACCGGATACGCAGCCCAAGGTGCCGCGTTCATCCGCGGCGGGACGGCGCGATGAAATCGCCGTGCTGGAGGCGACTTTTACGCAGATGGCCGATCGCATCGGCGAACAGTGGCGCGCGCTGACGCGGCAGGACCAGCAGCGGCGTGAACTGCTCGCCAACATTTCGCACGATCTGCGCACACCACTGACTTCGTTGCACGGCTACCTCGAAACGCTGTCGCTCAAGGCGGACACGCTCAGCGACGTGGAACGCAAACGCTATCTGGGGATCGCGCTGGCGCAGAGCGTCAAGGTGGGGCGGCTCGCGCAGGCGCTGTTCGAACTGGCCAGGCTCGAACACGGCAATGTGCAGCCGGCGCTGGAGGATTTTTCGCTGGTCGATCTGGTGCAGGACGTGTTCCAGAAATTCGAATTGCCGGCCGAGGCACGGCGTATCCAGTTGCGGGCCAACATTCCGCCGCGGTTGCCCACGGTCAGCGCCGATCTGGGGATGATCGAGCGCGTGCTGACCAATCTTCTCGACAACGCGATTCGCCATACTCCGGCTGAAGGGGCGATTGATGTCGAGCTCGCGTATCGCGACGGCAAGGTGCAGGTGACGGTCAGCGATACCGGCCCGGGTATTCCGGCCGAGATGCGCGAAGGGCTATTCGAGCGGCCGTTCAGCGCGGGTGGTTCGCATCGTGGGGGTGGCTTTGGGCTGCTGATCGTTCAGCGCATGCTGCAGTTGCATCACAGCCGGATTCGTTTGGTTGAGCGTGACGGTGGCACTGGGACGACGTTCTCTTTCGAGTTGCCGATCAGCGTTGCGGTGCATGCTTAGAGCGCTTGGAGCGCTTGGAGCGCTTGGAGCGCTTGGAGCGCCGAGAGGGCGTGCTTGCTTGCGGGAATCGCACCTGCCCTCCCTCCCGCTCACTCACTCACTCACTCAATGCACCTCAACGGGCACCCTGCGCGCCAAGGCACACATCAGTTCATACCCAATCGTCCCCGATGCCTCGGCGACGTCATCGATCTTCACCTGATCGCCCCATAGCTCGACTTGCGAACCGACATGCGCGTCCGGGCAGGGCGTGAGATCCACGGTCAGCATGTCCATCGACACGCGGCCCACCACGCGCGTCAGCGTGCCGTCCACCGCGATGGGTGTGCCGGTCGGTGCGTGCCGCGGATAGCCATCCGCGTAGCCGCAGGCCACCACGCCGATCCGCATTTCTTCGTTGGCGGCAAACTTTCGGCCGTAGCCAACGGTCTCCTGCGCGGACAGCGTCTGAGTACCGATGATCTGGCTCGTCAAGCTCATCGACGCGCGCAACGGGATGTCCGCGATATCACGCGACACGCCGGACGGCGAGCCACCGTACACAACGATACCCGGCCTGACCCAGTCCCGATGGGCGCGCGGATGCCACAGCGCGGCGGCCGAGTTGGCGAGACTGCGCTCGCCGGGAATCTCGCTGGTGGCGGCATCGAACCGGTCCACCTGCCAGTCGATATCGTTATTGTCCGCGCTGGCGAAGTGGCTCATCAGCGTGATGTTGCCGATCGATTCCGATGCAAGGGCCCGTTCCCAGGCGGCCCGGTAGACGTCCGGTCTGAAGCCCAGGCGGTTCATGCCGGAGTTCATCTTCAGGTTGATGTCGATGGGCTGAGTCACCTTGGCTGCGCGCAGCAGTTCAAGCTGCTCCGCACAGTGAACCGCGACGGTCAGGCGCAGTTCGTCCGCAATGGCGACATCGCCCGGCGTGAAGATACCTTCGAGCAGCAGGACCGGCTTCTTCCACCCCAGCTCGCGCACACGGACGGCTTCGTCGAGGTCGAGCAATGCGATGCCATCGGCATCGGCGAGGCCCGGATAGACGCGCTCGATTCCATGCCCATAGGCGTTTGCCTTGACGACGGCCCAAACCCGCGAGCCAGGGGTCATTTGCCGGATCAGTTGAAGATTGTGTCGGACGGCATCCGGATGAATGCGGGCAACAATCGGGCGGGGCATCGAAGTCCTCTGCGGAAATAGGGGTTGGGAGTCAGCGTTATACACTGGGTTTCTGAATCTCAACCCAGTTTCGGGCACTAGGATAAATCGACGTTTTCAGGTTTTGTTACTGTATTTCTGTCGAATTTCAGTATAAAAAATGCCCGCGAAAATGAGCTGGGCGACTCCGTTTCGAGTCGCGGTCACGGTAACATCCATGATCCATGACGCACGCACCACCGCTCATCCATAGAATGGAAACCCCATGATCAGATTCCTGCACACCGCGGACTGGCAGATCGGCACCCAATTCGGCCAGTTCGACGCCGAGGAAGCCGCGCATCTCGCCGAAGCGCGTTTCGAAACGGTGCGCCGGATTGCCAGTGAGGCCGCCACGCGCCGCGTTGACGCGGTGCTGGTGGCTGGCGACGTATTCGATCAGCAGACTGTCTCCGATACCGTCATCCGGCGCCTGTTCGGCGCGCTGGCGGGTTTTACCGGCGCGTGGATCATGCTGCCCGGCAATCACGATGCGGCGCTGGTCGAAAGCGTCTGGACGCGCGCGCAGCGGCTGAACTGCATCCCGGCGAATGTGCATGTCGTGCTGACACCGGGCGTTGTCCAGTTCGACGCGCTCAAGTGCGCGTTCCTCTGCGCGCCGCTCACGCAGCGCATCACCTATGACGACACCACGGCGTTTTTCGACCAGACGCCGACGCCGCCCGACTATTTTCGCGTTGCCCTGGCCCACGGCAGCGTGAGCGGGATCCTGCAAGAGGGAATCGATTCGACCAATCCCATCGAGCCGACCCGCGCCGAGACGGCACGTCTCGACTACCTCGCGCTGGGCGACTGGCACGGCCACTTCCAGGTGAATGCCCGCACCTGGTACGCCGGCACGCACGAGCAAGACCGTTTTCGCGCCAACGATCCTGGCTTCATGCTTGACGTCACGCTTGACGAACCGGGCGCGCTGCCGTCGGTCCGGGCGGTGCCGGTGGGCAAATATCGCTGGCTGCGCTGGGAAGAAGAGATCGTGGTGCCGAGCGATGTGGACGCGTTGAAAGCGCGTTTGCAAACGCTCGGTGCGACGGACGTGCTCAAGCTCGACGTGCGCGGCACGACCGATCTCGCCTCTGCCGAAGCCGTGCGTCTCGCCGTGGACGAAACCCGCGCACGGGTCCGTGCATTACGCGTGGAGATGAGCGAACTGCAAGTGCAACCCACCGAGGACGACCTCGCCGCGCTCGGTGCGCAAAGCGGCTATCTCGGCAAAGTGGTCGCGCGGCTGCGCGATCTGCAGGCCGACCCGCAGCAGGCGAAACTCGCGGCTGAAGCGCTGTTATTGCTTGCCCAGTTTCAGCGTGAAGCGAGGCCCGCATGAAGCTAGAAAGCATCGCGATCCAGGAATTCAAGCAGTTCAGCGGACGTCTGTTCATCGGCGATTTGCAGCCAGGTCTGAATCTGTTTATCGGCCCGAACGAGGCGGGCAAGAGCACCATCGCCGAAGCGGTGCGCACGGTGTTTCTCGAGCGCTACAAGGCTTCGCATCTGAAAGACCTGTTGCCTTGGGGAAAGGCGAGTGGGCAGCCGTCGGTTGAAGTCAGTTTCACGCTCGATGGCGTCGCTTGCACGCTCGCCAAGCAGTTCGTCACGCGACAGCGCTGCGATCTGCGGATCGGTCAGCAGGTGTTCGGCGAGGATGAAGCCGAGGACCGGCTCGCGGCACTGCTTGGTTTCTCGCGTGCGACGCGTGGTGCGATGAAGGCGGATCAGGCTGGTGTGCCGGGGTTGCTGTGGGTACAGCAAGGCGAAACGCATGACGTGCGCGTTGCAAGCGGCCACGCGGCGCTGTATTTGCGTGATGCGCTCACGCAGCTATCCGGCGGTAACAGCTCGGCCGGCGAGGACGTGTTGATCGGCGCAGTGCAACGCGAGTTGCGGCAACTGCTCACCGCGCGCACGCAACGCGCAACGGGTCCGCTTGCTGAAGCTGAGCAGGCCTTGGCTGTGCTCGCGGGCGAACGCGACACGCTCGATGCGCAACGTCGCCAGTTCGACGAGAACCTCACGCGCCTTGCGACGCAGCAGGAAGCGTTCGAGGATGCGCAACGCAAGCGGCCTTGGGAGGCTCACGAACAAAAGGCGGTACAAGCGCAGGCGCGTGCTGCCGCGCTGGCCGAACTCGAGCGCAGCGTGCAGGGGCTGGCGCAAACGCTGCATGTTAGTGAAGTCGAGCTGGCCATGTCGTTGCAGCAGGAGCAGAGCGCGGCGGAACTGGAAGCGACGCTTGCCAGCGATCGGCAGCAACTCGAGCGTGCAAAGACGGGGGTGCTTACTGCCGATGCTGAGCATGCTCAAGCGAGCGCCGGGGTGGCACGCTGCCAGCAGATCAGCGACGCCGCGGCCCGCGCGCTCGAACTCGCGAATGCCGCCGTGATGGCGCAGGAATTGAATAACCAGATCACGCTGCATAAGGACGAGATCGCGCGGCTTGAAACCTCGATCGCTGCTGCGGAGGCAGCGCAGAGCGCAGTGCTCGACGCCACGCGCAGCGCAGCCTCGCTCGAAATCGATGTTGCCCAACTGCAGCGGCTGCAAGCGCTCGAATCGCGCACCAGTGTGCTGCGGGCGCGCAAGGAAGCTGCGATGACGCGCATCGACTATCGGTTGAGCGGCGGCGCGATCGTGGTGGGCGGCGAAACGCTCACCGGTGAAGGCGTATTGCGGCTCGACGATGAGCAGACCATCGAGTTGCCGGGTGTCGGCGAACTGCGCATCGTGCCCGGCGTGTCGGATCTCGCGGCGCTGCGTACGGAACTGTCCGACGCCGAAGCGCAGCAGGCAGAGCTGTTGCGAGCGCTGGGATCGGCGTCACTCAGTGATGCTCAGACGCGGCATGAACAATGGAAAGCGCAGGTGGTGCATCTGCAGAGCCAGCAGAAGATTCTCGCGGTGCATGCGCCTAAGGGCATCGAGCCGCTGCGCGCTTCGTTAGCAAGCGCACTGGCGTGTCGTCAAACGGCTGACAAGCGCCTTGCGGATTTGCCGGATGTGGTGGGTGCCCCGGGCGTCGACGAAGCGCGTCGCACTTCGGATGAGGCCCGTCAGGCGCTCGAGTCTGCGACGCGGGTCCTGGCTCAAACCAGCGAGCGGCGTTCCAGCGCACTCGCGTCGAGTGGCTCGCTCGCGGAACAGGTGCAACGCAAGGAAGCACAGTTGCAGGACGAAGCGTTCCGCGCACGTCGCTCGCAATGGCAGGCAAAAATCGTCGAGCAGCGCGCACGTGTGGACGCATTGACGAAGCAGCGCGACGAGCGCAATCAGGAGCTCGGCGCCGCGCGCACCGATGACCCGGCTGCGGAGGCGAAGCGCTATCGTGCGTCGGCGGAACTGGCACGCGCCGAGCAGCAGGAGAGGCAAGTGCGTATCGCCGAACTGCGCAGCCAGCTCGAAACCATGGGCGCCTCCGGGCTGGGCGAGCGGCTGGCCGCCGTGCACGCGTCGATTGAGCAGATGGAGCGGCGCAAAGCCGAACTGAGTCTGCGAGCCGACGCGTTGAGCCTGCTCGACAAGGTGCTGGTCGAAGAACGCGACGCGGCAGTGGCTCAATTGCGTGCGCCGTTGACGGAACGCCTCGGGCATTATCTGAAGCGCCTGTTCCCGCAGTCGGCGCTCGAACTCGGCGATGATCTGAGCCCCATCGCATTGCAGCGCGACGGCCGCATCGACACCCTCGACGCCCTCAGTTTCGGCACGCGTGAACAGATGGGCATCCTGGCGCGCCTCGCCTACGCCGATTTGCTGAAGGCCTCCGGACGTCCCACGCTGCTGATGCTCGACGACGCAGCCGTGCACACGGACAGCGCACGCCGCGATGCATTGAAGCGCGCTCTGCTCGACGCGGCGACGCGCCATCAGATTCTGCTGTTCACGTGTCACCCGGAGCTGTGGGACGACCTCGGCGTCAAACAACGCGCTATCGATGACCTGAGGGCCGCCGCATGAGCTCGATTCCCGCGGGGCTTATGTTGGTCCATGGCAATCAGCCGGAACGCTTGCGCGATCTGATGGTGCAATGGATTCGCCAACATCCACTGAGGCCGCTGGAAAAGGAGGTCATCCTCGTCCAGAGCAACGGCATTGCCCAATGGTTGAAGCTCGCGCTGGCCGCCGATCCCGAAGACGGTGGTTGTGGCATTTCGGCGGCGCTCGACATGTCGCTGCCGGCGAGCTTCTTGTGGCAGGTGTATCGAGCGGTGCTGGGCGAAGACGCCGTGCCGGCCATTTCGCCGTTCGACAAATCACGCCTCGTGTGGCGGCTCACGCGTTTGCTGCCGGAGTTGCTCGAGTCGCCGGAGTACGCACCGCTCAAGCGCTTCATGTCCCGCGACGACGATCAGCGCAAACGCTTCCAGCTCGCACAGCGTGTAGCGGATCTGTTCGACCAGTATCAGGTGTACCGCGCGGACTGGCTTGCGGCGTGGGCTGCGGGCAAGGACGTGCAGATCGACGCGCGCAACAACAGCACACCGCTGCCGGACGAATACCGCTGGCAGGCGGCGCTATGGCGCTCGCTGCTGGAGGACGTCGAGGCCCATGCACCGGATGGCATCGACATGGCGACGGTCGGACGCGCCGCGGTGCACGAAGAATTCATGCGGCGTGCCGCTGCCATGCCTGAAGACGAACGTCCGGCTGGTTTGCCACGGCGGGTCATCATCTTTGGGATTTCGAGCTTGCCGAGGCAGGCGGTAGAAGTGCTCGCCGCGCTCTCGCGCTGGACGCAGGTGTTGATGTGCGTGCATAACCCTTGTGCGCACTATTGGGCCGATATCGTCGCCGACAAGGACCTGCTGCGGGCAGAGCGCTCGCGCCAGCAACGCCGCCAGGGTGCGCCTTTGGCAATGGACGATGCGCAGTTGCACCTGCACGCGCAACCGTTGCTGGCGGCGTGGGGGAAACAGGGCCGCGACTTTATCGGTCTGCTCGATGAGTACGACAGCGCGG
>NZ_JAMFSB010000187.1 GCF_026225065.1 Paraburkholderia sp. | reverse complement strand
TCTCCATCGCGCGCGAGCCGCTGGTGATTGCCATGTCGTCCGAGATGGCCGCGCGTGTCGAAGGGCGGGGCGCATCGGCTGGCGCGGAGTGGCGTGAGGCCCCAATCAGCCTGCGCGATGTCGCCGATGCCCCGCTCGTGATCTTCCCGCGGCGTCTCGCGCCTGGCTTTTATGACATCATTATGGATTGCTACGGCGTCGCGGGCCTCACGCCGCGTGTCGCACAGGAGGCGATCCAGATGCAGACGATCGTGAGCCTGGTGTCGGCGGGCATGGGTGTCGCACTGGTGCCGCAATCGCTGCGTAATCTGCGCCGCACTGGTGTGGTCTACCGGCCGCTATGCGAATCGGTGCCGGCCATCGAGACGGGACTGGTCTGGCGCACGGCGCAGGTAAGTCCGGTGTTGGCCGGATTTATCGGCATCGTGCAAGCGCATGCGGTCACCGTCGAGTCTTATTGAGCCCTATTGAATCCGCTTTTTGAACCTGAACTGCCCATAACAACACGATGCACATTCATCCCAATTTCGACCCGATCGCGATCCATCTAGGGCCGCTCGCCGTGCGCTGGTACGGCCTGATGTACCTGGTGGCATTTATCCTGGCGATCGTCGTCGGCCGGCTGCGCCTGCGTCTGCCGTACGTCGCAGCGCAAGGCTGGACCGCCAAAGATATCGACGACATGCTGTTCTACGGCGTGCTCGGCACGATCTTCGGTGGCCGTCTCGGCTACGTGCTGTTCTATAAGGCTGACTATTACTTCGCGCATCCGCTCGACATCTTCAAGGTGTGGGAAGGCGGCATGTCGTTTCACGGCGGCTTTCTCGGCGTCACGCTGGCGATGCTGCTATTCGCTTACCAGCGTGGTCGTTCGTGGCTGCAGGTCACGGACTTTGTCGCGCCGATGGTGCCGACCGGGCTTGCCGCGGGGCGTCTCGGCAACTTCATCAACGGCGAGCTGTGGGGCCGCGTCACCGATCCGAATGCACCGTGGGCGATGATGTTCCCGGGTGCATCGAACGACGACGCCGTTTGGCTCTCTCGGCATCCGGAGCTCGCTGCGAAGTGGCATCTGAACGATATCTTCGCGCAATATCATATGCTGCCGCGGCATCCGTCGGAGCTGTATGAAATCGCGCTCGAAGGCGTGACGCTGTTCTTCGTGTTGTGGTTCTTCTCGCGCAAGCCGCGTCCGCTTGGCGCTATATCGGCGGTGTTTCTGATCGGCTATGGCCTTGCGCGCTTCACGGTGGAGTTCGCCCGTGAACCGGATGACTTCCTTGGCCTGCTGGCGATGGGATTGTCGATGGGGCAGTGGCTGTCGTTGCCGATGATTATCGTTGGCGTGCTCATCCTGGTGTGGGCGTATCGACGCAAGGGCCGCGAAGCGGCCAAGCCGGTCGGAGCGAACTGAACGTCCATCCAGACTGAGCTTCACCTCTCGCTGGATGACGAAAAAACGCCACGGCATGCCGTGGCGTTTTCGCTTTACTTGTGGCCTACAAGCGCGTCATTTCATCTGCACCGAACCCGACACGTTCACGCTGACGGTCGACGTACCCGCTTCGAGCGGCAGCGGCGCAGCCGATTTGGCGTCAGCGCCCATGACGCGCGCGCTCATCATCATCATGGGACGCGGCATCACACCGTTATGTCCGACGGTGACTTCGCGGATCGAATAGCCGCTATAGCCGAATGCCTGGGCGCCGGAACTGGCCTGTTGCCGGAATGAGGCGATTGCTTCGCCGGTGAGCTTCTGTTCGGCGGCGCGCTGCGCTTCCGGCGACAGCGAGAACTGCACGTTGCCGACCTGCATGTTCGAGGCCATCTGACCGGCGAGCTTCGAGGCCGCGGCAAAATCATGCGACTCCAACACGACTTCCGTGCGGCCGCGCCACGCGGAGATGCGCCCGTCGCGATCGGTTGACGGAGAGATCGCAAACGAGCCGGTGCGTGCGGTGACGCCGCTCACGCCCTTGGCCTGACGCAGCGCTGCGTCGGCGCGCTGGTTGAGCGTGCTGGTGAGCGCGGACGGGTCGCTTGCTTCCTGTTCGTAAAACAGCGTGATGTCCACGACGTCCTGCGGGACTTCTGCGCTGGCTTGCGCGTTCAGCGACAGCACGCCCGACGGCTCCGCCTGCGTCACTGTCTGTGCGTGGGCCGCGGCGGATGCGAACGCGAGCGGAGTGGCGAGAGCCATGGCGAGTGCGATGGCTCGTGCGTTTTTTTGCGTCATTTGTGTGGGACTCCGTGCTTGAGCGGTTATGCGCGATGACTCGTGCTTGAGTTCGTGCGATGGCCCAGCAGGAGGCCGCGCACGACTAGCGCTGCGTGCCGGTATCGGGAGTGATCGTTCTACCCGGTGGCATGACGCTTGCGAGCCAGTTAGGCGCACGCACCGCTGCCTTGGTTCCCCAACTTGACAATTGCCTTGCTGCGACGCGCGGTCACATCAACCGCTTCAAACAAGCTGCTTTGTGATGAAGCGCCATTCGGCCTCGGTGACCGGCGTGATCGACAGGCGGTTGCCTCTGGCGAGCACGCGCATGTCCGCGAGTTCATCATGCTCGCGCAACGCAGCCAGCGGAATCAGCGGCACTTTCTTTTTGAACACGACATCGACAAGCACCCAACGCGGCGTCTCAGGCGTCGATTTGGGATCGTAGTACGGGCTCTTCGCATCGAACTGCGTGGGATCGGGGTAGGGCGTCGACGAGACCTCCGCGAGCCCAGCGATGCCCGGTTCGGGGCAACTCGAGTGATAGAAGAGCACACCGTCACCGATCTTCATCACGTCGCGCATGAAATTACGCGCCTGATAGTTGCGCACGCCGGTCCACGGCAACGTCCGATGCGCTGCGTGGGCGAGGTGATCGATGCTTGCTTCGTCCGGTTCGGACTTCATTAGCCAGTAGCGCATGAATCGAATGGAAGGTTGACTTGAACGTTAAATTGAGCACCACAAAGAAAAACGGCATCGGACTCATGTCCGATGCCGTTTGATAAGGTCCCCGCCTTAGCCGCTAGGCCGGCATCCTGAACCGGGAGTTCAGAATTGGTCGCAGTTAGCAGCACTTCGGGTACATCAGACAGAGTGACGCGCACACCCGTGCTGCAAATTTCCACAACCGTGCACATGGCATTGGTTCAAGGAATATATGACCTTGGCGAACCAGGCAGGGAAGCTAAACAGATTGAATTCAAACGTTTGCTGATCCTTGATCAAGCACTTCGCCTAGATTCTGAATTTGACCGTATGACTACTTTAGACCTTTTTACTGCACGCTGTACTGCTGAATCACAGTACCTAGTTGTTCGTTCATCTGGTGCATTGTACGCCGGATTTCCTCTGCGGGAAATGCTTCTCCATGGCGGACGCTCGATTGCAGCTTAAGCAGTTCCGATGCCAGCGAAAGCGCAGCCATAACCGCGATGCGATCGATGCCGCGCACGTTGCTGTGCGAGCGGATCTTCGACATCTCAGCGTCGACGCGTGCCACCGCTTCCAGCAGCGCAGCTTCGGTTTCCGGCGAGCAGGCGAGACGATACGGCTGGCCGAGAATCGATACTTCGATCTGCTTGGTGGTCATGCGTTTTCTCCGTGGCGGGTGACGGCGCTGCCGGCCTCTTCTTCGTGATGCGCATTGAGTTCGAGCTCGGGCGCGAGCAGATCGAGCTGATTGTCCGGCTCGTTTTGAGCGCGTGCGCGCGGCAATTTTTCGAGGATCGCATTCAGACGCACCTGAGCGTCGTCGATCTTCGCCGACAGCCCGTCACGCTCTGCTTGCAGCGCGTCGCGTTCTTCGCGCATCTGTGCAAGCTCTGCACGTGTCGCATCGGCTTCGGCGCGCACCTGGGCGAGCTGAGTTTCGAGCGCCTGACGCGCTTCGTTGTGGCGCTGACTGATCGCAATCAGTCTGCCGATATTCTGTGAAAGTGTTTCGAGTTCGGTGAGCATGTGCTGCGTCCTCTAAAGACATCGCATTTTAGCGCGGAATGTCGCAGGTTCCGATAATTGTCTCGTTTCGAGACGTAACAGCATCGCTTTGTGCAGACTTCGCTGGCGGAATCGGCCTGAACATCCCTCTGAACAGAAAATTCATCCGTCTGTCACCGCACCAAAACCAGCCTGCTTGACCGTCCTTGACGCGTCCTGCGGGCACTCCTAAACTTGCGGCACTTCAGTGCCTGCGGGCAATGCGCAGG
Source organism: Paraburkholderia sp. (assembly GCF_026225065.1). Classification (GTDB taxonomy): domain Bacteria; phylum Pseudomonadota; class Gammaproteobacteria; order Burkholderiales; family Burkholderiaceae; genus Paraburkholderia. The sequence continues at coordinate 33,229 of NZ_JAMFSB010000187.1, read as the reverse complement.
CAATTTTGTCCGGTGCATGCTGATCAATCGGAAACGGGGAACGACGCCCGCCACCCAGGACTATGAGCCGGCCTACTTCTGCAACATCCCGCGTCGCAAGGCGTGTCCCGCGTCTGGCTCGCAGCAGCTATGCCGTGGTGCCCGCAGCCGTGGGGCTGCGCGGATGAGCCGAATCTTCGCACGCACGATGCCGGTCATGCACGCGAGACGTGCTGCGGCCATCTGGTGTGTGCTCGCCATTCTGGCGCTTGCTGTGCTGATGGCGTCGCTCGCGCTCGGCAGCGTGCCGCTCACGCCCGCGCGCGTGTTTGCTGCGCTGATGCCGCTCTCTTCTCACTCCGGCGCACCTGCCGATCTCGCAGGAGAAATCGTGCGCTCGCTGCGTTTGCCACGAGCGTTGGCCGGTTTCGCGTGCGGCGCGTTGCTTGCCGTCGCTGGTGCCTTGCTGCAAGTGTTGTTGCGCAATCCGCTCGCCGAGCCCTATGTGCTCGGCGTATCCGGCGGTGCCGCGAGCTTCGCGCTGTTCGCGATGATGGCCGGCAGCGCGTGGTGGCTCGTCGACGCGAGCGCTTTCGCTGGGGCGTTCGTCTCCATCCTGCTGGTGCTCGGTCTCGCGCGTCGCGAGTTGTGGCGCGGCGAGCCGCAGGACACATCGCCGCGTTTGCTGTTGACGGGTGCCGTGATCGCAGCGGGGTGGGGCGCGCTGATCACGTTACTGTTGACCCTCGCGCCGGATAATCGCCTGCGCGGAATGTTGTTCTGGCTCACTGGTGATCTGAACGGCGGTGGCTTGCCCTGGATCGCACTCGCGGCGCTAGTCCTTGTGCTGGTGGCCATTCTTCCTGCTGCGCCGCAACTCAACGTGCTGTTGCGTGGCGATGCGGCTGCGCAGGCATTGGGTGTACCTGTGATGCGTCTGCGTCTGCGCGTGTACCTGGTGGCGTCGCTCGCAGCCGCTGCTGCCGTGACGACCGGCGGGACGATCGGCTTCGTGGGACTTGTGGTGCCGCATACGTTGCGACTCGCGTTCGGCAACGATCAACGCATGCTGTTGCCGGCCGCTGCGCTGGGCGGCGGTGTGGCCGTGATGGGTGCGGACCTCGTCGCCCGTACGGTGATCGCGCCAGCTCAATTGCCGGTGGGGGTGATCACGGCGCTGATCGGCGTGCCGGTGTTTCTGTGGATGCTGTTGCGCAGGCCGCGATGACGATACGCACAACACCGCCCGCGCCTTCCACCGGCTCGACCCTGAGCGTGCAGCAGGTGACACTGCGCGCCGGCACGCGCACACTGCTCGATCGCTTTACGCATACGTTCTATCCCGGCGAGGTCTGGTGCATCGCCGGACCAAACGGAGCTGGCAAGACCACCTTGATCTCGACGCTGGCCGGTCTGTTGCAGCCCGCAGCAGGCCACGTCGAGCTGGACGGTTTGCGCGTCGCAGCGTGGCCGCCCGTTTCGCTCGCGCAACGTCGTGCGTTGATGCCGCAAAGCGTGCACGACGCGTTCAGCGCCAGCGTGCTCGAGATTGTGATGCTCAACCGCTTTCCGCATCTCGCGGGCTGGGGATGGGAGCGCCCGGGTGATCGCGCTGCGGCTCATGCCGCGCTCGACCTGCTGGGACTCGCGGACTTCGCATCGCGCGACGTGCTGTCGCTCTCGGGCGGCGAGCGCCAGCGTGTGGCGCTGGCTGCCGTGCTTTGCCAGGATGCGCCGCTGTTGCTACTCGATGAACCGTTGTCGCATCTCGACCTTCATCACCAGATCGACTGTCTCGATGCGTTGACCGCCTGGGCAGCGGAGCGCAAGCGCACGGTGGTGTTTTCATGTCATGACCTGAACCTTGCGCGGCGTTTCGCGACACATGGCTTGCTGCTGGATGGCGCGGGCGGGGCATTTGCTGGCCCGGTGCGCGATGTATTGACACCGGCTCTTGCGAGCCGCGCGTTCGGCTATCCCCTGATCCTGTTGCAGGACGGCGGCCACGAGGCGCTGATTCCTGGGCCGCGCTCGCATGACGTGCAGCAGGGCACCGCTGGTCCGGTGCCGTGAAGGCGAGCCCCTGTCTTTTCCATGCCAGAGCGTCTGCTAATGCTGCTTTGCGTCGACCGTTTTTCATGCAGTAGTACCGCGAGGCTGCTTACTGGGCACCCGCTGCCGGTCGGCGCGAGCGCGCCACCTCCAGGTCCTCGCAAAGTTGTGCTGCGCCTTGCGCGATGCGCGGCGCGGGACGGTCGATCAGATCGCCGTCGATGGCGAACAGGTTGTTGCGGGCCACCGCTGTGAGGCTCGGCCAGGCGTGCCATGAGTCAAGCTTTGCCAACGGCGCGTCGGATTTTGTTGCGCCTGCCGATGCCGTCACGATCGCTTCCGGGTTGGCCGCGAGCACGGCCTCGGTCGATACTGTCGGTACCAACGGCGCGAGTTGCGCGAACACATTGCGGCCACCGCATAGCGTGATCACGTCGCTGATCATGTGCGTGCCATTGAGCGTCATCAGTGGCTGATCCCAGACTTCATAGAACACGCTGACGGGCGACCGGCTCGCATAGCGGGTGCGCAACCGTGCGATGTCCTCACGATACTTACTCGCTGCGACGTGGGCGGTGGCGGATGTGCCGAGCAAGATACCGAGCCGGGTGAGGGTCACCGCGATGTCATCGAGCCGACGCGGTTCGCTGAAGAAAAGCGGTATGTGAAGTTCGCGCAGGCGGTCGAGTTGAGCCTGCGCGTTGCCGTGCCGCCAGACGACGATCAGATCGGGCTTCAGCGCGACGATGCGTTCGAGGTCGAGTGCCGTGTTGTCGCCGACACGCGGCACCTTTTGCGCTGCGGGTGGGTAGTCGCTGTACGACACGGTGCCCACCAGTTTTGCGCCGCCACCCGCTGCATAGATCAGTTCGGTCGCGTGCGGCGCGAGGCTGATCACGCGTTGGGCCGGGGTGGCGAGTGAGACGGTGACGTCGGTGTCGTCGGTGGCAGTGACTGTCGCGCGTGCGGACGATGCGAAAACACAAGCCGCGAGGACCGTGCAGACAAGCGAGGCGAAGCGCGAGAGTCGAATCATGTGGCGAGGCGGAGCTGGGCGATGACGGCGGTCGAGCACAGCAACAGCAGCGGCAAGAAGCGGATCGCCGCCTCGTCCGGATTGCCGCCGTGGGCGAGGCCAAGGGAAATCACCGCGAGATTGTACCGGTGCGATGGGCCCATGCCCGATTCAAGGAACAGGCTCGCTCTCCAGACCTATTAACTCCCACGAGGAAATAATCTAAGTCAAAATAGCAGTTTTTCTCACTCCACGGTTCGAATACAGTCCGATCTATCGATGACGCGCGTGCGTCGTCCTACCAACTGACAAGGACTCTTGATGAACTCGAACCGTTCGGCTGATTTCGCCGCCACGCTCCTGCGTGTTGCCCTCGGCGTCTTATATCTCGCGCACAGCTTGCAGAAGATTTTCGTTTTCACGTTGCCGGGCACTGCGCATTTTTTTGAATCGCTTGGTTTGCCGGGCTGGCTCGGCTATCTGACGACATTCGTCGAACTGGCGGGCGGGATCGCCTTGCTGCTCGGCGTGCAGGTTCGCTGGGTTGCGCTGGTGCTGCTGCCGTTCATGCTGGGCGCGATGTCCGCTCACCTGCACAACGGCTGGGGCTTCGCGTCGCCGAACGGTGGCTGGGAGTATCCGGCTTTCTGGGCAGTGACGCTGGTTGTGCAGTCGCTGCTCGGCGGTGGCGTGGGCGTGCTCGGTGGCGTGAAGGCGCCGCGGGCGTTGGTGGCTTGAGGGTGTACCGGACTCTGGTATCGAAAAGCCCCTTCGGACGTGGACCGGAGGGGTTTTTCGCTTGATCAGGGACGTGCTCCGCGTCGCAGTCCTTCAAAGACACATATTCCTTTCCGCTGTTGCCGGACGCGCTGCTGTATTTTAGACAGCGTCCGCTGTGCAATGGACAGCACGCTAGCCAGCCCAAACCCTCAAACCAGCACCATCTGCGTACACCGGAACAGCGCAATCGTCTTGCCGTTCGGATCGGACACAGTGGCATCCCATACCTGCGTTGTCCGTCCCAGATGCACGCCCTTGGCGACCGCCCGGATCGTGCCGTCGATGCAGGTGCCGAGGAAATTGCTCTTCAGCTCGATCGTGGTGAAACTGCGCGCCGTCTCCGGCAGGTGGGCAATGCACGCATAGCCACAGGCCGTATCAGCAAGCCCGATCACGCTTGCCGCATGCAGAAAGCCGTTCGGCGCCAGCAACTCGCGCCGGACCGTCAATTCCGCCGTCAGCGAGCCTTCCTCGAGCGCGATCACCCGCACTCCCAGCATGTCGGGCAAGCTGCCCCGCTGACGCTCCATCAGGCTCTCAATCGTGCAACCTGCGCGCAATTTGCTCATCGTATTCGCTCCTTTTTTGTAAGAATGGCAGCCCAAATGCCCCTTCGGGGTTTCGGTCCAGCTCGATTTATCGATATTATCAACGGCTGGATCGACGGGGTCGACGCAAGATCAGACTAGAAGCGGCAAACCGGCTGGCTGCGCCAGCCATCTTCCCGGGAGTATTCATGACGGTAATCGTGGTGGCCAATCCGAAGGGTGGCGTGGGTAAGAGCACGCTATCGACCAATCTGGCGGGCTATTTCGCGGCGGCAGGCGAGTGGGTCGCGCTTGCGGACCTGGACAAGCAGCAGTCGGCCCACGCGTGGCTGGAACTGCGGCCCGCCACGCTGCCGCCCATCGAAGTCTGGGAAGTCGACCCGGAAACACCCGTGAAGCCGCCCAAAGGGCTGGAGCATGCCGTGATCGATACGCCGGCAGGTTTGCACGGCAGCCGGCTCGGTATTGCGCTCGATCTGGCCGATAAGGTCATCGTGCCGCTGCAGCCGTCGCTGTTCGATATTCTCGCCACCCAGGAATTTCTCGAGCGGCTCGCCAAGGAAAAGGCAGTGAGGAAGGGCGGGATTGAAATCGGTGTGGTGGGCATGCGGGTCGACGCCCGCACGCGCTCGGCCGAGCAGCTGCACCGCTTTGTCGAGGGCCTGGAGTTGCCCGTGCTGGGCTACCTGCGCGACACGCAGAACTACGTGCAACTGGCGGCGCACGGTCTGACGCTGTGGGATGTGGCGAAGAGCCGGGTCGAAAAGGATCTGGAGCAGTGGCAGCCGATCGTCGAATGGCTTGAACGTAAGCCTAAGGCTTAAGCAGCAGGCCGACCGGGGCAGCGGCGCGGGCTGCTGCGAGGCAGGCGCTTCGCATACGCTTTATGCGCTTGCGGCAGACGCGGCGTTTGCATGACGCGCCTTCACTTCACCGCCAGCTCAGGTCCAGTTCTGGGTGGGCACGTGGTCGCGGCTGCCCTTGATCTTGTTCTTGTCGTCGACGAACACCAGATCCGGCTTCCAGCCCGCCTTCAGTTCACCTTCTTCCACCATCGCAAAGGCGGCGATGATCACCAGGTCGCCCAGTTGCGCGCGCCGCGCCGCCGAACCATTCAGCGAGATCATCCCGCTGCCGCGCTCACCCTTGATCGCGTAGGTCGAGAAACGCTCGCCGTTGTTGATGTTCCAGATATCGATGCGTTCGTTCTCGACGATATTCGCGGCATCGAGCAGATCCTCATCGATCGCGCACGAGCCTTCGTAATGCAGCTCGCAGTGTGTAACCGCGACGCGGTGAATTTTCGACTTCAGCATGTGACGTTGCATGACGGTTCTCTTGGGGCCGTTTTCGAGGTGTTCTGTTGGTCAGATTTCGAGGTTGTCGATCAGGCGAGTGGCGCCCAGCTTGGCCGCAGCGAGTACGACGAGCGGCTCATCGTTGTCCTGCGCGGTGGGCGGCAGCAGGTTCGAGCGCTTGCGCACGGCGATATAGTCGGGCTGCCAGCCGCGTGCGGCTAGCGCGTCCATCGCCGCGCGCTCGACCGCTGCGAAATCGCGGTTGCCGGCCAGCACCGCGTCGCGCACCCGGTTCAGCTCGATCGCGAGCTTCGGCGCTTCGGCGCGCTCGGCGGCCTGCAGGTAGCGGTTGCGCGAGCTGAGGGCGAGGCCATCGCTGTCGCGCACGGTTTCAGCGGCGATGATTTCCGTGGGCAGCGCGAACTGCTGGCACATCTGACGCACGATCATCAGTTGCTGGTAATCCTTCTTGCCGAACACGGCGACGCGTGGCTGCACGCACGACATCAGCTTCATCACCACCGTGCACACGCCCTGAAAGAAGCCCGGGCGGAATTCGCCTTCGAGGATATCGCCCAGATCGTGTGGCGGATGCACGCGGTATTCCTGCGGCTGCGGATAGAGATCGCGCTCGGTCGGCGCAAACAGCACATAGACGTTCTCGCTTTGCAGCTTTTCGATATCGGCTTCGAGCGTGCGCGGGTATTTGTCGAAATCTTCGTTCGGGCCGAATTGCAGCCGGTTGACGAAAATGCTCGCCACGACCGGGTCGCCGTGCTGGCGCGCCAGCCGCATCAACGACAGATGGCCCTCATGCAGGTTGCCCATCGTCGGGACGAACGCAGTGCGGTTCTGGCCGCGCAACTGGTCGCGCAATTCGTGGATCGAGCTGATGACTTTCATGGTCGGACGTGTTTTCCTCGCGCGGCGCAGGACCTGGTTTGCACAATAATGGTGCGCCGAGCATCATTTCGGCGGCCAGGCTCCCATTCCGGTGATGACGGGTTCGGAGCGCGGGATTGTAGTGGATTTGCGCGCGCTGTGCCTGCGGATCGGCGCACCGAAGTGAAGCGCGCCTCTAACGCCAACGGCCGCTTATGCCGGCAGGTAGGCAAGCCGCACGTAGATGGGCGCGAACGGCTCGGCCTGGGTGATTTCGATCAGCGATTCGCGCGACAACTCCAGCATGGCGATGAAGTTGACCACCACCACCGGCACGCCGCGCGTCGTATCGAACAGCTCCGAGAACTCCATGAAGCGCGCATTCTGCAGCCGGCGCAGGATCACGCTCATGTGCTCGCGCACCGACAGTTCTTCACGCGAGATCCGGTGGTGCTGCACGAGCTTCGCGCGTTTGATCACGTCCGCCCAGGCGGCGCGCAGATCTTCGCTGTTCACGTCCGGGAAGCGCGGTGTGATGCTCTGCTCGATATAGACGTCAGCGCGCAGGAAGTCGCGGCCGAGTTGCGGCAGGTGATCGATACGCCGGGCCGCGAGCTTCATCTGCTCGTATTCGAGCAGGCGCCGCACGAGTTCGGCCCGCGGATCTTCGGTTTCCTCGCCGGTATCCGCCTTCTTGACCGGCAGCAGCATGCGCGACTTGATCTCGATCAGCATCGCCGCCATCAGCAGATATTCCGACGCGAGTTCGAGATTGGTCTCCCGCAACTGCTCAACGTAGCCCAGATACTGCGTGGTGACATCCGCCATCGGGATGTCGAGCACGTTGAAGTTCTGCTTGCGGATCAGATACAGCAACAGATCCAGCGGGCCTTCGAACGTTTCGAGGAAGACCTCGAGCGCGTCCGGCGGGATGTACAGATCCGTCGGCAGCTTGAAGAGCGGCTCGCCGTACAGGCGTGCAAACGCAATGCCGTCGACGGTATTGGTCGTCGAATCGGTCGCGGGCGCGGCGAGCGCAGCGTCGGGCTGCGCCGCTTTGGCGGCGCGGGCCTCGTCGGCAGAACTCACGCTCAGAAGTTCTGGTAGTACTGGTAGGAGGTCTGTTGCACGCGCGAGGCTTGCTGTTCGGCGCGCTCCTCGAGGTCGACCGGCTGCTTGTCCCACAGCAGCGAACGGCCGCGGCGCTGTTCCGCCTCGAGAGTGGGCTTTTGTTCCTTCAACTGATTCAGGAACTGTGTGATGTCCGATTGATACATGGCTCAACGTCCGTATGGGAAAGTGGCGGCGGTTATTGAGACCGTCGCTCGGGTCGACGCAATTTTACAGCAAGCGTCGCCTGCGGGCGAAAACTCGCGGAACATCGGCCCGCTTGCCACGTCCAAGCCGGGCGAGCCGCGACTGCAGAGCCTATGCCAGGACAGGCGGGGAGGGCGTGGATAGGCCGCCTCCGCCAATTTCGAGATGACCGCGAGGCGCCGCCGATGTGGTCAAATAGCGAGCTTCGGGCCGCCGCAGCGGCCGGCAAGCGGAATCATTCATTAACAACGGCCGCGGAGGTCCTGTTTGGCGGGCTGTGCGATCGAACCGTCGCGTGTGCAACATGGCAAACCGGCTGCGCGGCGCGGTCGGCTCGCGCGCCACGCGCCGGGCGCAGCGTGGCTGCTGCGCGCATGGCTGACGCTGGGCGTGGTCTGGCTGGCGTTCGCTGCGGGCGAGGCGCGCGCGGCCTACAAGGTCGATATCCAGGCCTCACCGCGCGCGGTGCGCAAGCTGCTCGAGGAGCATCTGGATCTCGCCCGCTTCGCCAAACGCGACGATGTCAGCGACGACCAGTTCGGCTTTCTGGTCACCGCGACTCCGCAGCAGGTGCGAGACCTGACCGCTACCGCGGGCTATTTCTCACCGGTGGTGCGCACCGACGTTCGTACGGTCGACGGCAAGAAGCGTGTCACGGTGAGCGTCGATCCCGGTCCGCAGACCACGATTTCTTCCGTTACGCTTTCATTCAACGGGCCGGTGCTGACCGAAGACCCGGCGCAGGAAAACGCCACCCGCTTCGCCTTTTCGCTGCATGAAGGTGACCCGTTCTCGCAGGGCGGCTGGGACGATGCAAAAAGCGCGTCGCTCCGGGCGCTGCAAGCGCGCCGCTACGTCGCCGCTAAGATCACGCAGTCTCAGGCGCGTATCGATCCGCGCACGCATCAGGCGAAGCTGTCCGTCACCTTCGACAGCGGTCCGACCTTCACGATGGGCAAGCTCGAAGTGGTGGGCACCGAGCGCTATCCCGCGAAGATCGTCGACAACGTGAATCCGATTTCCGTCGGCGCCATTTACGACGTGCAGCGGGTGGCCGAACTGCAGCGCCAGTTGCAGAACACACCGTACTACGCGAGTGTGGCGATCGACGTCGGCAACGACCCGGCCAAGCCGCTTGAGACGCCGGTGCGGGTGAAGGTCAGCGAGTATCCGTACAACAGCATCCGCGGCGGCGTGGGTTACGCCACGGATACCGGTCCGCAGGTGCAGGGCAACTACTCGTATCTGAACACCTTCGGCGCGGCGTATCCATTCACGGTGAGCGGGCGGATCGACCAGATCGAGCAGTTCGGCCAGATCCAGCTGTCCATGCCGCCGGGCGAGCGCGCGTGGACCAACAGCGTGCTGGCCTCTTATGGCACCACCAATGTGTCCGATACCCGCATCTACAGTGTTCGCGCCGGCGTGCAAACCACCCGCACGTCGCAGTACCTCGACTACGGCTATTCGCTCTTCTATTACGACGACCGGCTCGACCAGAATGCGCCGGTCGGGCCGATTATCGCCCACGCACTCGTGCCCGCGTGGACCTGGACGCGCCGCAATACCGACGACCCGTTGTTTCCGCGCTCCGGCAACCTGATTCACGTCGAAGCGGGTTTCGCCGTCAAGGGGGCGCTGGCCGATCAGACCTTCGGGCGTCTCTACGCACGCGCCCAGCAGTACTTCCCGGTGGGCAAATCCGATCTCGTGTTGATACGCGCTGAATTCGGCGGTGTGTTCACGTCGGGCGGCTCGAGCGGCATTCCGGCCTCGCTGCTATTCCGGGCTGGCGGCTCGAACTCGGTGCGTGGCTATAGCTACGAAGGCATCGGCAATAACGTCGACGGCTCGGTGCTGCCGACCAAATACCTGATCACCGCGTCGAGCGAATATCAGCACTGGTTCACCCATGACTGGGGCGGCGCGGTGTTCTTCGACATCGGCACGGCCACCGACACATGGGGCGAGAAAGTGTTTTACCCGGGCGTGGGTTTTGGCGCGCGTTGGCGCAGTCCGGTTGGGCCGGTGAACGTCGACCTTGCGTATGGGATTCGTAACAAGGAGTTCCGGCCGTATCTGACGTTGGGCATCGCGTTTTGATCTTTTACTTCTAACTGCAGTGACTTTAGCTTCAGGCATCGTGATTCGCATGGCTCGAGTATGACGACGGATTCTTCCGCCACCCCTCCTCCGCAGACACCCGGTGACGCAACGCCGGGCGGTTCTGAGACGCCGCCTCCCGCGCGCCGCAAGCGCCGGTTGTGGAAGCTGCTCGCGTGGTTTATGGGTGTGCCGGTTGTGCTGATGGCATTGCTGGCGGGAACGCTATACGGCGCGGTCGCGACTGAACGCGGCACCGCCTACGCGTGGCAGGCCGCGGTGAGGCTGCTGGGTGGCCGCCTCGCCGGCACGCTGGACGGCGGGTCGTTGGTCACGGGCCTGCGGCTGCATGAGGTGGAGTGGCGCAGTCTCGATGGCAGCGGTACGGACATCAAGGTGGACAAGGTCGACGGACGCTGGGCCGTGAGCGGTCGGCCGTGGCGGTTTGCGATCGACTATCTGCACGTGGGCACCATCGACGCGCGCATCGGCCCGTCCTCATCCAGCAGCAGTTCGCCGATGAGTTTGCCGAAGGACCTGCGTTTGCCGATGCAGATCGAAATACGCGACGTGCGGGTCGATACGCTGCTGCTGCATCAGGGCGGGGCGACATCGGAGTATTCGCACTTCATTTTCCATGGACGCAGCGATGGGCAGCATCACGAAGCCGCGATCGATCGGCTTAACACGCCATTTGGCTCGGTGACGGCGGCGGCGAAACTGGATGGGGTGCGGCCGTTTCCGTTGAGCGGCAATATTGGCTACTCAGGCAAGGTCAATGAGGAGCCGGTGCAGGTCAGCGGTCGGCTGAGCGGTACGCTCGAGACGCTGGTGGCGGAGCTGGATGCGAGCGGCATGAAACTCGCGGGCCACGCGCACGTGGAGGCGACGCCGTTTGCCGAGGTGCCGCTGCAGCGCGCGACGTTGACGTTCGATCACATTAACCCGCAGGCCTTCGCACCTGGTGCGCCGTTGGCGGATCTGGCGGTGCGGGCGGATCTGCAGCCGGTTGTCGGAGCGAAATCCGCCGCCGGCTTCGTCGTCGCTGGCCAGGTGTCGATCGTCAACGCGAAACCGGGCGCCATCGACGAACATCTGCTGCCGCTGATCGAAGCGCATACCGACGTGCGGCTCGACGCGCACGCCCAGAGCATCTCGAACCTGAACGTGCGGCTCGTGAAGAACGCAACGCTCACCGGTGCGGGCGCACTGACCGGCAAGCGTGGCCAACTCGATCTGCATGTGGCCGGTCTTGACCTGAACGCGCTCGAGGCGAGCGTGCGCCCAACCCAACTTGCCGGGCCGATCGGCATTCGCCTGAATGACGACGTGCAGAGCATCACACTCGATCTCGCCGACCCCAAGGCCGCGCTGCGCGCGCAGGGGAAAATCACGTTTGACCCGGCGCGCATGAGCTTTAGCGATGTGCGGATCACATCGGGCCGTGGCCGGATCGACCTCTCGGGCGCTATCAAGCACGACGCCAGTTCCACATACAACCTGAAAGCACAACTGACCGATTTCGATCCGCTTGGGCTGACTTCGCAGATGCCTTCGCGCTCGCCAGCCAGCGGAACAGCGAACAATGGCAAGGGACGTGGCGACGTTGCCAAGGCTACGCCAGCAAAAGCCCCGGCGCCTGCGGCAAAGCGCCCGGCGCCCGCCGCAAAGCCGTCGTCGTCACCGTCGCCCAAGATCCAGGCGCGCGTCAACGGCACGATCACGGCAGCCGGCGTGCTCGGCCCTACGTTCACGACCAAGGCTGAGATCAAACTCGGCGAGAGCGTCTACGACGACCTGCCGATGACCGGCGGCGGCACGATCCAGCTGGCGGGTTCGCGGATTCTGCCGAGCAAGCTCACGCTGTCAGTCGCAGGCAATCAGGTCGATCTGCAAGGCAGTTTCGGCGCGCCGGGAGACCGGCTGCGGTTTCGCGCGGATGCCCCGCAAATCGAGCGCCTCGGCTTCGGTCTGGCCGGCCAGGTCGCCGCCAACGGCGATGTAACCGGCTCGTTTGCGCATCCGAATGTCACGCTGGACTACAAGGCCGATAGCGTCGTGTTCGGCGCGAACAAGCTCGGCCACGCGGAGGGCCACGCCGAGTTGCGCGACGGTGCCAACGGCGCGATGGTCTTCACGACCGACGCGCGCGATCTGAGCACGAACGGCGTGGAACTGTCGACGCTCAGTGCGCGCCTGAACGGCACGCGCGCGCACCATACGCTGCAAGCCCAGGCGGTCGGCACACTGTATCAGCGGCCGCTCGACCTGACGCTGGCGGCCAATGGCCGCCTCTCCGACACATCCCAAGGCACGGCCTGGGATGGCACCGTCACGCAGTTGCAGAATCGCGGCACGCCCTCGCTCAATCTCGAGTCGCCGCTAACCATCAGCGCCGCACCCAACCACGTGACGCTCGGCGCGACGCGGCTGACGCTGGAAGGTGCGGTGCTCGATCTGAAATCGTTCGCGCTGGACCACGGACGCATCCAGTCGGCCGGTTCGTTGACGGGTGTTTCGGTGGCGCGCCTGATGGCGATCCAGCAGGAGTTCACCGGCGAGCCGCCGCCGGTGAAAACCGATCTGGTGTTCGACGGCGACTGGGACTTTGCGTTGGGCAGCACGGCGAGCGGCCACATCCAGTTGAAGCGCCGCGGCGGCGATGTGACGGTGGAAATCGGCAACGGTCTTGCATCGATGGGTATCACCGATCTTTCGGCGCGCGTCGACTTCAGCGCCGGCAATCGCCTGAACGCGACGGTGCATGCGCAGGCGAGCCGGATCGGCGTGATCGACGCCGACGCCCACACGACGCTTGCGATGAACAACGGTGCATTGAGCGTCAACGACGAGGCGCCCCTCACGGGCAACATCGACGCCAATGTGCCGTCGCTGAAGACAACGGGCGGTCTGCTCGGACCGACTTATATGCTCGACGGTCATCTCGCGCTGAAACTCGCGCTTGGCGGCACGGTGGCGAAGCCAAGCGTGTCGGGATCGCTGCTGGGCGATGGCATCTCGGCCACCGCCGTTGATCAGGGCATCCAGTTGAAGGACGGGGTGATCCGCATTGAGTTGTCGCAGAATCTGGTCGACTTCCAGCAGGTTGAGTTCCACGGCGCAACCGGCACGTTGCGCGCTACTGGCAAAGTGCGCCTCGACGGTTCGGAGCCCGATCTGACCGCGAGCATCGTCGCCGACAAGCTGGAACTGTTCGCGGCGCCGGACCGCAATCTGTCGCTCTCGGGCAGCGCGACCGTGGCCAACGGCGGGCACCTGGGGGCCATGAACATCAACGGCAAATTCACCGTCGATCACGCGCTCTTCGACATGCCCGAGCAGGCGGCGCCCAAGCTCGGCGACGACGTGGTGGTCGTGCGGCCGGACGGCACGGTGCCCGGCGAAGCGAAGCCGGGCGTGCTCCCCGGCAACAAGCCGGCGAGCCGCTTTGCGCCGACTGCCACCATCGAGATCAATCTGGGCAACAAGTTCCGCTTCCGCGGTCAGGGCGCGGACCTTGGCCTGACCGGCAAGATCACCGCGCTGAGCGCGCCGGATGCGCCGTTGCGCGCAGTGGGCGACGTGCGCGTGACGCAAGGCTCGACCTATACCGCGTTCGGCCGCAAGCTGAACATCGAAAACGGTTTCTTCACGTTCAACGGTCCGGTGGCCAATCCGGGTATCAACATTCTGGCGATGCGGCGCAACCAGCAGGTCGAGGCAGGCGTGCAGGTGACCGGTACCGTGGACGCGCCGGTCGCCAAGCTGATCTCGGAGCCGTCCGTGCCCGACAACGAAAAGCTGTCATGGCTGCTGTTTGGCCACGGCACCGATCAGGGCAACAACCTTGGTCAGCAAAGCGCGATGACGACCGCGCTGGCGTTGCTCGGCAATACGCAAGGCAAGCGGATCGCGCAGACGTTCGGGCTCGACGAGTTTTCGATCGGCACGAGCGATGTGGGGCTGACGGATCCGCAGGTGGTGATGGTGTCGAAGGCCATCAACCAGTGGCTGGTGCTTGGGTATGAGCAGGGTCTGCAGTCGGCGAGCAACGCGATCAAGGCGACGGTCAATCTGACGCGCTACTGGTCGGTGGTGGCGTACGGCGGGACGTTCCAGGGGATGAACCTGTTGTACACCCGGCGCTTCGATCGCTGGCCGTGGTTTGGCAAGTCGAAGCAGTAGGGCGATGCTGTTGCCCTACGATGTCCATAAAGCAAAAAGCACGTCGAACGACGTGCTTTTTGCTTTTCCAGTGACGTGGTGGCAGCGCCACCAGCGCCGCGGCCTTACTTGACCCGCATGCCCGGCTTCGCGCCGCTATGTGGTTCGAGAATGTAGAGGCCCGGTTCGGCCTTCTCGTCGGTTGCCGATGCCGCCAGCACCATTCCTTCCGACAGCCCGAACTTCATCTTGCGCGGTGCGAGGTTCGCCACCATCACCGTCAGCTTGCCGATCAGTTGCTCCGGCTGATAGGCCGACTTGATGCCGGAGAACACGTTGCGGGTTTTCTCCTCGCCGACGTCGAGCGTCAGTTGCAGCAGCTTGTCCGAACCTTCGACCGCGCGGCAGTCGACGATCTTCGCAATGCGCAGATCGATCTTCGCAAAGTCGTCGATCGAGATGATGCCGGAGCCATCGTCGTCAGCGCCGGTTTTGTCGCTGGCCGCAGCAGCTTTTGCCCTGGCTTTGGTCTTCGCATCGGCGGCGGCAGGCGCCGCAGCATCAGTAGCCTGCAGCGACTCGCGGTTCGCAGCCAGCAGTGCTTCGATCTGCTTCGGATCGACGCGCGTCATCAGATGCTTATACGCATTGATCGGACGCTCGGAACTCAGCGGCGTGGCGGCATCGGACCACTTGAGCGCCTCGATGCCGAGGAACCCTTCGACGGCTTCCGCGAGCTTCGGCAGCACCGGTTTCAGCGCAAGCGACAGCAGGCGGAACGCCTCGACGCTGACGCTGCAGGTTTCATGCAGCGCGACCGCGTTGGCCGGATCCTTCGCCTGATCCCACGGTTTGGCCGTGTCGACGTAAGCGTTGACGGCGTCGGCCAGATCCATGGTCTGGCGCAGCGCGCGGTTGTACTCGCGCGCCTCGTAGTTGGCTGCGATCTGCGGGATCGCCGCGCGCAGCGTGCCGAGCAGCGGATGCTGCATCGCGCTGTCCTGCACGCGCCCCTCGAAACGCTTGATCAGAAAGCCCGCAGCACGGCTCGCGATGTTCACATACTTGCCGACCAGATCGCTGTTCACGCGCGCCTGGAAATCGTCGAGGTTCAGGTCGAGGTCTTCCATCGTGCTGTTCAGCTTGGCGGCGAAATAGTAGCGCAGCCATTCCGGATTCAGGCCAGTGTCGATCACGCTTTGTGCCGTGATAAACGTGCCGCGCGACTTCGACATCTTCGCGCCGTCCACCGTCAGGAAGCCGTGCGCGAACACGTTGGTCGGCGTGCGATGGCCCGAGAATTCGAGCATGGCGGGCCAGAACAGCGTGTGGAAGTACAGGATGTCTTTGCCGATGAAGTGGTACTGCTCGGCGGTCGAGCCCTTGCGAACCCACGCATCGAAATCGATGCCGCGCTTTTCCGCGAGGTTCTTGAAGCTCGCGTAATAGCCGACCGGCGCGTCCAGCCACACGTAGAAGTACTTGCCCGGCGCGCCGGGAATCTCGAAGCCGAAGTAAGGCGCATCACGGGAAATATCCCAGTCGGCCAGCTTCGCCTCACCAGCGTCGCCGAGCCATTCGCGCATCTTGTTGGTGGCTTCGGGCTGCGCCAGTCCACCCACCCAGCCGCGCAGGAAATTCTCGCAGCGCGGATCGGAGAGGCGGAAGAAATAGTGCGTCGAAGTCTTGCGGATCGGCGTGGCGCCGGACACGACCGAGTACGGGTTGATCAGTTCGGTCGGTTGGTACGTCGAACCACACACTTCGCAGTTGTCGCCGTACTGATCTTTCGCGCCGCACTTCGGACACTCGCCCTTGATGAACCGGTCCGGCAGGAACATTTCCTTGACGGGGTCGTATGCCTGTTCGATATCGCGCGCGTCGATCAGGCCTGCGTCCTTGAGCGCCGTATAAATGGATTCGCTGAGAACCCGGTTCTCTTCCGAGTCGGTCGAATAATAATTGTCGAAGGAAATGCCGAAGCTGTCGAAATCGCGCTTGTGTTCCTGCCAGACGCGGTCGATCAGCTGCTTCGGCGTGATGCCTTCCTTTTCCGCCCGCAGCATGATCGGCGTGCCGTGCGTATCGTCGGCGCCGACGTAGTACACCTCGTGACCGTGCATTCGCAGCGTCCGGACCCAGATGTCCGTCTGGATATATTCGACCAGATGGCCAATATGGATTTGCCCGTTCGCATAGGGAAGGGCTGACGTGACGAGAATCTGTCGACGGCCGGACGGCGCGCCTGCGGGGAGACCGGTTGCGGGTGCTGACATAGGGAGTGTGAGGGCTTGCGGGAGACGAAACTACGATTCTAGCAGGGCGGCCGCGGCGAGCGGCCCCGCGGCGTCTTGGTACGCCGGACCTTGAACTGAACGGTGCGCGGAACCGGCACCAAAAAAAACCGGGGCTATGGGCCCCGGAGCAACAACGACAAGAGGAGAATGGTGCCGTGGCGGCAAAGCCAGCCACGTACCGTAAAGACAGACAGCGGATTTTCGGGAGAGTTCGAAATTTTTTTCGATTCAGCTACCGGTTGTTTCCGCCCCATCACATGGTGGGATTCGCGGCGCCGTGGCTTACCGTGCGCCGCTCTCCGTCACACCATTTCCCAGCTTGTTAGCTATTAGCCTGCGTGTTGCGCGGTCGCGCGCAGGTAGATTTCCACGCGGCGGTTCGCGGCACGGCCGGCGTCCGTGTTGTTGTCGGCAACCGGATTGTTCTGGCCCATGCCTTGTGCGGACAGGCGTTGCGGATTAATGCCGCGCTGGCCCAAGTAACCCGTCACGCTTTGCGCGCGGTTGACCGACAGGGTCTGGTTGTACTGCGGCGTACCGGTGCTGTCCGTATAGCCGACCACTTGCGCGATCACCTCAGGATTCTGCTGGAGCGTCTGCGCCAACTGGTCGAGCACCGGCGCGAACGACGATTTGACCGCGTAGCTGTTCGTGTCGAACGTGACCGAACTCGGGATGTTCAGCTTGAGCGAACCATCCGGCTGTTCCGTGATCTGCGTGCCGGTGCCCTGGGTGGCGCCCGACAGCTTGTTATGAATGGCCTGCCAGTTGTAGCCGGTGATGCCGCCAACCGCTGCGCCGACGCCCGCACCGATTGCCGCGCCCTTACCACCACCGAAGATCGCGCCGAGTGCCGCGCCCGTACCCGCGCCCACGCCCGTGCCGACGGCGGTGTTGGTGCCTTGTTGAGTGGCGCAGCCGGCCAGCAACGAGCCGGCGACTGCGAAGACTGCCAGGCGAGTCATGATTTTTGCATTCATTTTAATTCCTCTTGATTATTAAAGCGGGTCGTCCGTCCACGACGGGCATGTTGGTCGACGCCGCGCAAACACGGTGAAAACTTCACTGTCGCTTTTGACAATGAAGAAGGGTCTTCCGGCAACCTCCGGCGCCAGCCACTACAATGACGATTGAAGTATCAGGCGATGCGACCCTGTGGCCTGCTGCTGGCGAAGGGTGCCCGCCAAGGCCGTTTTGCGCAATCCCACATAACAATTTCTTTCAATTTCCAGTCGGTGGCCGAAACTTCGATTCGGCCGCGCCGCAAGTGTTCCCCACGGAGTCTCAATGAGCATTGATCGGGCATTGGTCGACGCCGCCCTCGCGACTGTCGCTGACCCCAACACGGGCCGCCCTTTCGCGGCGGCGAAAAACCTCAAGAACACCGTCATCGATGGTGCTACGGTCAGCGTCGAAGTGATACTCGGCTATCCGGCCAAACGCCAGTTTGAAGCGATACGCACACTGGTCGGCGACGCGTTGCGCGCCGTGCCGGGTGTGGCCGAAGCACGTGTGCAGGTTTCCCAGCAGATCGCGGCGCACACCGTACAGCGCGGCGTGAAACTGTTGCCGAACGTGAAGAACATCATCGCGGTGGCGTCGGGCAAGGGCGGGGTCGGCAAGAGCACGACCGCCGTGAACCTGGCACTGGCCCTCGCGAGCGAAGGTGCGTCGGTCGGCATTCTGGATGCGGACATCTACGGGCCTTCGTTGCCGATGATGCTCGGCATCGAAGGCCGTCCGGAATCGGTGGATGGCCAGACGATGCACCCGATGCGCGGCCACGGCATGCAGGCCAACTCGATCGGTTTT
Source organism: Paraburkholderia sp. (assembly GCF_026225065.1). Classification (GTDB taxonomy): domain Bacteria; phylum Pseudomonadota; class Gammaproteobacteria; order Burkholderiales; family Burkholderiaceae; genus Paraburkholderia. The sequence continues at coordinate 14,982 of NZ_JAMFSB010000187.1, read as the reverse complement.
CTGATCGAGCAGGACAATCCGATGGTCTGGCGTGGCCCGATGGCCACCTCCGCGCTCGAACAACTGCTGCGGCAGACGAACTGGGAAGATCTGGACTACCTGATCGTCGATATGCCGCCGGGCACCGGCGACATCCAGTTGACGCTGTCGCAGCGTGTGCCGGTGACGGGTGCCGTGATCGTAACCACGCCGCAGGACATCGCGCTGCTCGACGCGAAGAAGGGCCTCAAGATGTTCGAGAAGGTCGGTATTCCCATTCTCGGGATCGTCGAGAACATGAGCACCCATATCTGCTCGAACTGCGGCCACGAAGAGCATATTTTCGGCGCTGGCGGCGGCGATCGCATGGCGAAGGAATACGGCGTCGAGGTGCTTGGCAGCTTGCCGCTCGATATCGCCATCCGCGAGCAGGCCGACTCCGGGCGGCCGACTGTGGTGGCTGATCCGGACGGCCGGATTGCAGAGGTTTATCGCTCGATTGCCCGCAAGGTGGCGATCCATATCGCCGAGCGTGCCCGCGACATGACCTCGAAGTTTCCGACTATCGTGGTCCAGAACACCTGAAACTCCTTTCGGAACATGGGCGCAGGCGTTGGAGACGCCTCCGCTCGCGGTATCATGTCGACTTCATCAGGTTCGGCTCGGCGACCGCAGGGGCGGCCGGCGGTCGACAAGAGGATCGCATGGGAAAACGAATCGACGGGCAGGCGGTGCATGCGTTCATCGTCCTGGCTGCCAGCAGTCTGCTGTTATGCGGCTGCACTGCATTCCTTAGGCCACAGGAAAAGCGCGCCGAGGCACAACTGGTGCCCGCCATGGGAAGCCAGACGCGCGGTCTGGTAACCTTCATTGAGCGCTCGGACGGCGTGCAGGTTACCTACAATCTTTCCGGCTTGCCTCCAGATAGCGATCATGCGCTGCAGGTGCATGAGCGCGGCGATTGCAATTCGGTGGACGGTTCGAGCGTTGGTGCGGTATTCGCACCGGCGGCTGAGCGGCTGAAGATGGGCGCGCGGGTCGAAGGCGATCTCGGCAATATCCACGCGGATTCGAACGGCGTGGCGAGCGGCTTTATCGTGGCGCCCGACGTTTCGCTCGACGGCATCCGCTCGGTGCTGCAGCGGGCGGTGGTGGTGCATCGCGACGCTTCCGATCCCTATGCGTGGCCGCTACACGGCGCCGGTCCGCTGCTCGCCTGCGGCATCATCCGGCAGTGACGCCGGTCCGCGGCGGCCGGCGTGATGTCATCATCGAGTCTCGCACCGCACTTCGAACAATTCGCAGATCCGGCGCATTTCACTTCGCTGCACTGCAACAACGCACGTCGGCGCCCAGCGTTACACCCACGCGGCAACGCCGCCGCGGTCTCCGGCGGCGCACCGGCGGTCTCGCCGCCACAGCCCGGCAGCCCTTATTTGCCGCGGTTGCGGCAGTGGCGCGCTGATCGCGTAAAATAAGCGCCTTTCGTCCGGTAGCACGCGGCCCCGCGGGCCTTGGCCGGCCTCATCCGTATTCATCCACGCTTCATCCGTTACGCAGCGTTCAACTATGACCATCAAATCCGACAAGTGGATCCGGCGCATGGCCGCGTCGCACAACATGATCGAGCCGTTCTCGCCCGATCAGGTGCGCGTTTCCGAGGACGGCCGGAAGATCGTCAGCTATGGCACGTCGAGCTACGGCTACGACATTCGCTGCGCGGACGAATTCAAGATTTTCACGAACATCAACTCGACCATCGTCGATCCCAAGAACTTTGACGAGAAGTCGTTTGTCGATTTCAAGGGGGACGTCTGCATCATCCCGCCGAACTCGTTCGCCCTGGCGCGCACGGTCGAATATTTCCGTATTCCGCGCAGTGTGCTGACGGTGTGTCTGGGCAAGTCGACCTATGCGCGCTGCGGGATCATCGTCAACGTGACGCCGTTCGAACCCGAGTGGGAAGGGCATGTCACGCTGGAATTCTCAAATACGACACCTTTGCCTGCGAAAATCTACGCGAACGAAGGCGTCGCCCAGGTGCTGTTTTTCGAAAGCGACGAAATTTGTGAGACGTCGTACGCGGATCGCGGCGGCAAATATCAAGGTCAGCACGGCGTGACGTTGCCCAAAACCTGACGCCCGCAGCGCACTGACCCACCCGGCATACAGGTGACCGCTGCTCTTTACCCAAGACAGCGGTCGTTCCTTTTGGAGAATCGCCCATGAAGTTTCGTTTTCCCGTCGTCATCATTGACGAAGATTTCCGCTCCGAGAACATCTCGGGTTCCGGCATCCGGGCTCTCGCTGAAGCAATCGAGAAAGAAGGCGCGGAAGTGCTCGGGCTGACGAGCTATGGCGATCTGACCTCGTTCGCGCAGCAGTCGAGCCGCGCGTCGTGCTTCATTTTGTCGATCGACGACGATGAACTGCTGCCGTATGTCGACAACGTCGCGGTTGAGGGCGATACACCCGAGCTGGCTGCCGCGATCGTCGCATTGCGCGCGTTCGTAGCGGAAGTGCGCCGCCGCAACGCCGACATTCCGATCTTCCTGTACGGCGAAACGCGTACCTCGCGCCACCTGCCCAACGACATCCTGCGTGAGCTGCACGGCTTCATTCACATGTTCGAGGACACGCCAGAGTTCGTCGCGCGCCACATCATCCGCGAGACCAAGGTGTACCTCGATTCCCTTGCGCCGCCGTTCTTCAAGGAACTGGTGCAGTACGCGGACGAAGGCTCGTATTCGTGGCACTGCCCGGGGCACTCGGGCGGCGTGGCGTTCCTGAAGAGCCCGCTTGGCCAGATGTTCCACCAGTTCTTCGGCGAGAACATGCTGCGCGCGGACGTGTGCAATGCCGTCGACGAACTGGGCCAATTGCTCGATCACACCGGTCCGGTGGCCGCCTCCGAGCGCAATGCCGCGCGCATTTTCAGTGCCGACCACGTGTTCTTTGTGACCAACGGCACGTCGACTTCGAACAAGATCGTCTGGCACGGCACGGTGGCGCCGGGCGACATCGTGCTGGTGGACCGCAACTGTCACAAGTCGATCCTGCACGCGATCACGATGACCGGCTCGATTCCGGTGTTCCTCACGCCGACGCGCAACAACTTCGGCATCATCGGCCCGATTCCGCGCAGCGAATTCGAGCCTGAGAACATCAAGAAGAAGATCCTCGCGAATCCGTTCGCGCGCGAAGCGCTGGCGAAGAATCCTGACATGAAGCCGCGCATTCTGACCATCACGCAGAGCACCTACGACGGCGTGATCTACAACGTCGAGATGATCAAGGAAATGCTCGGCGACTGGCTCGATACGCTGCACTTCGATGAAGCGTGGCTGCCGCACGCCGAGTTCCACGAGTTCTATCAGGACATGCACGCGATCGGAGCGGGCCGTCCGCGCATCGGCGCATTGGTGTTTGCGACGCACTCGACGCACAAGCTGCTGGCCGGCATTTCGCAGGCTTCGCAGATCGTCGTGCAGGATTCGAAGAACAGCCGCTTCGACAAGCACCGCTTCAACGAAGCGTATCTGATGCATACGTCGACGAGCCCGCAGTACGCGATCATCGCCTCGTGCGACGTGGCCGCGGCCATGATGGAAGCGCCGGGCGGTACCGCGCTGGTGGAAGAGTCGATCGCCGAGGCGCTCGATTTCCGCCGCGCAATGCGCAAGGTCGACGACGAATACGGCGACGAGTGGTTCTTCAAGGTGTGGGGCCCGGAGGAGTTCGCGGACGAGGGCATCGGCTCGCGCGAAGACTGGATGCTGCGCCCGAACGACGCGTGGCACGGTTTCGGCCCGCTGGCCGAAGGCTTCAACATGCTCGACCCTATCAAGGCGACCATCGTCACGCCGGGTCTGGACATGGACGGCGGCTTCGGCGAGTCTGGCATTCCGGCGGCGATCGTCACAAAGTATCTGGCCGAGCACGGGATTATTGTCGAGAAGACCGGCTTGTACTCCTTCTTCATCATGTTCACGATCGGCATTACGAAGGGCCGCTGGAACTCGATGGTGACCGAGCTGCAGCAGTTCAAGGACGACTACGACAACAACCAGCCGCTGTGGCGCGTGTTGCCGGAGTTCGTCGCGCATCACCCGATGTACGAACGCGTCGGTCTGCGCGATCTGTGCGAACAGATCCACAGCGTCTACCGTGCCAACGACATCGCGCGTCTGACTACCGAGATGTATCTGTCGAGCATGGAGCCGGCGATGAAGCCGTCCGATGCGTTCGCGAAGCTCGCGCACCGCGAGATCGACCGGGTACCGATCGACGAACTCGAAGGCCGTGTCACGTCGATCCTGCTCACGCCGTATCCCCCGGGCATTCCGCTGCTGATTCCGGGCGAGCGCTTCAACAAGACGATCGTCAATTACCTGCGGTTTGCGCGTGAGTTCAACGAACGCTTCCCAGGCTTCCATACGGACATCCACGGTCTGGTGGGGGAGACGATCAACGGCCGCATCGAGTACTTCGTCGATTGCGTGCGCGGCTGAAAATGAGACCGTTGCAACGGATCGGCGGCGCCTGGTTATTGGCGGTCGCCGCGCTGCTGACGATGGCGTCGACGCTGACGACCAGCGCGCGCGCCGAAGTGGCCGCGGCCGATCCGATCGACGCGGCGATGCGCACGTGTCTGGCCCGCAGCGACATGTCGTCGACCGCGGGTCAGTTGCATTGCATGGAGACGGCGCGCTTCGGCTGGCAGGCTGCGGTGAACACGGCGTGGCAGCAGCTTGCGGCAAAGCTGCCGCCTGCGCGGCGCAAGCTGTGGGAACACAGCCAGACCCGCTGGCAGGCCTCGCGCGATGCGCAGGCGCCGTTGCTGGACGCGGTCTTCGCGACCAAGCAAGGCGCCATGTACCAGACCGCCGAGTCAGACATGCAACTGCAGCCGGTGCGCGATCGCGCGCTGGCGCTGCGCAGCGCGGCTGCCGACGCGGGCAGTGGCACGACTGCACCGGTCCGCCCGCGACCCTGTTCCGCGGACGCGATGTGCGAACACGCGACTTTCGACATGAACCGCTATTACCGCCGCCTGCAGGCGAAGCTGCCGGCGCGCGCCCGGCCGATCCTGGTGCGGGCGCAGCGTGCGTGGAGCGCGTATCTGGGGGCGGCGACGGCGGTGACCGACGAGCATGGCCGGGTCGACATTATTGGCGCGCGGGTGGCGACGCTCAAGCGGCTGTCGGATACGGTGGGCAGCGACGGCGATTGAAAGCGAATGACAGCGATTGCCAGCGGTTTGCAGCCGTTGAGCGTCAAGTCACCAGGAACTGCTCTGCTTCGGGGCCGGGGATGACGAGTGCGGGTTCGGCGAGCAGATCGCGGATGGCGTCCTCGATGTAGACGGACATCATGGTGAGGGCGAGGTCGTTTTCGTCGGTGCCGAAGGGGTCTTCGAGCTGGGAGGCGATAGCCTCGTGGGCCATGAAGGCGTAGGCGACGAAGATCGAGAAGACGGGCGTAAAGATGCCGATATTCTCGACGAGTCCGAACGGCAGTGCCGCGCAAAAGAAGTAGACGGTACGGTGAATCATCACCGAGTAGGCAAACGGCAGCGGCGTAGAACCGATACGCTCGCATCCGCCGATGACATCCGACAGCGAATCCAGATTGCGATCGAAGGCGAGCACGGCCATCGGGTCGAGCGCGCCAGCGCGCGACTGGCGGTGGACCCATTCGCCGAGCACGAGCATGAGGGTGGTGGGTCGATAGCGCGAGGCCATGACACGGTCCAGTAGCGGCGCGGGCAGATGCGCGGCGAGTTCTTCGCGCGGATCGGTTTTGCGTAGCTGATGACGCAGCGCGTGGGGCAATGCGCTGAGGGCTTGCGCGAATTCTTTGACGTCGGCCTGGGCGAAGGCCTCGCGGGGCAGGGTGAGGACCTGGCGGATCATGGAGCGGGCGTCGTTGAGGAGTTGGCCCCAGAGTTTGCGGGCTTCCCACCAGCGGTCGTAGCTGGCGTTATTGCGGAAGCCGAGGAAGACGGCGAGCGCGATACCGATGAGGGAGAAGGGGGTTGTGCTGAGGTTGAGGGTGATCTTGAGGAGGTGGTCGTGGACCGCCACGGCGGCGATGGAGATGCAGAAGATCAGGAACAGGCGCGGCAGAAGCTGCGGGAGCACGGAGCCCCGCCAGGCCAGGAGCATACGGAACCAGTGGAGGTGGGGGCGGATGATCATTGGCGTGGTTTGGCTTTTTTGACCTTCGGTCGGTGGCGGTATTATCGCTCGGGGTTTGGGTGGTTTGTTTGCCTGCTGATCAGTGGTCGAGCGCCGCGCAGGCAAAACCCCCTATTCCTTATTAATAATCCACTCGTGCGCCGGATCATTCTTAAAATGCCATGTCCGCTTGGCCCCAGCCATAACATTCAAGTAGTACGAATCATACCCATAGGGAACAACAACAGGATGATACCCGCGCGGCACCATAACAACATCATGATCCTCAACGGCCATCGACTCGTCGATATCCCTTGAATCGGTATACACCCGCTGAAAAGCAAACCCCTGCTTAGGCTCAAGCCGATGATAATAAGTCTCTTCAAGCGAGCTCTCGAGCGGCACATTATCGGTGTCATGCTTATGCGGCGGATAACTGGAAGCATGCCCACCGGGCGTCCTGACCTCTACCACCAGCAAAGACTCCGCAGCCTCAGTCTGCGGCAAGATATCGCATACGTACCGCGTATTGAGCCCCTTGCCGCGCGCTGAGCGCTTCATCTGCGAAGGCTCGATCAGCCGCGCCGGAAGCTCGCCCTTGGCAGGCGCACTAGCCACGCCCACCTCCGCAGTGCGTACCGCCGTCACCGTGGCTCGCACACCCGGCGGCAAATACAGCGCATACGGCGCTGCATCCTCAAACACGCTATCCCGCGAGCCGAGATCACTCCACTTCTGATCTGCAGTTTCCACATTCACCGAGCCCGCCAGCACGACAATACACACCTCGCGTCCCGGCTCGAACACGTGCACGACCTCGTTCGCGTTCATCCGATACGCCGCAAAACCCACGTAACGCCATTCCGCCGTCTCCGGCGTCACCCGCGCGATTGTCTGGCCCTCGCGCTGTGCCTTTACGAGCAAACTCATGCTGCCTCCTTCGTGGCAGAAGTACCGGTGTCGAGCGGTGCATCCACTAGCGAGCGCAACGTCTGGTACCCCTTCTCCGCGTACGCATACGACGGCGCAATCACCGGATCCTGTTCGGCTTCGACCACCAGCCAGCCGCGATAACCATGTCGCTTGAGGCGCTCGATAATCGCGGGAAAATTCACCGCGCCGTCTCCCGGCACCGTGAACGCACCGGCAATCACCGAGTCCAGAAAACTCCAGTTGCGATTGCGCGCCAGTTTCATCACCGCCGGCCGCACGTCCTTGCAATGAACGTGACACACCCGGCCGATATGTTTGTCCAGCACCGCGAGTGGATCGCCGCCGGCAAACGTAATATGTCCCGCGTCAAACAGCAGCCCAACGGCGTCGCTCGTGCGCGACATCAGGTTGTCGACATCGGCAGGCGTCTCTACGTACGCACCCATGTGATGGTGGTACGCAAGCCGCACGCCGCGGCTCAGCGTATAACGGGCGAATTCATCCAGGCGCGCGGCGTAGGCGTCCCACTGCGCGTCGCTAAAGAAACGCGGGCGCTGATAGAGCGGTTGCGGCGCGCCCTGGATCGAATCGGCCACCTCGCCGTACACCATCACCGTCGAGCCGTTGCGCGCCAGCAGTTCCAGATGCGCGTCCACCGAGGCAATCTCTTCTTCGACGCTGCGTCGCGCGAGCCGTCCCGAGTACCAGCCGGATACCAATGCCAGGTCGTATTGCGCGAGCAGCGCTTTCAAGGCCGCAGGTTCGCGCGGGAACTTGTTGCCGAGCTCGAATCCTTCATAGCCGATCGCGCGTCCTTCGGTCAGCGCAAGCTCGAGCGGGGTTTCGCCGCCCAGCGACGGCAGGTCGTCGTTCATCCACGACAGCGGGTTGATGCCGATTCGTACTTCGAACTGAGTCATGCGAGTGTCCTCAATCGTTTTTGATGTCGCCGGCGGACTTGGAGCGCTCGGCAATCTGGGCTTCGTATTGCGCACGCGCTGCACGCACGCCTTCGCGTTCGGACACTTCCGGCACGGCCACTTCCCACCACCAGCCGCCGTCGTCGGTGGTGCGCGCCGCGTCGGTGTCGATGCTGATCAGGTACGTGCGGTCGGCGGCACGCGCACGTTGCAGCGCCACTTCAAGCTCTGCGATGTTCGCGACGTGTTCGGCTTGAGCGCCGAGTGCGCGCGCGTGTGCGGCGAAATCGATCGGTGGTGCGCCCAGCGGTCCCTGCTCGCAATCGTCGAACATATTGTTGAACGGTGCGCCGCCGCAGGCCTGTTGCAGGCGATTGATACAACCGTAGCCGCGATTGTCGAGCACGACAATGATCAGCTTCGCACCGAGCATGACCGAGGTCGCGATCTCGCTGTTCATCATCAGATAGCTGCCGTCGCCGACCATCACGATCACGTCGCGCTCGGGCCGGGCGAGTTTCGCGCCGAGGCCACCGGCGATCTCGTAGCCCATGCACGAATAGCCGTATTCCACGTGATACGCACCGGGACGGCCCGCGCGCCACAGCTTGTGCAACTCGGCAGGCAGCGTGCCGGCCGCGCACACGACGATATCGTCCACCGCAGACTTGGTGCTCGAGCGCTGCACTGCGCCGATCACGTCCGCGTCATAGGGCAAGACGGATTCGTGTTGCGGCGCATGCGTGAGCATGCCGACGGCGTCGCGCCAGCCGGCAGCGAGCTTTTGGGCCCGCGCGGTCCATGCACGGTCGGCATGCCAGTTGCCGAGCTCCACAGAGAGTGCTTCGAGCGCGCGGCGCGCATCGGCTTGAACCACGAATCCACGATGTTTAAGGCCATCGAACGCATTCGCGTTGATGCCGATCACGTCGGCCTGGGTGAACAGCGTGTTCGAGCCGGTGGTGAAATCTTGCAGACGGGTACCGACTGCGAGCACGCAGTCAGCGTCATGCGCAAGCGCGTTTGCTGCGGGCGAGCCGGTCACACCGAGCGCCCCCGTGTTGAGCGGATCGTTCCATGCCAGCGAGCCTTTGCCAGCCTGCGTTTCTGCAACCGGGATGCCGTGCGCGCTGGCGAACGCATGCAGTGCGTCAGTCGCGCGGCCATACAGCACGCCACCTCCGGCGACGATCATCGGCCGTTCTGCACGCCGCAAACGCTCGATTGCAGCGTTGATCTCTTCGGCAATCGGCGCAGGCGTATGAAAGTTGACCACGCGCGATTCGAAGAAGTCCACCGGGAAATCCCACGCGGTGGCCTGCACATCTTGCGGCAAGGCGAGCGTGACGGGACCGCACAACGCGGCATCGGTCAGCACGCGCAGCGCACGTGGCAGAGCCGTCAGCAACTGTGCCGGATGCACGATCCGGTCGAAGTAGCGCGAGACGGGTTTGAAGGCGTCGTTAGCCGAAATCCCACCGTCCTGGAAGTCCTCAACCTGTTGCAAGACCGGATCGGGCTCACGCGAGACGAACACGTCGCCGGGCAGCAAGAGGACCGGCAAACGGTTCACGTGCGCGAGTGCCGCAGCGGTCAACAGATTCGTCGCGCCGGGTCCGATCGAGGTGCTGACTGCCATCATCCGGCGTCGGAAATGGGCCTTCGCATACGCAATCGCGCTGTGAGCCATCGCCTGCTCGTTGTGCGCGCGCAGCGTCGGCAACTCATGACGATGCTGGTACAGCGCTTCGCCAATCCCCGCGACGTTGCCGTGCCCGAAGATCGCGAATACGCCGCCGAACAGCGGCTCGGTGCCACTGCCGTCTTCCGTCGTCACGCGCTGCGCGGCAAGATAGCGGACCAGTGCCTGCGCCATGGTGAGCCGCACCGTGCCGGACGTTGGCGTAGGCGCTGCAGTCCCAGACGCAACGGCAGTTGGATCGTGATGCAAGATGCGCTGGTTCATGCAGCCTGCTCCTGGTGAACGTGATGTGGCGTGGTGCCGTGCGTGGCCGGATCGCCACGCGTGGCGCGCCATGAGGCGATCAGCGTTTCGAACGTCCGTCGCACTCGTGCGATGAGTTCGTCGTCGCCAATCGTGCCTGCGAGCCAGGCGTGGCTCGGCTCGTGGAAGATGGTCCGGCCAACGGTAAAGCCGCGGCAGGTTGCCGATTGCGCTGCGGCGCGGAAGCCTTCGTTCAGTTGTTCAACCGCCGCCGACAGCCCCAGCAGTACCACGCCACGGCAGTATGGATCGCGTTCGGCGATCAGTGCGTCGATTGCTTGCCATTGCGCGGCTTCCATGGGTTCGAGCTTCCACCATTCCGGATAGATACCGATGTTGTACAGGCGTTTCAATGCGCGGTACACGGTGTCGGATCCGCTCAGCAAATGCGCGTGCTTTGGGGGAATTACTTCGAGCAGCAGTTCATGACCGCTCGCCTGGGTGGCGTCGTAGAGCGCGCGCAATTGCGCTTCCTGTTCGAGCCGTTGTTCGATCGGCTCGTCCGGATGGTATTGCACGAGGCACTTCACCACATGCTCCTGTGGCCACGCGATCAGCGTGGTGCCGATCGAACGTCCGTGATCGAACACCAGCGGTACCGAACCCGGCAATTCGACTGGACGACCGATCCACCAGCCGCGGCCCGTGGCGTCGTTCAGCGCATCCTGGCCGTAGCGGTCGTCGATCAGTACACCGATGCGCCCTTGCAGACCGAGCGCGCTTTCGGTTTGCGCAACGGCCTCGACAAAGAGGCTCTTCAATCGCGCGATGCGGGCTTCATCCGCACCGGTCTGCTGGGCCAGATCGAAGAACTGGTTGCGGTGATCGAAGGCGAACCCGAGCACTTCGTCCCATTGCTTGCGGGCAGGGGAGACGCGGTGCAGTCGCGCGAGTTTCGCGTCGCGGTCCGGGCGGCGCATGCGCTGCGGATCGGCTTTGGCTTCGCTCAGAAAGTACTCGAGCTCGGCCGGCGTCGGCATGGCCGGGGCGCATCCATGCCGCGACACGACAAGAGCACCGCTCGCGTTTGCTGCACGCGCGCAAGCGTCGAGTGGCTGATCGCGCAGCCAGCCGGACAGAAAGCCCGAGGCAAACGCATCGCCCGCGCCGAGTACGTTCAATACTTCGACTTCGACGCCGCCGTGAATCGGCGCGTCGTCGAGCGAGGCCGGCACATCGCCGTCGATGATCTGGCAGCCCAGTGGGCCGCGTTTGACCACGAGAGTGGCCGGCGTGACCGCACGCACCATCGCGAGCGCCTCGATCAGTTCGGTCTTGCCGCCGGCGATGCGAAACTCTTCCTCGGTGCCGATCACCAGATCCATCAACGGCAGGAAGCGCTGGATGTGCGCAGTGACGTCCTCATTGGCGACGAAGCGGGTCTCGCCATCGGCCTTTCCAGTGAGTCCCCACAGGACCGGGCGGTAGTCGATGTCGAGCACCGTGCGCACGCCGTTGCGGCGGGCGTAATCGAGCGCGCGGCGGCTGGTGCGGTTCACCTGTTCGGTGGAGAAGTGCGTGCCGGTAATCAGCAGTGCTTTGGACGAGGCAATGTACGCCTCGTCGAAGTCCGTTTCGTCCACTGCCATGTCGGCACAGTTTTCGCGGTAGAAAATCAGCGGGAAGGTGTCGCGGTCCTTGAGGCCGAGCAGCACGAGCGCGGTCAGGCGCTCATGATCGACGCGTACGTGGCTGACGTCGCAACCTTCCTTGGTGAGCGTTTCGGTGAGGAAGCGCCCCGGATGGTCGTTGCCGACGCGCGCGAGCATCGACGAGGCGAGCCCAAGCCGCGCGCAGCCGAACGCGATATTGGCCGACGAGCCGCCGAGATACTTCGCAAAGCTCGTTACGTCTTCGAGTCGCGCACCAACCTGCTGTGCGTAGAGATCCATCCCGAGGCGGCCGAGGCAGATGATGTCGCGGCTGCGGCCTTGGGCAAAGCGGCTGTTGGTGTTGGCAGCGGACGGCGTGGTTGTGCTGGTAAGAGCCATGGAATTTCCTGTATGTCCTGGTGCTTGACTGACGGCGCCGGCCTCACGACACAGGCGCGAAAAGAGCCCCGTGTCTAAGGCATGGCGCAATCAGATCGTCGCGCCTTCGAGTTCACCGATCATCTTCTGCATTTCGGCGCCGCCGGCCATCATATCGAGCACTTCGTCCTTGCTGATGGTGTCCTTGGTAAACGTCCCAAGCGATTTGCCGCGATTGAGCAACGTGAACGAGTCTCCAATCGGATAGGCGTGGTGCACGTTGTGCGTGATGAAAATCACCGAGATGCCTTTGGCCCGCGCGGTGTGGATCAGCTTCAGCACATTGAAGCTCTGCTTCACGCCGAGCGCGGCCGTAGGTTCGTCGAGAATCAGGACGCGCGCGCCGAAGTGAATCGCCCGTGCGATCGCGAGACATTGCTTCTCGCCACCCGACATCGTGCCGATCGGCTGATGCGGGTCACGCACGTTGATGCCCATTTCCGCGAGCTTGTCGCGCGAGGCGGTCGCACAATGGTCGAGATCCATCACGTTGAGAAAGCCGAACAGCTTTTTCTGCGGCTCGCGTCCCATGAAGAAGTTGCGTGCCACGGAAAGCAGCGGCACCAGCGCGAGATCCTGATAGACGGTTGCAATGCCGAGATCGAGCGCGTCTTTGGGCGAGGTGAAACGCACCGGCTTGCCGTCGACGAGGTAGGTGCCTTCGCTCGGCTGATGCACGCCGGCCAGCGTCTTGATCAGGGTGGACTTGCCCGCACCGTTATCGCCGAGCAGGCAATGCACTTCGCCGCGTTTGAGCCGGATCGTGATGTCCTTCAACGCAATCACGTTGCCGAAATAGCGGCTGACGTTCTCGAGCGACAGGATGTAGTCGCCCGTGGCCGGCTGCACCGCAGCGGCTGTCGTATTCTGGGTGGTATCCATCGTGAACTCCTCGTTTAGCGGGATGCCGCGACACGGCTGCGCACGTAGTGGTTAAACAGCACCGCGAACAGCAGCATCGCGCCGAGGAACACGCGGAACCAGTCCGAATCGATGTTCGTATAGGTGATGCCGATCTGCACGACACCGAAGATCAGTGCGCCGAACGATGCGCCCACCACCGAACCGTAGCCGCCGGTCAGCAAGCTGCCGCCGATCACCGCGGCAATGATGGCTTCAAACTCCGCCTGCAGGCCGCGGTCGGCTGCTGCCGAACCGATGTCGCACACTTGCAGGACCGAATAGAGGCAAGAGCAGAACGCGGTCAAGACGAACAGCGAGATCTTCACGCGGCGCACCGGTACCCCGACGTTCTTTGCCGCATTGGCGTCGCCACCCACAGCAAAAATCCAGTTGCCGAATCGCGTCTTGGCGAGGACGAATGCGCATACTGCGGCAAGTGCAAACCACCACAGAATGACTTTCGGAATTCCAGGTACGAGCGGCAAGCCGTTGTCGAGCAGCTTGACGATACCGATATGTCCGAACCAGGTGAACAGTCCCTTGAACGCGACGCCCTGGAACAGCGTATGTGCGATCCAGTCATGCGCGGCGACGTCGCCCACACCGGAAATGATTGTGCGGTCGGCAAACATCACCGAGAGCGCGAGCGTGAGGCCGCGCAAAATAAACAGGAAGGCCAGCGTGACGATGAAGGAGGGTAGCCGCGTGCGCATCACGAGGTAGCCGTTCAGCGCGCCGAGCAGCATCGAACCGGCGAACGCGAACACGATCGACAGCGCAATCGGCCAGTGAAAATACATGGTGGGCAGCGCGACCATCATGCCGGAGAAACCGATCATCGAACCGATCGAAAGGTCGAACTCGCCCGCAATCATCAGCAGGCACGCGCCAACCGAGATGATCCCAAGATAGGCGGCCACCTGCGACCAGTTCATCACGCCGTCGAGGTTGAACATGCCGGAGTTGCCGGCGGCAAGCCCGAACACCAGGAACACCATGACGGTGCCGGCGAGGGCGGCGAATTCCGGGCGGCTCAACAGATGTTTGAACCACGATTCGCGGCGCACGCGTTCGTCGGCTGAAGCGGTCCCGGCTGCTGCTGCGGCAGCGTCCTGCTCGGGACGAGGGTGTTTGGCGTGGAAGGGGTTGGCGACGCCCATTGAAGCTCTCCTTGATGCGCCAGCGGATCGCGTCGTGGCGACGCGTCGCCTGAAGGCGCTGAATGCAAGTGAAGTGCAAGTGAAACCTTGCGAAGGGGAGCGCGTGCGGCCGGGCCAGTGGTGGCTGGCGGCACGCGCTTTCTTCATGCCTGCTGGGACGGTATTCCCGTGCCCGAACTCAATCCAGCAATGCTTAGCGGTACTGACCTGCGTACTTGACTACCTTGTCGATGTTCTCCTTGGTAATGAAGCCCGGGCCGGAGCCGATATTGCGTGGTCCGTAGGAGGGGGCGAGACCATAGGTAGACAGACGTGCCTGGAACTTCGGGTTGGCCTGAAGGATCTGGCGGATCTTCACCGGGTCGGTGGTGTGGTCGTGCTTGGCGATGGCCAGCACGGCAACGGCGATGTAACCCTGCAGGTACGGTTGCTGGTCGATCGCGAACTGGATCGTGCCGTCCTTGATGGCCTTGGCGATGTCATCGTCAAAGTCGAAGGTCGCGAACCACAGCTTGCCTGCCAGACCCATCTGCTGCAGCGCCTTGATCGTCGGCGCGGCGGAAAGCGGCCCGAGTGCGAGCACGCCGCCGGTGTCCGGGTGATTGCGCAGATACGCGCTCACCTTCGACTGGATGCCGGTCGGATCCGTGCCTGCGTCGAGCGTGGAGCTCTTGAAGTCAACCCCAAGCGCCTCAGCAAAGCCGCGGCAACGTTCGAACGACGCCGGGTTGGTGGCGTAGTGGTTCACGCACAGGAACGACTTGACGCCTGCTGCCTTTGCCTTTTCGCCTGCTGCTTTACCCGCCGTGTATTCAGGCTGGCCGATGTGCATGATCGCGCCCAGATCGGCGCTTTGCTGCTCGGTGCCCGAGT
>NZ_JAMFSB010000186.1 GCF_026225065.1 Paraburkholderia sp. | reverse complement strand
TCCAGCACGAAGCCGAGCGCGACGGCCACCGCGACCGTGCCGATCACCTGCAGCAGGCCGAGCCCGAACACCAGCCGGCGCATCGAACGCAGCTTGGCGAGCGAAAACTCCAGCCCGATCGAGAACATCAGGAACACCACGCCAAACTCGGCCAGGTTCTGCGCGCCTTGCGAATCCGGAACGATACCGAACGCATGCGGCCCGACGATGATCCCCACCGTCAGATAGCCGAGCATGGGCGGCAGGTTCAGGAAACGGAAAACGACGACGCCCGCCACCGATGCCAGCAGCAGGAACAGCGTCATTTCGAGCGGGGAAATCATCTGAAAGCGTCCTGGTTCGTCGACATAACCATCGCACGCAAAGCGCCGTGCGACAAGGTTGAGGGGCCGGTGAGGGCGGCGGCCGGGGACAGCCGTCCCGGCGCGGCGAACATACGCCTTTGCTATACTCCGCGAATGATAGCGAAAATCAATGGCGACCGGGCACTCGCTCGCGCTCGCAACGTGCTCGACATCGAAGCGGACGCCGTGCGCGCGCTTCGCGATCAACTCGACGATGGTTTCGTCGAGGCGATCGATTTCATCCTTAGCTGCCGTGGGCGCGTGGTCGTCTCCGGCATCGGCAAATCCGGTCACGTGGCCCGCAAGCTGGCGGCAACCTTCGCCAGCACCGGCACGCCCGCGTTCTTTGTGCATCCAGCCGAGGCCAGCCATGGCGACCTCGGCATGGTCACGGCAGACGACGTATTCGTGGCCATGTCCAATTCCGGCGAATCCGAAGAGCTGATGGCGATCCTGCCGATCATCAAGCGGCTCGGCTCCAAGCTGATTGCTATCACCGGCAAGCCGGGCTCGAGCCTCGCGCGGCTGGCCGACGTGCATCTGAACGCCGGGGTCGCCAAAGAAGCTTGTCCGATGAATCTCGCCCCCACTGCCAGCACGACCGCCGCACTCGCGCTCGGCGACGCCCTCGCAGTCGCGGTGCTGGAAGAGCGCGGCTTTGGCCCGGACGACTTCGCCCGCTCGCATCCCGGCGGCGCGCTCGGCCGGCGCCTGCTTACTTACGTACGCGACGTGATGCGCACCGGCGACCAGGTGCCGAAGGTGATGCCCGAGTCTACCGTGCGCGACGCGCTGTTCCAGTTGACGGCCAAGCGCATGGGCATGACCGCAATCGTCGACGAAAACCAGCGCGTCAAAGGCATCTTCACCGACGGCGACCTGCGCCGCGTGCTCGAACGCAGTGGCGATTTCCGCGGCCTGCCGATCGCCTCGGTGATGACACCCGGCCCGCGTACCATCGGACCGGATCAACTGGCCGTCGAAGCGGTGGAACTGATGGAGCGCCACCGGATCAATCAGATGCTGGTTATTGACGAAGCGGGCAAGCTTATCGGCGCGCTCAACATGCACGACCTGTTCTCCAAAAAGGTGATCTGATGGCCGCCGCGCCCCTTTCCGCAACCGAACGCGCACGCCGCGTGAAGCTGATGATTTTCGACGTCGACGGCGTGCTGACCGACGGCGGCCTGATGTTCACCGCCGAGGGCGACACGATGAAGTCGTTCCATTCGATGGACGGCCACGGCGCGAAACTCCTGCGCGAAGCCGGCATCGAGACGGCGATCATCACGGGCCGCAAGTCAGGCATCGTCGCCGTACGCGCCAAAGAGCTGAAGATCACGCATCTGTACCAGGGCATCGAAAACAAGCCGGAAGCGTTTGCCGACCTGCTCAAGCAGACGGGCCGCACTCCTGAGGAATGCGGCTATATGGGCGACGACTGGGTCGACCTCGGCGTGATGCTGAAGGTCGGCTTCGCCGCGGCGCCCGCCAATTCGCATCCAGAAGTGATCGCGCGCGCCCACTGGGTCAGCGAAGCGCGTGGCGGCCACGGCGCCGTGCGCGAAGTGTGCGACACCTTGCTGCGCGCGCAGAACAAGTACGACGAACTGCTCGCCAAGGCGTGCAGCGGCGGTGAGCAGCAAGGCCTCGTCGGATGAACCAGTTCCGCTTCACTTCGCTGATCCCGCTTATCGCGATGGCTGCGCTCGCCGGTATCACGTGGTGGCTGCTGCAGGCCACCGCGCCGCCACCGCACGAAGGCGAGGTCAAGCCGAAAGAACATACGCCCGATTATTTTGCCGATAATTTCTCGGTGTCCGAACTGGATCAGTCGGGCGCCACGCAGTACCGGCTGACGGCCACGAACCTCGTCCATTACGAAGACGATGAACTGAGCGATCTGATCAAGCCAGCCATCCGCGCCTTCCAGCCGGGCAAGCCGATTGTCACGGCGACCGGCGACACCGGCACCGTCAATGGCGACGGTTCGATCGTCGATCTGTACGACCACGCCCGCATCCTGCGTGCAGCCGGCGACGGCGACCCGGCGATGCAGGCTGATTCGCAGCATTTTCGGGTACTGGTCAACGACGATGTGATCGAGACCGAAAAGCCGGTTAAACTTCAGCGCGGCCTGTCAGTCATGACAGCCAGCGGCATGAACTACAACAACGTCACCCGGGTAATGCAGCTGTTCGGCAACGTCCGTGGCGCAATCGCCGCGTCCGACGCGTCCGGCGGCTCCCTGAAGCAACCCGGGTAATCCATTCCAGCGTGACTGCATGAACGAATCGTTCCACCGTTTTGATACCGGCCGCGCGCGCACCCTGTCCGCGTGCCGAGCCGGACTTGCCGCGCTGCTGCTCGCGTTGCCCTTCATCGGCTTCGCGCCGCTGGCGCACGCCGAACGCGCCGACAAGGACAAGCCGCTCAACATTGAAGCGGACAACATGACGTATGACGACCTGAAGCAGGTCAACATCTTCACCGGGCACGTGGTAGCCACCAAAGGCACGATCGTCATCAAGGCCGATCGCGTCGAGGTGACCCAGGATCCACAAGGCTATCAGTACGCCACCGGCACTTCGAGCGGCGGCAACCTGTCGTATTTCCGCCAGAAGCGCGAAGGCATCGACGAGTACGTCGAAGGTACGGCCATCCGTATCGACTATGACGGCAAGCAGGATCTCACCACGTTGACGACCGACGCCACGGTGAACCGTCTGCAGGGCCTCTCGACGCTGATGGACACGGTCCACGGCAGCGTCATCACCTATGACGGCCAGAACGACTTTTACACCGCCAAGGCGGGTAAGGATGTCGCTGGCCCGGGCAACCCGAGCGGCCGTGTGCGCGCGATGCTGGCGCCGCGCAACGGCGGCGCAGCGCCGCTGACCGGCGCCTCGGCTACGCTCGTGCCGTCCAACAAGATCCAGGGAACCCCACCCCAGTGAGCTCAGTAAATTCCGTCAATTCACCTTCCCTTCCCCACCGCAAGCCGGCGGGGACCAGCAGCTCGCTGGTGGTTCGCAACCTGAAGAAGCGCTACGGCTCGCGCACGGTCGTCAAGGACGTGTCGCTCGACGTCAAGAGCGGTGAAGTGGTCGGGCTGCTCGGCCCGAACGGCGCAGGTAAGACCACCTCGTTTTACATGATCGTGGGCCTCGTGCCGCTCGACGCCGGTGAAATCGATCTGGACGGCAAATCGATCAGCCTGCTGCCTATCCATAAGCGCGCCTCGCTCGGGCTGTCGTATCTGCCGCAGGAAGCGTCAGTATTTCGCAAGCTGACCGTCGAAGAGAACATCCGCGCGGTGCTGGAACTGCAGCTTGACGAAAGCGGCAAGCGGCTTAACAAAGACACCATCACCACCCGCACCGAAGCGCTGCTTGATGAACTGCAGATCGCGCATCTGCGGGGCAATCCTGCGCTGTCGCTGTCGGGCGGCGAGCGCCGTCGCGTGGAAATTGCACGCGCGCTGGCGACTAACCCGAGTTTTATTCTGCTCGACGAACCGTTCGCCGGCGTCGATCCGATCGCAGTGCTGGAAATCCAGAAGATCGTCAAGTTCCTGAAGCAGCGCAACATTGGCGTCCTGATTACGGACCACAACGTGCGCGAAACGCTCGGCATCTGCGACCACGCCTACATCATCAGCGACGGCAGCGTGCTGGCCGCCGGTGCGCCTGGCGACATCATCGAAAACGAAAACGTGCGGCGCGTCTATCTAGGCGAGCACTTCCGCATGTAAACATGCGAGGGGCATGACCGACGGCGTCCCCTGCCGCCGGCCCCTTGCTGCGACGGCCTCCCAGTATTTTTGACGCGGCAGGCCGGCCGCCCCCTGCAGACCCAGTCCAGGCGCGCGCGTTATTGCGAATGCCGCAAGGTATCGCGGTCGTGGCAAACTCTTTACAATGAATCTCAACTTGCCATGAAAGCCAGCCTACAACTCCGCCTGTCGCAGCATCTTGCGCTGACACCTCAACTGCAACAGTCCATCCGGCTGCTGCAGCTGTCTACGCTCGAACTGCAGCAGGAGGTCGCGATGGCGATCTCCCAGAATCCTCTGCTCGAAAACGAGGACGACTGGATCGCGAGCCCCTTGCGGGTTGCCGCAGACGGCACGTTGATCGCCCAGGCACCGAGCAACGCCGCGCCGGAGCAGATGATGGGCAACGGCTCGTCCTCTTCCTCGTCGTCGTCCTCCAGCAG
>NZ_JAMFSB010000185.1 GCF_026225065.1 Paraburkholderia sp. | reverse complement strand
CCTGCTGATCCTGGTCGGCCTGCTGGCCGCCTATGTAATCTACGCGATCGTCACGAACGGTCTCGGCATGGGTAAGCCGATCGACTTTTCTATTGTGGCCAACGCCGCCTGGTTCGGCATGCCGCATTTCACGGCACCAGCGTTCAACGCGCAAGCAATGGCATTGCTTGCGCCGATCGCGGTGATCCTCGTCGCGGAAAATCTTGGCCACATCAAGGCCGTGAGCGCAATGACGGGTCAAAACCTCGACGGCTACGTGGGCCGCGCATTCATTGGCGACGGCCTCGCTACCATCCTCTCCGGCTTCGCGGGCGGCACCGGCGTCACGACCTACGCGGAAAACATCGGCGTGATGGCCGTGACGAAAATCTACTCGACGCTGGTATTCGTGATCGCCGCGCTGATCGCGCTGGTACTCGGCTTTTCGCCGAAGTTCGGCGCGGTGATCCAGACGATCCCGGGGCCGGTGCTGGGCGGCGTGTCGATTGTGGTGTTCGGGCTGATTGCAGTGACGGGCGCACGCATCTGGGTGGTCAACAAAGTGGACTTCTCCGACAACCGCAATCTGATCGTCGCGGCCGTTACCCTCGTACTGGGCGCTGGAGATTTCTCGCTGAAGCTAGGCGGCTTTGCGCTTGGCGGCATTGGGACCGCTACCTTTGGCGCGATCATTCTTTACGCGCTGCTGCGCCGCAAGCCCGCGCAGCAACCAGCTGTTTAAGCAGACACCAGTCGCACACGAGCTTGGTGCGTCACTGGCGAGGTGAGTGGATCACTTTTCACCGAGTTCCAGTCTCGCGGAACTTGCCTATCCCGTTCGCGGCGTAAACCAAAACAGCGAGCCGTCAATTGAGCTCGTCGTGAGCGCGTGTCTACGTTCACGCGCGCGCCACGCCGCGCGTGATCAGCGCCGTCTCCGACAGATCCACCTCGCGCATCAGCTTGTTGAGCGTTTCGTCGTTGATCTTTTGCGTGTTGCGCAGCGACAGTAGCACTGCGCGTTCCGCACGAATCGCAGCCAGCTTCATCTGAAACTCCAGCGCCTCGGCGCGGCGAGCCAGTTCGCTCGGCGGCGTGGTCGCGTCGCCGAGGGTTGCGAGGCGGCGACGATAGATATCCATCACGCGTGCCGTCACATCGGTCGCATAGGCTGAAGCCGATTCGTCGAGACCGGCGCTGGCGGTCTCGTGCAGATCGTCGACAGCGCGGATCGCCGCTTGCGCCGCGAGCTTGCGGGCGTGCCGTTCCTCGGCTGCATGTGGATCGCGCCCGCGTCGCCAGCCGTGCAGCAGCAGCGGTAGCGCCACCACCGCCACCAGCAGCGACACCAGGATCACGCCCGCAGCGATGAAGATCGCCAGGTCCCGTCCCGGCAACGCCACTCCGTTGGGCAATGCCTCAGGCAGCGACAGCACACCGGCCATCGTCACCGCACCGCGCACGCCGGCCACCGTCGTAATGGTGACGGTCCGCAGGCCGGGCACCGCGTTCGCCATACCCTGCTTCGCGGCGCCGCGGCTCGCATACCAGCGCAGCAACCATACCCACACAAAGCGCAGCGCATACAACGCGACCGCCACTGCGGCGATATAGCCGATCAGCAAGAGCATCTGCTCATTGCTGGTCTCGTGTGCGTCGATCAACGCCCGGCCAAGGATATGCGGAAACTGCAGTCCGAGCAGAATAAACACCATGCCGTTGAAGACGAATTCGATCATCGCCCACGTGCTGTTGGCCCGCACCCGTTCCGCGACCGGCCCCGCATGCGCGATGCTGGTGTAGTTCATCATCATCCCGGCGGCGACCGCCGCGAGTATGCCCGACCAGCCGAAATGCTCGGCGAACAGGTAGGCCGCGAACGGGATCAGCAGCGTCATGACCACGCCCGGCGCGGGGTCGCCGTTCTCCATCACGCTCAGAAAACGCGCGGACACGAAGCTGAACAGCCAGCTCACCACGGCGCCGGTCGCGAGTCCGCCGAGCGCGATGATCACGAAGCTGATCGAGGCATCGCGCAGGGAGAACACACCGGTCAACGCGGCCGCGATGGCGAACTTCAGCGCGACGAGGCCCGACGCATCGTTCATCAGCGCCTCGCCTTCGAGGATGTGCATCAGTTGCCCCGGAATCCGGTTCTTGCCCGCGATGCCGGTCAGCGCGACCGCATCGGTCGGCGACAGGACGGCAGCGAGCGCGAAGGCGACCGGCAGCGAGATGGCCGGCACCAGCGCATGCACGAAATATCCAACCGCCAGCACCGTCATGAAGACGAGTCCCAGCGCTAGCAGCAGGATCGCGCGCCGCGCCATGAAAAACTCGCGTTTCGGAATGCGCCATCCGTCCGCGAACAAAAGCGGCGGAATGAAGAGCATCATGAAGATTTCCGGATCGAAGGTGACGTGCAGCCCTAGCCTCGGCCACGCGAGCAGAGCGCCGAGGACGATCTGTACGAGCGGGAGCGGCAGCTTGACTGGCATCACGCGAACGCCGCCGGAGGCGGCCACCGCGAGCAGGAGGATCAGGACAGTGAAGACAATTTCCATCTGGCTCGTTTAAGGAGAAGACAGCATGGTTTTCTGCGTCGGCCGCTGGTGTTCTGACCGGCGACATAAGGCCGAAGTTTAGCCCGAGGTCTCGATCCGGCGGCGCGTTGTACGGATTGAAGCGTGCTGCTCGGAGCAATTCATGCACCGCAAATGGCTTTTTTGGGGGTAACGGTGGCGCACCGAATCGGTGCGTCGTGCGCCCGGACGCAACGCGAGCAGCTTTAGTCGGTGCAGCGGCGCATGCAAACTTCGCTTGAACGTGCGCCAGCGTGCGCACGGACCTTGCTTATGGAGTATCGATGACGCACATTTTGAGAACCGGCGCCGTGGGTGTTCGCCTCCACGGTTGGACCGGCCCGGCTCTCGCGTGAGAGGAATGCATGACGATTGCGCAACAGGAAAGAACGGCCGCCGCACCGCACGGCTTCGAGGTGAGTGTGACTTCGGGGCTCGAGCGGTATTCGGTGCGACATGGGGATCTGGAGCTGACGAGCGTGTTTCAGCCGATCTTCAGTTTGTCGCATATGCGCGCGGTCGGCTACGAGGGTTTGCTACGCGCCCACGACGCGCTCGACCGGCCGGTGTCGCCGCTCGACGTATTCGGTCAGGCGGCACGGCTCGGTGATGTGCTGCAAGTAGACCGGCTGGCGCAGGCGCTGCATCTGGAGAACTTCAAGGTGCTCGGCGCCGAGAAGGAGTGGCTGTTTCTAAACGTTCATCCGGGGGCGTTGACCGATCCGTACCACGCCGCCGCGCTGCTAGCGAATCTGCGGCGCCTCGATCTGTCGCCGCGGCGCATTGTGCTCGAGGTGCTGGAGCAACGCGCGGAAGACCTTGAACGTCTCGCGGATGCGGTGCGCAAGTTCCGCGAACTCGGCTTCCTGATCGCACTGGACGATTTCGGCGCGGGGCATTCGAACGTCGAACGGATCTGGCAACTGAACCCGGATATCGTCAAGCTCGATCGCATCATGCTCTCGCATGCCGCGCATCGCGCCGACATGGCGACGATCCTGCCTGGCCTCGTCGCGCTGTTGCACGAAGCGGGCAAGCTCGTACTGATCGAAGGCGTGGAGACCGAGCACGAGGCGCAGATGGCGCTCGGCTGCAATGCCGACTTCGTGCAGGGCTTTTTCTTTGGCCGCCCGAACCCGGGTGCGGCGGATAGCGCTCAGTCCGTGACCTGCATCAGCGAAGTCACCGAACGCTACCGCAACCAGACTGAAGCCCGCGAGCGGCGCAATGCGAGCCGGCTGGCGCCGTATATCCGCGCGTTCGAACGGGCGGCGGAGCGGCTCGCGGCCGGTGAGTTGCTCGATGAGGTGTGCTGGAACTTCCTCGCGCTCGATCACGCGGCACGCTGCTTTTTGTTGGACGAGAAGGGCCGTCAGGCGGGACGCAACGTGGTGCTGCGCGCCGATCGGGCCTCGCATGAGACGCGCTTTTTGCCGCTCGCCGATGCCCAGGGGGCGAACTGGTTGCGCCGCCCGTATTTTCGCGCGGCGATCAATGCGCCGGATAGGGTGCATGTGACCCGGCCGTATCTGTCGATCAACGAAGCGTTGCCGTGCGTGACGCTGTCGGTGGTGACGCATGTCGGTGAGCAGACTTGCGTGTTGTGCGGGGATATTGATTGGGTGGAGGAGGAGCACGAGGGCTTGTAAAACGGCGGTTCGCTTTCGGCTCCCGAAAGGCTGCTGGGAATAGACTAGCACTGCTTCGAACCTTGCTCGAAGCAGTGCAACGTTGCTAACTCACTTCGCTACTACCACCGGAATTCCGCGCAAGGTTCCAGCCCCCTTCGCCTCTTCCAGCGCCTGCTTGACCGCTGCGCCCGTCGCCGCTTCGATCTGTAGACGCGCAGCGAGTTCGCGTTCGGAGCGCTTCACACCGGCCAGGTTCGCCAGCTTCACATGCCCATATCCACGCACACGAGCATGCAGATCCGCTAGCTTGACGATCTCCTCGACGTTGTCCGCATCGAGCTTTGCAAGCGCGCGTTGCAAAGTGGTTTCGTAATCGTCGGCCAGTTCGCGTTCCATCCGGCGTTCCAACGTTCGGCCAAACGGATCGAGCATCGTGCCGCGCAGCCCACGGAATTTCGCCATCGCGCCAAGCACCGGCCACAGCCATTGACCGAATGTCTTTTTCACCGGATTCGCGCCATGCTTGGGACGTGACAAAGTCGGCGGAGCGAGATTGAATTTCACGCCGAAGTCCTTGCCCGCGACGCCTTCGAATTGCGCTTCGAGCGAGGCCCGAAACGCGCTATCCGTATGCAGGCGCGCCACTTCGTATTCGTCCTTCACGGCCAGCAGGCGATAAAACGTCGTCGCGACTGCACGCGTCACTCGCTCGCCCGACGAAGCACCGCCGATACTCGCCTCGGCGCGCCGTGCCGCATCCACCAGCGCACGATAACGCTTCACATAAGCCTCGCCACCATATACCGAGAGACGTGCTTCGCGGTGCGCGATCAGTTCATCCACCGTATCGATACGCACCGGTTGTTGCGCACCGTGCCGTGCTTGCCACAATGCTTCGAGCGCCGCCGGATCAGCCGCCGCGAGACGACCGATCGAAAACGCTAGCTGATTCATCTGCACTGCGACATTGTTCAATTCAATCGCACGCATCATCGCGCCGAACGACACCGGCACCAGACCGAGCTGCCACGCAAAACCGAGCATCAGGATATTGGCGCCGATCGTATCGCCAAGGAAACGCGTGGCGAGCGCCTGCGCGTCGCAGCTCGACATGCGCTCTTCACCTGCCGCATGACGCATCTTGTCGATCAGCGCGCCGGCGTGCAGGTTCGCGTCCGGGTTCTGCACGAAGGTTGCATTTGGAATTGCATGTGTATTCACGACAATCCGCGTGCGGCCGTGACGGACAGTTTGCAGCGCATCGGAACTTGCTCCTACAACCATGTCACACGCCAGCAGCACGTCGGCCTGCTGCGTATCGATGCGGACCTGGTTGAGCCACTCGTCACGTGCGGCAAAACGCACGAACGAGAGCACCGAGCCGCCTTTCTGCGCAAAGCCCATGAAGTCGAGTACTGAGGCGCTCTTGCCCTCCAGATGCGCAGCCATGCTGATTAGCGCGCCCACCGTCACAACGCCCGTGCCGCCGACGCCCGTTACCAGAATGTCGTACGGCGCAGCATCGAGCTGGGTGGCCGGCACCGGCAGCGCATCGACGCGCGCAGCCAGCGCTGCGGCATCGAATGCCACGCCCGCGGCCTTCTTGAGCTTACCGCCTTCGATCGTTACAAAGCTCGGACAGAAGCCGTTCACGCAAGAAAAGTCCTTGTTGCACGACGACTGGTCGATGCGGCGCTTACGGCCAAGCGCAGTCTCAACCGGTTCGACCGACAGGCAATTCGATTGCACGCCGCAATCGCCACATCCTTCGCAGACCTCTTCGTTGATAAAGAGGCGTTTGTCCGGATCGGGAAACTCACCTTTCTTCCTGCGACGACGCTTTTCGGCCGCACAGGTCTGGTCGTAGATCAGCACGGTGACGCCGTCGATATCGCGCAACACGCGCTGCACCGCGTCGAGCTCGCTGCGATGATGAAACGTGGTGCCCTTCGGGAACAGGTCGTGATGACCGTCGTATTTCTCCGGCTCGTCGCTCACCACGACGAAGCGGGACACCCCCTCCGCTTCCACCTGACGCGCGATTTGCGGCACCGAGATGCTGCCGTCGACCGGCTGACCGCCCGTCATCGCGACCGCGTCGTTATAGAGAATCTTGTAGGTGATGGTGGCTTTCGCCGCGACTGCCTGGCGGATCGCCAGAATGCCCGAGTGGAAATAGGTGCCGTCGCCGAGGTTCTGGAAGACGTGACGTGTTTTCGTGAACATCGAATGCGAGGCCCAGTCGACGCCTTCGCCGCCCATCTGGATCAGCCCGGTGGTATCGCGCTCCATCCACGAGGCCATAAAGTGGCAGCCGATACCCGCTTGCGCGATCGAGCCTTCCGGCACCTTGGTCGACGTGTTGTGCGGGCAGCCGGAGCAGAAGTACGGCGTGCGTTTCACGGCATCGGCAGCGTTCGAGAGGATTTGCGGCGCGACCAGATCGACCACACGCTCGCGGCGATCGAGCGCGGGCTTATGCCGGGCGAGCCAGTTCGCGAACACCGGCAGGATGCGCGAGGGCCGCAACTCACCGAGTGACGACAGCAGTAACGATCCATCTTGCGCATGCTTGCCGATCACCACCGGGCGCGCGCCGTCTTGCCGGTTGTACAGATAATCCTTGATCTGCTGTTCGATGACCGGGCCTTTTTCCTCGATCACCAGCACTTCGGAGAGACCTTCGATGAATGTGTCGATGCGCGTCATCTCCAGCGGAAAGGACAGCCCGACCTTGTAAATCCGCACGCCTGCCGCTTCGAGATCGGCGACGGTGAGGTCGAGCCGGCGCAGCGCTTCCATCAGGTCCAGATGCGCCTTGCCGCAGGTGACGATGCCCACGTTCGCGTGCGGACTCGGCGCGATCCATTTGTCGATGCTGTTGCTGCGCGCGAAGTGGCGCACTGCATCGAGCTTGGCCGCGAGCCGGGCCTCGATGGTGAGGCTGGGCAAATCCGGCCAGCGGTTATGCAGGCCGCCGGTGGGTTCGACGAAATCTTGCGGAACGGTCCATTGCGTTTGCAGCGCATCGAGATCGACGGTCGAGCCGGATTCGACGGTCTCCGAAATCGCCTTGTAGCCCACCCACGCACCCGAGAAGCGCGACAGCGCCCAGCCGTACAGCCCGAACTCCAGCATGTCGGCAACGTTGGACGGATTCACCACAGGCATATGCCAGGCCATCATTGCAAAGTCGCTTTGATGCGGCATCGACGACGACACGCAGCCGTGATCGTCGCCCGCCACCACCAGCACACCACCATGCGGCGAAGAGCCGTAGGCGTTGCCATGCTTGAGCGCGTCGCCGGCGCGATCGACGCCAGGGCCCTTGCCGTACCACATCGCAAATACGCCTTCGACGGTGCGCTCCGGGTCCGATTCGACCCGCTGCGTGCCGAGCACGGCGGTGCCGCCGAGTTCTTCGTTGATCGCAGGCAGGAAGCGGATGTCGCTCGCTGCGAGCAGTTTCTTCGCCTTCCACAACTGCTGGTCGACCATGCCGAGCGGCGAGCCGCGATAGCCGCTGATGAAGCCCGCGGTGTTCATGTCCCGCGCTTTGTCGAGCGCGCGTTGCATCAACACGAGACGCACCAGCGCCTGCGTGCCGGTAAGGAAAATGCGGCCGCGGGTGGCGGTGAGGTTATCGGTCAGCTTGTAATCGGCGAGGGCAGGCGTGCCGTCGATGGGCAAGCGGGCGGTCATGATGAGTCTCCGTTTTTATGCGTTCGCGCGAGGTGGATGGGGACCACAAAGGCTTCGCGTCGAAAGAGACTCTATTTTTTAGCGCCGATTGGAGAAAATTATTGCTACTTTCCGGGTTTGCTCGCGCAAAGCAGTGAAGTACTTCGCGAATTCGCCCGGTTTTGAGATGGATTTGCCGGTCAGCCCGAGGGAGCCTTATTTGCCTTGCGCGCCCGTCTTACGCACATCAGGCGCCCGGCACCGCCCGCGGGTCGATCGCGGCAGCCGGGACCGGCGGCGTCATGGGTTCAAGCGGTTCGACTTCGTCGAAGTGGGCGTAATCGATATGGCTCACCCCTTCTTCTTCACGCAGCAGGTCGACGTACTTGTGCTGCCAGCGAATCGCGTCGGCTTCCCAGGTGTGACGCGCCTGCATGGTTTGCGCGGTCTGGTCGTCCGCGCCTTCGATGGAAATCAGCAGGGACGCTTCGCGCGCTTTCATCGACTCGGCTGTCTCACCGAATAACGGGCTCGTCTCGTCGATGATATGCATCAGGGTCCAGCTAAACAGAAACGCGGGATGCTGTTCGCGGACGAGCGTCAGGTCGTAGAGTTTGCGCAACATGTAGCCCTCGGGAGAGGTTTCGACGCGCATCAGGCGCATTCTGCCGTGCGCTTCCGCGATCAGATTCTGCCGGCCGTTCGCCGCGCGTGCCATCAGCGTCATGTGGCCGTCGATAGGCCGCACCACGGCGTAGCGCGAAAACATGATCCTGGCGCGCGGCCGCGAGAAGCGAGCAAAGATCAGGCCGGTCGCCAACGCGATGCCTGACATGCCGACGAAAATTTCGAGCGTGGCGATCCAGTGGGCGTAGACAGTCTGCGGATGCATGTCGCCGTAGCCGACCGTCGCGAGCGTTTCGACGCTGAAGAAGAACGCGCCGCCGAAGCCGGCGGGATACTGATTGGCAATCGGCTTTGTGCCGAGCATGTAGAGTGAGGCGAACGTCGCGTTGAGCAGCAAGAACGTCAACCCGAGCGACACGAAGAACACCGGCCATTTGACCACCAGCGCGCTGTGGTAAATGTCCTGCCAGAAGCGGACCGGCATGCCGTGCGCAATGATCGTGCGCGAACCGAATGGAATCTCGCGGCTGCCACGGGGCAGCCGCTTGCGCGACGCGGTCGCGGCGTCCGCCGCGGCAGAGTGGGCGCCCGCGCCGATGCCGGGCATAGCGCCGGGGCTGGCGGCTGGGCCTGAGCTCGGGCCGGTCGTACGATCTGACGTGTTGGTGGCCATTGCGTGTTTGTCAGCATGAAAACGCGCAAAGCGTAGCACGCCGCACGGCGTGTCTTTGCAGATTTTGGGCGCTTCACCGCACGCTGCGATGCGGCCTCAATCCGCTTCGTGCGAACTCACGTCATCACGGAAAAGTGTGCGGTTTCGGAATTCCCGCGCCGTGTTCGATATCCGTGATCGCCTGTTGATGAGCCGCTTCAATCGCTTCGGTTTCGCTGGCGTAGCCGGCGTCGCCGCCGACGGTGGTCCACGCCTGCACCGCGCGTTCGAGATGGCGGATTTCATATTCCGCATCCCACCGCGCACCTTGCAATCCAAGAGGTCGGACGTGGATCGAGTACACGCCATAGAGGAAGAGCTGTTCAGCCATCATTGCCTCCAGCCGGTTGTTTCCTTAAGGGCGCCGCGCAGCGCGAACGTGCCGGCGGCACCAACGGCACCAGCATGTGGGGTGCCTGCCTAGAATTCGATTTCGCCAAGGATGCGGTGAGCCAGCGCTTTGGCTTCTTCGAGGGCCTCTTCCTCGGTGGCCGAGGTGGCCTCGACTTCGTAGACTGTGTTCTCCAGCTCGCCGCCCTCGTCGCGCGAGAGCGTGACGAGACCGCGGTACGCTCCGCCGTCTACCGGCTGCACTGTGGCAATCGCCGTGTAGAGTCCTTTGGTGTAGGTGACGTCCTCCATGATGCATCTCCAGCAAGGGGGAGATTCCATCCTAGCACGCCGATTCGCGGCTCACCGGCCATCTGCGTGACACCTCGGCTCGCGCGCCGACGAATCCCGGCGCGCCGCGAAACTTAGCCCTCCAGCAATGCCACCACTTCATCGAGCGACGGCGAGTGCGCGCCGGCGTGGCGGCAAGCGGCCGCCCCGGCCGCCAGCGCAAAGGCGAGATGCTCCGGCCAGCCGCGTTGCGGCGCCGTCATCAGGCTGAACAGCAGGCCGCCAATCGATGCGTCGCCGGCACCGACCGTATCCGCCACTTCGACGCGCGGCGGTTGCGCTTCGATGATCGTGTCGCCTTCGATCAGCGTGGCTTTCTCCGAACCACGCGTGACGAGCACGGTCGCCTTCGGATTCATCGCACGCAGTTGGGCGAGCGCGTCGGCTTCGCTGGTCTTGAACAGCAGGCCCAAGTCTTCGTCCGAGACCTTGATGAGGTCGGCGAGCGCGGCCATCTTGCGCAGCGTCGGCTCATAGCCGTGCGCCATCAGGTTGCGGTAATTCGGGTCGAAGCTGATCTTCACGCCACGTTCGCGCAACTGCGCGGCCAGCGTGGCGAGCGTATCGCCGAGCGGCTGGCGCACGAGACTGATGCAGCCGAAGTGCGCCCACTTCACCTGGCCCATCCAGCCGTCCGGTAGCTTCGAGGGATCGAAGGCCAGATCTGCGCCATTCTCACCCATGAAGAAGTACGCAGGCGGGTGCGTCTGATGAACGATCGCCAGCAGCGGCGGCCGTTCAACGCGCTGCATGAAGCGCATGTCGAGGCCTGCAGCGACGCTGGCTTCCCAGAGCTCGTCGGAGAAATTGTCAGTGCCGAGCGAGCCGACGCAGGCGGTCCGCAGGCCGAGCCGCGCGACCGCGCGGGCGACGTTCCAGCCCGCGCCGCCAGGCCGTGATAGCCATTGCGAGTCGCCGGTACGCACGAGGTCGGTCAGGATGTCGCCGGCCGAAACGAAGAGGGGAAGTTCAGTGCTCGCGCTCATGGTGCTCACCGTGCGGGTTCAGTCGTGGTGGACGGGGCGTGCGGCAGTGCATGCATCAGCACTTCGTAGCACGCGCCCATCGTGTGATAGTCGGTCTTGCCGGCCGGGCTCTTTTCGTCGCTGTACTTGCGATTGTCGCAGGTCAGGATGCGATACCACGCACCGTATTTGTGATCGACGAAATGCGCCCAGCTATAGCGCCAGATTTCGTCGTACCAGTCCCAGAAGCGTTCGTTGCCGGTGCGCTTGCCGAGCAGCGCGGCGGTCGCGAAGGTCTCGGCCTGCACCCAGAAATACTTGTCGTGATCGCAGACAGTGCGGTCCAGGCCGAAGCCGTAGTACAGGCCGCCGTGATCGTCGTCCCAGGCGTGGGTCATGGCCGCGTCGAACAGTTCGATGGCGCGCGGCAACAGCCACGGCAACGGGCGGTGCCGCTCGAGGATCAGCAGCAGCTTCGCCCACTCGGTCTGGTGACCGGGCTGGAAGCCCCACGGGCGGAAGATATTCGAACTGTCTTCCTCGTTGTAGTGCCAGTCCACCGACCAGTCCGCGTGGAAATGCTCCCATACCAGACCTTGCGAGAGTTTCGCCTGACGCAGCGTGATGTTCGACGCCACGCGTTCCGCCCGGTCCAGATACACCAGATGGCCGGTCGCCTCATAGGCGGCGAGCAGGGCCTCCGTGGTGTGCATGTTGGCGTTCTGGCCGCGGTACGAACTCACGCGCCAGTCGGGTGTTGCCTCGTCGGCGTAGAGGCCGGCGGCGGCATCCCAGAAGCGGTGCTCCATCAGCTCGAAGGTGGCGCCGATCATCGGCTTGGCCTCTTCGATGCCGGCCATCGCGGCATGCGAATACGCCAGCAGTACGAAGGCGAGTCCGTAGCAATGACGGGTGGCGTCGAGCACGTGCTTGGTGCCGTCGCGCCAGTCGAACTCCCAGTCGTAGCCTTTGAGTTCCGGGTCCCAGTGAACGTCGCGCAAGAAATCCAGGCCATGGCGCGCGTACTCGAGATGTTTCGGATCGCCAAACTCACGGTATGCCATCGCGTAGTTGAACACGTAGCGGCAACTGCTGACCAGGTGGCGCGTCGTGCGGTTGTAGATCGAACCGTCGTCGCTGAAGAAGTGATAGAAGCCGCCGCTTGGATCGAACACGTTCGGCGCGTAGAAGCGCAACGTGTCCTGGATATGCGAGAGCAGAAACTCGCGCTCGCGGAAGCTGGCGACAGCGGGCGCCTTGGGCGATGCTGCGCCCGGATGGTTGGAATGGTCGGGTTGGATCTGTTCGGATTGCGTCATGGTGTTTTCACCGAGGTACTGGCACGTGCGATGAGATGAACGGGCAGGTGGACTTCGAGTTGGGCAGGCGACTCTTCAAGCAGCAGTTCGACGCCGCGCCGGCCGAGCGCTTCCTTGTCGACGGCGATCGTCGACAGTGGCGGGGTAGCGTGAGCGGCGGCAGGGATGTCGTCGAAACCGATGATCGCGATGTCGTGCGGAACGCGCAGGCCGCGCGCGAGGCAGACGCGCAGCGCGGCAAGCGCGGCGGCGTCGTTGTAGGCAAACACGGCGTCGGGACGCTCGCCAGACGCATCCAGCACGCGTTGCATGGCCAAGGCGGCGCCGGTGTCGGGATCGAGCCCGGCGTCGATGGTCACTTCAAGCGACGGGTCGAACAGCAGACCGGCCTCGAAGAACGCGCGCCGGTAGCCGAGCGCGCGCTGCGCGATGCTGAAATGTGCGAGCGAGCCGCCGATGAAGGCGATGCGCTTGTAGCGGTGCTGGAACAGATGGCGCATTGCCAGCGCCGCGCCGGCCGCGTTGTCGAGGTTGACTGACCGTAGCCCCGGCGCCCACAGGTCTATCAGCACGAGCGGGCGCTGCATGGCGACGAGCGTGGTGAGCGTTTCGGGCTCGACGAAGCCGGCGACCGCGACCGCGTCGGGTGCATGCAGGCGCATCTGCTGGATCACGTCTTCCGTGGGTCCTGCGGTCAGCACGGACGGCACGATGCCGCGCTCGCGGCAGGCATCTTCGACACCGTGCAGCACGTGCGAAAAGAATGGGCTGGCGGCGAAATTATTGTGCTGGCGGTGCAGCAGAAAGGTCAGCCGGCGGATGCGCGGGCGCAACTGGGCCGGGTCGTAACCGAGCTGACGCGCGGCCTCGACGACCCGCATGCGGGTGGCATCGGAGAGACCTGGCTGATTCTTCAGCGCGCGGGAGACGGTGCCGATCGACACGCTGGCGGCGCGGGCGACATCGCGGATGGTTGTGGCCATCTGGGTGGGCGGCGAACGCAGTGCTGGCCGCTGGCTAAGTTGATTTCGGGGGATTGTATAGTAAAACAGGCGGAAAAGTCCCTGTAGTCACGCGAATCGGTACGCGTAAATACCCGTATATAAGGTGGAATAGCGGTTTCATTATGTTTAGTAAAATTAACTAAACATTCGACTAAATTTGCGGGAAAGGTGAGTTTTAGGGGGTGAACAGTAGGAATCCGAAGCATTATTCGGTGGGGTGAAGAGCTGGAACCGGCGGCGGCGTCGGCGCCGGGTAAACGGATCCATCAGTCTGCGAGAGTCGCCGCTGTTGCGAGGAACGTCCCCCAGTTAGGGCAGTGCAGCCGTCGCCTCAGTCGAATGCGGCGTGGCGCGCGTCGGTATGCCCCTGCAAGAGCGCGTCGCTTTCATCCGCCTCGATCAGCACGAACCCGCTTGGGTCCTGCTTCGCGCGCCGCTTCGCGAGCGCCGCCACCGAAGCGACTTCCTCGCTGCTATACAGCGTCGGACCGACATGGGACTCGATGTGCACGCAGCCGATCGCCATCGTCACAAAGCCGAAGAAGGTTGCATTGCCGCGCCGGTCTTCACCGTGGATGCCACCCACGAGCCGGTCCTCGGGCGCGTAGAAACGTTGCGCGCCTTCGTTGAACAACTGGATCGCGCGCAATACCCGCTCGCGCCAGTCGTCGCTCTGAAACAGGATCAGGAAGTCGTCGCCGCCCACGTGGCCGAGAAAGTCGCGAGTCGGATCGCACACGTCGGCCAGGACTGCGGCCGCGAACTTGAGCACTTCGTCGCCCTGCCAGTAGCCGTACTGGTCATTGAAGGGCTTGAAATGGTTCAGGTCGACATAGCAGGCGTAGAACCCGGCGTCGTGGCCGAGCAGCCGCGCGATGTGCGAGCTGATCGGAATGTTGCCGGGCAGGAAGGTCAGCGGGTTCGCGTAGCGCGCCGCTTCGATGCGCACTTCGGTGACGGCGCGCACCAGGTTCTCGCCGGTGCCGAGGCCCGCGTATTTGCCGTTGTCGGTGATGACGAAGCCGTCGGCGAGATACCGCTGGTCGTCGCTCGCGAGCAGCTCGGCCATCTGTTCGACCGTCATCGACTTTTCGATGATTACCGGCGACGCGTTTGCAAACAGCAGGCAGGGGCGTTTGCCGAACAGCTCGCGGTGGTACGGCAAGGCGTAGCGCTCCATGAAGGCGCGCCGGTTGATCAACGCCACCGGCTCTTCGTTTTCGACCACGGCTACCGCGTGCAGCTCCGGCAAGCGGTTGAACAGTTCGAGCACCTCGTTGTTGGTGGCTTGGCGCGGCAGCGCAGGCGCATGCACCATCATCTTGGCCGACGCCATACCACCCGAAGGTGATGCGCTGACTGCGCGCGTTGCCTCCGGAAACACGGCGATGTGGCCGGCACGAATCGCCTGGCGTGCGTCGTCCGTCACCATGCGAGCCGGCTTCGCGTTGGGCCGGCCGAAGAAATAACCCTGCCCGCAGTTAATGCCCATGTCGCGCAGCACGATCAGATCCGCTTCGTTTTCGATGCCCTCGGCCACCAGCTTCGCGCCGCTCGCGCTGGCGAATTGCTGCATGGCGCGCACGGCCTCGAACTTCAGCGGGTCGCTCGCGATGTCGTGAATAAAGAACCGGTCGATCTTCACGACGTCCGGTCGCAGGCGTACCCACAGATTCATGCTCGCATTCGCGGTGCCGTAGTCGTCGAGCGCGAATTGCGCGCCGGCGGTGCGCAAGCTCGCCAGCGCCGGCAGGAACTGGCTGATGTCGGGAATCGCGCTTTGCTCCGTCAGCTCGATCACGATGCGCTCCGGGTCCACACCCGATTGCCGCAGTAGCCCGAGCGTGTCCTCGCGTGCTTCGGCGAGCTGGCGCAGCGCGCCTGCGCTGAAATTCAGAAACAGCTTGCCGTCGCAGGCCGACTGCGCGAATGCCTGAACGCAGATGAGCGCGGCAGTGCGTTCCAGTTCGAGCACGCGGCCCTCGGCGTTTGCCAGCGCGAACAGCGCGAATGGTGTCTCGAGTGGCGAGCCGGCGGGCCCGCGAATCAGCCCTTCGTAACCAAGAATTGCCCCGTCGTCGAAATCCACGATCGGTTGAAATACTGCGAACAAATCACGCCGGGCGATCAAATCCTCGATGCTGGGCGTGGCAGAACGAGGGGGCGAGCGAAGTGGCATGGCATTCGGCCAAAGCGGTGAACCGTCGGCTTATCGGCGGCGGCACGGAGAAGTTAAGTGAATTTTTAATGACAAGACGCACCGACGTGGTGCGCCTGCGCCGTGTCTTGGCTTGGGGCCAGATGCGGCCGGGTTCGTCCGGCCGTTTTGTTTGCATTGCGCCTATGCCTTCAGGCCAGGGCGACGCCGCGAGCATTTCGGCGTGAAATAACGGAAAGCCGCGTGAGGGCGGCTTTATTCAGACAGGCTCAGGGAGGGCGTTTTATGAATCTTTTGTTCGACAGGCTCGGCGCGTCAGTGTCGCGCAACGGCGGCCGCGGGGCGGTCCTCTGCGGCAGCGCGGGTTTCAGCGCTCGTGTCGCGCGCGCCCCAGCGTTGCGCGAGGGCGGCGCATACCATCAGCTGGATCTGGTGAAACAGCATCAGTGGCAGCACGGCGGCGCCCACCGCGTGCGAAGCAAAGATGACCTTCGCCATCGGCACGCCGGAGGCGAGACTCTTCTTCGAGCCGCAGAAGATGATGGTGATCTGGTCCGCGCGGTTGAAGCCGAGCCGCTTGCTGGTGAACATCGTGACGGCCAGCGCAAGCGCCAGCAATACGGCGTTGATGAGCACGAGGCCGCCCAGTGCGCCCAGCGAGGTATGCCGCCACAGGCCTTCCGTGACCGCTTCGCTGAAGGCGCCGTACACCACCAGCAGGATCGAACCCTGGTCGACGAACTTCGTCACGCTGCGATGGCGCTCGATCCACTTGCCGAGCATCGGGCGCAGCAACTGCCCCGCCACGAACGGCACCAGCAGTTGCAGCACGATGTTCCAGACCGTGTGCCATGCGGACGTGCCGCCGGCTGCCTGATTCGTGACGACAAGGCTGACGAGCGCCGGCGTAATGAAGATGCCGAGCAGGCTCGACGCCGAGGCGCTGCACACGGCAGCCGGCACATTGCCTTTGGCGATCGAAGTGAACGCGATGGACGACTGGACCGTCGATGGCAGCGTACAGAGGAAGAGGACGCCGGCGTAGAGCGCAGGCGTAACAAGGGGCGAAAGCAGCGGTTTGAGCGCGAGCCCGAGCAATGGAAACAGCGCAAACGTGCTTAGCAGGACGACGATATGCAGACGCCAATGCGTCGCGCCCGCCACGATCGCTTCGCGCGAGAGCTTGGCGCCGTGCAGGAAAAATAGCAGCCCGACGGCGAAATTCGTCAGCCAGTTGAACCAGACGGCCGCCTGCCCATGCACGGGCAGCAGGCTGGCGAAGATCACCGTGCCGACGAGGCACAACGTGAAGTTATCGGGAAGCAGTTTCGGGCGAGCCATTTCGCAATCTCAACTCAATTCGGGTGACGCGGGTAACGCGGAAATACAGACACGCGTGCGCGCTGGCACGTGGCGTTTGCTGTAGGGGGAAGCGGTCATTAGTAACGGATCGTGATTAAAAAATCAAATTCATTTGCGGAATCGATTGATGAGGATTGTGCTTCTCAGGTGTGTCGAAGCCCGCTTGGCGGAACGGGTGCGAGGGGTGTAATGGGGCGCTCCAGGCGGTAATCAGGAGGTCCTGATTTGCCCCTTGTGCAAGGCGTTTGTCGCGGAAAAACGTCGCAGTAACATGGTGTTACAAGGCAGTGTCAGGCCTAACACTTTTTGGCTCGACACCCCCCCGACCGACCCATAAATTACTGCTCAAAGGCCAATGGGATGCATGAGTTGCGGATTGACCGCAGCGGGTACGCAAATCCTGGAACAAGCCTCGCCGCAGCTCGAACGGCAGGCTTCAGGCGGGTCTTCGGGCAGGTGAATCATGGTGGACGCAGGGTTGGTGAGAACCAGGCAGTGGGTGTTGGGCGCAGTCGTGACTGTGCTGTGTTCGTTCGCCCATGCCAGAGCGCCGCAAGCACCGCACGGCGGTGATTTCGGCGGCGGGTTTGCTCATGCCGGCGTCCACCATAATGCGCGTGCTTCCGACGCTCGTGCCGAGCGTGGCGCATCTTCTGAACGCAACGCCCGGGTTGCGCGCAACGCGGCTGCATCCCATGGCGGCTACACGAACGCGCAGTCGCCACGCGTTGCTGGCAACGGCGGTGGTGGGTATAACGGCTACAGGGGCGACGCCCGCGCCGACCCGCGTGGCGGATTCCAGTACGCCGGCGCCATTACCACGGTGAGCACCGAGGTCCGCTCGGTGCCGCGTCCGCCCGAGGACGAAACGATGGTGCGGGCCGGTTCGATCCGCGCCGACGTCGCGCGCTACAACGAAGAGCGCGGCGCCACTCGCCCGGTTCCGCACCCGCCGGAGTATTTGAGTCGGCCGCCGGGGCAGTCGCCCTACCGCAACTAGCCTTTTCCCGAACGTTCCTCAATGACCGGTGCGCGCTCCGCTCGCACGAGGCCGGTCGGCCTGCTCACCATCATCGTCACGCAGACGGCGTCGCCAGCCACTTTCTCCTGCTTTCAATCTGTCAGCTAACCTGCGCCTGGTCATACGGTGTCGTGTCTGCCCGTCCAAGTGACGTTTGCACGCCACACTTTCGTGACAGCACGACGCACGGCACCTTACCGAATCATCAAATTTTGTCCTTCGCCGGGCCGGCCGTCATCGGCGCGGTCCCTGATCCGTTATCTGTCTTTGCGCTGCAGGCCTGGCGGGCCTCACAGCCGGTTGCCGGGGCAGGTATGCCGCGGTACGGGCGAGAGTCAATCGTGCTTTATCAGTCCGATAAACGACAAAACTAATCGGACCGATATACCGGCAATAACAACCCATATTTTTGTCCATAAAAATGGTCCGCAAAGATGGTCCCGCCCAGATTAGCTCGTTGATCTAACGGACGACTGAGAAACCGGTAGCGCGAGCTTCCCCGCCGCACAGCAGCCACACCCTTTGACAAAGACAGGAGAACCCATGAATACAAATTTCCGCCGTGCGCTCAATACGACTCTCAAGACCAGCGTCATCGCTTGCCTGCTGGCCGGGGGCGCATCGTCGGCGTTCGCGCAATCGAGCGTGCAACTTTATGGTCAGGTCGATGCCTGGGTCGGCGATCAGAAATTCCCGGACGGCAAGGGTGCCGCGGAGGTGTCCGGCGGCGGTATGTCGACTTCCTACTGGGGCTTGAAGGGAGCGGAGGATCTGGGCAACGGCTACAAGGCGATCTTCACACTGGAAGGCTTCTTTCTGCCGCAGACTGGCCAGTACGGCCGCTTCACGGGCGATACGTTCTTTTCGCGTAACGCCTACGTCGGTATCGAGTCTCCGTACGGTACGGTCACGGCCGGGCGTCTGACTACGCCGCTGTTCGTCTCGACGATCCTGTTCAACCCGTTCGTCGACTCGTACGAATTCTCGCCGATGGTGTGGCATACCTA
Organism: Paraburkholderia sp.; assembly: GCF_026225065.1. Lineage (GTDB taxonomy): Bacteria > Pseudomonadota > Gammaproteobacteria > Burkholderiales > Burkholderiaceae > Paraburkholderia. The sequence goes on along the minus strand of NZ_JAMFSB010000185.1, from coordinate 531 downwards.
CCTCGGCCTTGGCACCTTCCCGACCTACAACACCGACCAGGGTGTAGCCGGCGACTCGGGCTGGAATAATGCGGTGGAATATTCGTCGCCGAACTTCAACGGCTTTAGCGCCAACGTGATGTACGCCCTCGGCAATACGGCGGGTGAGAACGGCGCGAAGAAGTGGAGCGCCCAGTTCCTGTACTTCCACGGCGCGTTCGCGGCAACCGGCGTCTATCAGTACGTGAACTTCAACGACGCCCCGGGCGACCTGACCGGCCTCGCGCAGAGCGTTGGGCTTCCGAACATGAAGAGCCAGAGCGTCGCTCAACTTGGGGTGTCGTACGACCTGAAGTACGTCAAGTTCTTCGGCCAGTACATGTACACGTACAACGCGCAGGATATTGGCAGCTGGCATGTGAACACGGCACAAGGCGGCGTGACGGTTCCGGCGGGCCCGGGTTCGATCATGGCGTCGTTCGCGTACTCGCGCGACGGCAGCGGTCTGGACCAGACGCGTCAGACAGCTGCAATCGGCTACGATTATCCGAT
>NZ_JAMFSB010000019.1 GCF_026225065.1 Paraburkholderia sp. | reverse complement strand
CTTCCCCGAATGTATGGAGCGGGAGACGAGGCTCGAACTCGCGACCTCAACCTTGGCAAGGTTGCGCTCTACCAACTGAGCTACTCCCGCATGGTCCTGCTAACAACGTTCTGCTACTGCTTCACTACCTGATGCCCTACGCCAAAGCATCACACAAAACGCTGCTTCAAAAATCTGGAGCGGGAGACGAGGCTCGAACTCGCGACCTCAACCTTGGCAAGGTTGCGCTCTACCAACTGAGCTACTCCCGCGTTTTGATGCTAATTACTACGTATTTGCCACTCAATTACAACTCATTTGCTACCTACTGCACTCCGGCTCAAACCTGCGTGCGTCGGAGAAACGAGATTATGTATAAAGCGCTGAAACGTGTCAACCCCTTTGACGCGGGTCTTCTTCGGAACAGTTTTCGCTCACACGATCCCGCCCCGTTCACGAATCTGCGGCCACGCGAGCTTCATGTAGTAAAGCATCGACCAGATGGTCAGGAACGCCGCGAGCAAAACGAGCCACATGCCCCACACGCGCGTATCGATCGCAAAACCAGGTGCAAGGGGTAGCGGGCCATAGAACAGCAGCATGGGAATCGCGATCATCTGGCAAGTGGTCTTGAACTTGCCGAGCGAATTCACAGCAACGCTCTTCGAGGCGCCGATCTGCGCCATCCATTCGCGCAACGCCGAGATGGCAATCTCACGGCCGACGATCACCAGCGCGATGGCCGAGTCGAGTCGCGCCAGCTGCACCAGCACGAGCAGCGCGGCAGTCACCATCAGCTTGTCCGCCACCGGATCGAGAAACGCGCCGAATGCCGAGGTCTGATTCCACTTGCGGGCGAGGTAACCGTCGAACCAGTCAGTCAACGCAGCCAGGATGAAAACCGTCGCGGCCGCCAGATTGCGGTGTGCGGGGCTCATCATCATGTCCGGCAAATAAAACACGCCGACGACGAGCGGAATCAGAACAATCCGCAGCCACGTCAGGAAAATCGGGAAATTAAACGGCATGGGCAGGCGCAGGGTCTGACAAGAGAGGAGTTGCAATTGTGCCGTGTCATAAGGCCTGCCACAAGCAAACACGCGCCAAACACACGGCAAACCGGCCGCAAACGGCACACAAACATCGGTCAAACTAACATACGAGACGCTGCGCGGATGCCGCGCGCCCACCAAGGGTCGCGCCGCATCCGCGCAATCAGTGCAATTGCCGATAAATCTGCTCGGCGAGCGAGCGTGAAATCCCCTCGACACTCGCGAGATCGTCGATGCTCGCCGCCACCACCCCGCGCAGGCCGCCGAAGCGCGCAAGCAGGCGCTGACGACGCTTCGCGCCGATGCCCTCGAGCTCTTCGAGGCGCGAGGTTTGCCGCGTCTTGGCGCGCTTCGCGCGCATGCCGGTGATCGCAAAACGGTGCGCCTCGTCGCGAATCTGCGCGACCAGCATCAAGGCCGCGCTTTCCTTGCCGAGTTCGAGAGGCGCGCGGCCGTCCGCGAAAACCAGCGTTTCGAGGCCGACCTTGCGTCCCTCACCTTTTGCGACACCGACCAGCATCCCGCAATCGAGACCCAGTTCGGTGAACACCTGGCGCGCAATCTCCACCTGACCCTTGCCGCCGTCGATCAACACGATGTTCGGCAAGGTGCCGCCAGCGGCCGGTTCGACGGCATCGGCCGCGAGGACGGGATCGGCTGCGGGGTCTGCGGGCTGCGCGAGCGCTTCGTCCGCAGCGTTCGCGGCGGCTTGCGCCACCATTTTTTCATAACGACGTGTGAGTACCTGGCGCATGGCGGCATAGTCGTCGCCGGGCGTAATGCCGGTGATGTTGTAACGCCGGTACTCGGACGACTGCATCTTGTGATGGTGATACACCACGCACGATGCCTGAGTAGCCTCGCCCATCGTGTGGCTAATGTCGAAGCATTCGATCCGCAGGTGCGCGAGGTCGTCGCATTCGAGGCTAAGCGTATCGGCGAGTGTGCGCGTGCGCGATTGCTGCGAGCCCTGCTCGGACAACAGCCGCGCCAGCGCGAGCCGCGCGTTCTGCTCGGCCATCGCGAGCCATGCGCGCTTTTGGCCCTGAGGCTGGCGCAGCACCGTGACCTTGTGGCCCGCCTGCTCGATCAGCAGATCGACCAGTTCGCGGTTCGACGGCGCGTGACTGACGACGAGCACTGGCGGCACGCGGTTGCCCAGGTAGTGCTGGGCGATGAAGGCTTCGAGTACTTCGGATTCAATGCCGGTCGCGAGAGTGCGTGAGCGCTTACCGGAGGATGTCGCGGCGGGTTCGTCGTCCGTTTCGAGGATTTCGTCGTCGGACTCGGCGGCTTCGTCGTCCGTCCCAAGGGTTTCGTCGTCGGGCTCATCGCCTTCGTCATCCGTCCCGGGGATTTCGCCGTCGGACTCAATGGTTTCGTCAAGTTCGTCGCTCTCAGCAACCAGGTCCTGCGCTATCGCCAGCGCATCAATTGTGTCGTCAAAATCCGTCGCCTCGGCTCTCCGCTTCGCCACTACGCTCGCCAACGCGGCCTCCTCCGCCACCCGCAGGCCCTGCGCCACCGCCGCCTTCAGCACACCTTGCGCATCGGCATCTTCGTCTTCGAGACCGCCTTCATCAATGGTCAACGCGCTTTCCACATGTGCCGGGAAATACGCCTTGTCACCGAGATGGCGTCCGCCTCTCACCATCGCGAGGTTCACACACACGCGGCCACCCAGGGCGACGACCGCGAGAATGTCGACGTCACTATCGCTGCCCACTTCAATCGCCTGCTGATGCAGCACGGTCGAAAGCGAACTCATCTGGTTGCGAACCGCTGCGGCCTGCTCGAACTTCAGCTCCCCAGCGAACGCGTGCATCTTTTCCTCGAGCTCCCTCATCACTTCGCTCTGCCGCCCGAGCAGGAAGCGCGAGGCATTGGCGACATCGCGTGCGTAGTCTTCCTCGTTGACCGCGCCCACGCACGGCGCCGTGCAACGCCCGATCTGATGCAGCAGGCAAGGCCGCGTGCGGTTGTTGAACACCGAGTCCTCGCAGGTGCGCAACTGGAACACGCGCTGCAGGATCTGGATGCTCTCGCGCACCGCCCACGCGCTCGGGAACGGTCCGAAGTACTGGTTCTTGCGGTCCACCGAACCACGGTAGTACGCCATGCGGGGAAACTTATGGCCGGTCAGCTTCAGATACGGGTACGACTTGTCGTCGCGAAACAGGATGTTGTAGCGCGGCGTGAGGGCCTTGATCAGGTTGTTTTCGAGCAGCAGCGCTTCGGCCTCGGAACGCGTGACCGTGGTTTCGATGCGTGCAATCCGCGTCACCATCATTGCGATGCGTGGCGACAGCAACGTCTTGGTGAAATAGCTCGAGACACGCTTTTTCAGGTCGCGCGCCTTGCCCACGTACAGCACTGCGTCATGCGCGTCGTAATAGCGGTAGACGCCGGGCAGATGCGGTAGCTGCGCGAGCACCTTCTTCGGCTCGAATGCCTCGGGAGCTTCGGGAGTGTCAGGAGCTTCGGGAACGTCTGAATAGGTCATGCAGAATCGGGCTGAGCACCGCGGCAAAGGTTCACGCGGAGATTGGGGTGAGTGCTTTAGAATCGCCAGTTTAGAACATTCCGCACGCGTCCGAGACCCGGATGCCGGCCATCATGCCCTCCGCCCGCCCGCCCGCGTCGCCCCCGCCGCTCCCGCAAGCCGCGGAGTCGGCGTCCGCGCTGACACAGACGCCAGCAAACGCCGCCATCGCCTGCGATATCTTTTGCGCCGTGATCGACAATTTCGGCGATGTCGGCGTGTGCTGGCGTCTGGCACGGCAACTGTCGAGCGAGCACGGCTGGCAGGTGCGCGTTTTCGTCGACGACCTCCACGCGTTCCAGAAGCTCTGCCCGGCGCTCGCCGTCGATCGCAGCCGCCAGACCGTAAGCGGCATCGTCATCGAGCACTGGCACGAGCCGGCTCACGTGGGCGACACGCTAGAGGTGGCGGACGTCGTCATCGAAGCGTTTGGCTGCGAAATACCGCACGTCTACGTGGCCGCGATGGCCCGCCGCGAACGCGCGTCCGTGTGGCTCAATCTGGAATACCTGAGCGCCGAAGACTGGGTCGCAGACTTTCATCTGCGCCAATCGCCGCATCCCCGCTTTCCCCTCACCAAGACGTTCTTTTTCCCGGGACTCGGCGCCGGGACGGGCGGTGTGCTGAAGGAGCGCCATCTGGACGCCGCCCGCGCAGCCTTCGAAGCGTCGCCTCAGGCGCGCGACGCCTGGTGGCGCCAGGCGACCGGCCAACCCGCACCCGGCCCGGACAGCACAGTCATCTCGCTCTTTTCGTACGAGAATCCAGCCGTCGACAGCCTGCTCGAACAGTGGCGTGACGGCCCCACGCCCATCGTGCTGCTGGTACCGGAAGGCCGAATTTCAGGTGCGATTGCACGCTTTTTCGGTCTGCCACCGACCTCGTTCACGGCAGGTTCGCACGTCGAGCGCGGCAACCTGCGCGCCCACGCGTTGGCCTTCACCGAACAGCCGACGTACGACGCGCTGCTGTGGGCCAGCCACCTCAACTTCGTACGCGGTGAAGACTCCTTTGTCCGCGCCCAATGGGCAGCGCGCCCGTTCGTCTGGCATATCTACCCGCAAGCCGACGCCGCTCATCTGCCGAAGCTCGACGCCGCTCTTGCCCACTACACCGACCCGTTGCCCGCCGAGGCCCGCGCGGCGCTGGCGCGCTTCTGGCACGCGTGGAACGGCGCTGGCAGCCCTGACTGGGCGGATTTCCAGCGCCACCGCACGGTTATCGAGCGGCGCGCGGCCGAATGGGCGCGGGAACTGGCGGCGCTCGGCGACCTCGCCGGAAATCTGGCCGAATTCACAAAAAGTCAGTTAAAATAAGCGGTTATCCCACGGCCGACGACGCAAGCGCGGCACGATGGCGGCGCGTCCAGGCGCCGAGGTGTGATCAGCGCCGAGTCCGCTTGCGCCGTATGCCGTTGAGCACAGTTGAAGCTACTTATTTCGTACAGGACAGTTTTATGAAGACCGCACAGGAACTCCGCACCGGCAACGTCGTGATGATCGGCAGCGACGCGATGGTCGTGCAAAAAGCCGAATACAACAAATCGGGCCGTAACTCCGCCGTCGTCAAGATGAAGTTCAAAAACCTGCTGACCGGCGCAGGCATGGAAAACGTGTACAAGGCCGACGACAAGTTCGACGTCGTCCTGTTGGAACGCAAGGAAGTGACCTACTCGTACTTCGCTGACCCGATGTACGTGTTCATGGACGCCGACTACAACCAGTTCGAAGTCGAAGCCGAAATGATGGGCGACGCCCTGCATTACCTCGAAGACGGCATGGCTTGCGAAGTCGTGTTCTACAACGAGAAGGCGATCTCGGTCGAACTGCCCACCACGCTGGTCCGCGAAATCATCTACACGGAACCGGCTGTGAAGGGCGATACGTCGTCGGGCAAAGTCCTGAAGAACGCCAAGCTGAACACCGGCTTCGAACTGCAAGTGCCGCTCTTCTGCGCCATCGGCGACAAGATTGAAATCGACACGCGCACCCACGAATACCGCAGCCGCGCCTGAGCTACACCAGGCGCAGGAACCTGCCAGGCTCGCCCCGCAACGCTGCGGGATCCGGGCCGAATTAAAAAAGCGCCCTCTTGGGCGCTTTTTCTTTTTTCCGTGACCGTGTATGGTTGAGGAAAACTTTACCGGTACGGTTTTCGATTTTGCCAACCTGATTGCATCGCGGAACGCATCACCTGCGACAAACCATTGATAAGCTTAAGTACTTGTTGATGGCACGCTCCCTGCTTCCAAGAGAACAGGCCTCGGAGGCTTTTTCTTTTTTCTCACTATGTGGAGACGCGCCATGAACAACGACATCGCTGAAGGCAAATGGAAGCAAATCATCGGCAAAGCGAAGACCGCGTGGGGTGAACTGACGGACGACGAGTTGACCAAGGCCGAAGGCCGCGCCGACAAACTCACCGGGCTGATTCAGGAGCGCTACGGCAAAACGCGGGAAGAAGCCGTGCGGGAAGTAAACCGCTTTTTCGACGCCAACCGGGATTGACCATGCGTGGCGCTGTATTCCGTGAGGAACAGCGGACGACCCCATCGCACCCCTGCCCGTTGCCGGAATACCGGTGGTGCGGCGCGGGCTTCCAACCATCTAAAAACTAGCGCTAGCCATGCCACATGCCCTGATTGTAGAAGACGATCCCAATAGCCTGTCAGGCCTGTCAGCGATCCTCGCCGCCGACGGCTTTTCCGTCGACACCGCGACGACCCTCGCAGAAGCGCGGGCTGCGCTGACGCTCTTCATCCCGGACGTAGTGCTGGTCGACCTGAATCTGCCCGATGGCAGCGGACTCGATCTGCTGCAGCATCTGCCCGCGCAACCACCGGGGGGCGCGTTGCCTGTCATCGTGATGACCGGCAACGCCACCGTCGAAAGCGCGATTGAAGGTCTGCGGCACGGCATCTGGGATTACCTGCTCAAGCCGGTCAACATCCCGCGCCTGCGCAGCCTGCTGGCGCGTATTCCGCGCCCGTACGAACTGACCGAAGAAGTGCAAACCTTACGCGCCACGCTGCGCCAGCTCGGCCGATTCGGCCCCATGCTGGGCAGAAGCGGAGCCATTCAGCACGTGTACGACATGATCGAACACACCGCGCCGACCGAGGCTGCCGTCCTGATCTCGGGCGAGGTGGGCACAGGCAAGGAAGTCACCGCACGCACGCTGCATGAGATGAGCCGGCGCCGCAAAGGGCCGTTCGTCATGTTCGATTGCCGCACAGCGGCCAATCACGCGGCGAACCATTCGCTGGATAGCCTGCTGTTCGGTCACGAACGCGGCGCATTCAGTGGTGCCGAGCAACGCGAGCAAGGCCTGTTCGAACAGGCAAGCGGCGGTACGTTGTTCATTGACGAGATCGCCGAATTGCCGCGTCCTCAACAGGAGGCGCTGTTGCGTGCGCTCGATTCGCAGACCTTCATGCGGGTTGGCGGCACGCATCAGGTGGTCACCGATTTCCGGCTGGTCGCCTCGACCCGCAAGGCGCCGCGCGCGGCGGTAGCCGACGGCAGCCTGCATGGCGATCTCGCGCTGCGCCTTGATGCGGCAGCGGTCGCCTTGCCGCCGCTGCGCGAGCGCGGTGACGATGCTGCGTTGATCGCGCAATCGCTGGTCGACGAGCTCAATCGCGAGGCCAGTTCGCACGGCTCTGCCGATTCGACCAAGCAGATCGGGCCGAACTTCTTGCGCGAATGCCTTGCGTATGAGTGGCCGGGGAACGTGCGCGAACTGCAGGATCGCGTCAGGCGCGCGTATCAGGCGTCGGGCGACGTGCTCGAAACGCTGCGCGCCGATGAAACCGGTTCGGGTGGCATGCGCGATCTGAATGGCAGCCGGGTACAGGTGACCGTCGGCACGCCGCTGGCGGACGTGGAGGAGATGCTGATCCGCGCCACACTCGACGCGGTCGGCGGCACGCGGCATCGCGCTGCGTCGCTGCTGGGGATCAGTCCGAAGACGCTATACAACAAGCTGCAGCGGATGCGTTTGAACTGATCCGCTGCATGCCGTGATATGCAGTTGGCAAAAGGTCGGCGCAATGGCGCCGACCTTTTGCTTTTGGTCGTAGCACGGCTACCAGACCATGCGACGTCACGTGGCGTCGCGTGGCGTGATACCCGCTACACCACGCACTCAGGCAAATGCACTGCGCAACAAGCTCTGCGCCTGCAGATACTCCGGCTCGGCCACCAGCTTGCTCCACTTAAGCGCCTTGCCGCGCGGACGCATCCGGCTCAGGCGCGCCTGCGATTCCTTCGACGGCGTGAAGCGCAGCGCGTCGAGTACCTTCTCTGCTTCCTCCGGCTGATTGCAGATCAACACCATGTCGCATCCCGCCTGCAATGCTGCGGTCGCGGCTTGGGTGAGCGTGCCACCTTGGCGCGCGGCCTCCATCGAAAGATCGTCGCTGAAGATCGCGCCGGGAAAGCGAAGCTTGTTACGTAACACGTCCTGCAGCCAGACACGCGAAAAACCCGCTGGCTTCGCATCCACCTGCGGATAAATCACGTGCGCCGGGATCACCGACGCCAGCGTCAGCCCCAGCCAGTCGTACGGCGCCACGTCATCACGCAGAATGGCCTCGAGAGGACGGTCGTCCACCGGCATCGCGACGTGCGAGTCCGCGTGGGCAAATCCGTGTCCGGGGAAATGCTTGCCGCAGTTCGCCATGCCGGCCAGCGCGAGACCGTGATTGAGACTCTTCGCGAGCATCGCCACCACGCGCGGATCGCGATGGAACGCGCGATCGCCGATCACCTGCGACTGGCCGTAATTCAGATCGAGCACCGGCGTAAAGCTCATGTCGACACCGCATGCCCGCAATTCAGCGGCAAGGATGTAGCCGACCGCCGTGGTGACCTTGGTGGCGTGCAGAACGTCCGAGTCCCACAGCGCGCCGAGCTTGCCCATCGCCGGCAGCACGGTAAAGCCATCGGTGCGGAAACGCTGCACGCGGCCGCCTTCGTGGTCGACGGCGATCAGCAGGTCGTCACGTTCGGCGCGGATCACATCGGTCAGCGCAGCCAGTTGTGCGCGGTTCTCGTAGTGGCGCGCGAACAGGATCACGCCACCAGTCATCGGGTGCGCGAGGCGGCGCTTGTCGTCGTTGGTCAGCGTTTTGCCGACCACGTCGAGCATCACCGGGCCTGGATTGGTTTTCATCGGATTCCGCAAAAAGAGAAAATGAAACGCGGGGAAAGAAGACGCGGCTTGCCGACGCCGCGCCGGGAGAAATCAGGGGGTAACGGAATCGACAGACGAAGTGGACGCTGCGGATCCGGCTGAGTCCGCCGTCTCCGCGATCACGAAGGAGACCGCATAGTCATGCTCGTCGCTGATGGTCACGCGCGCTGTGATGCCGCGTGCTTCGAGCCATACGGCCAGCTCGCCCGAGGCCACCACCACCGGCTTGCCGCTCGGCTCGTTGAGGGTCTGCAGCGCGCGCCAGGTCATCGGCCAGCGCATGCCAAGGCCGATCGCTTTCGAGAAGGCTTCCTTGGCAGAAAAACGGGTGGCGAGAAACGCAAGACCGCGCACCGCCGAACGGGCCTGGCGCGCGTGATAGATGCGCAATTCGTCGGCGCCGAGCACCTTCTCCGCGAAGCGCCCGTTGGTGCGGGTCATGACTGCCGCCACGCGACTGACCTGAACGATGTCGGTGCCGATGCCGTAGATTGCCATGCGTGGAGAAGTCCTCGTTGCTTAGGGTTGCGGCGGGTCTGCTAAGAGTATGAACAATCAGCAAACAGCGCCAGGCGCGCCCGAAGGCGTTAAGCGTGTGCGGCCAGACGTGCGGCGACCATGATCGCCTTCATCTCGCGCACCGCATTCTCCCAGCCCGCGAAAATCGCGTGCGCGACGATCGCGTGGCCGATATTCAGTTCGACAATGCCTTCGATCGCCGCAATCTGCTGGACGTTCGTATAGTGCAGGCCATGACCGGCGTTCACCTTGATGCCGAGCGACAGACCGAATTCGACGCTGCGCACCACGCGCTCGTATTCGCGCTGTTGCTCCGCCGGGTCGTGCGCTTCGGCATAGCGGCCGGTATGCAACTCGATCACCGGCGCGCCGGCTTCGTGCGCGGCGCGAATCTGCGTTTCTTCCGGATCGATGAAGAGCGACACGCGCGAGCCCGCCTCGGCCAGTTGCTTGCACGCGGCGCGCACAGCCTCGAACTGGCCAGCGACATCGAGGCCGCCTTCGGTGGTCAGCTCTTCGCGCTTTTCCGGCACGAGGCAAACGTCGTGCGGTTGCACTTCACAGGCGATATCGAGCATCTCCTGCGTCACTGCGCATTCGAGATTCATGCGCGTCTTGAGTAGCGGACGCAACTTGCGCACGTCGGCGTCGACGATATGCCGGCGATCTTCGCGCAGATGCAGCGTGATCGCATCGGCGCCGGCCGCTTCGGCGTCGAGCGCCGCGCGAATCGGGTCAGGGTAGGAGGTACCGCGCGCATTGCGCACCGTAGCGACGTGATCGATATTCACGCCCAGGTCGATCACATTAGGCGACGTAAGAAAGAAGCTCATAAGTTCTGCAAGTCGATCAGGATCTGGCGCGTCGCGAGCGGCGTGCCGCCAAGGTAAGTGTTGAGCAGAAAGCGCATCAGCGTTTTGCTTTGCGCCACGGTCTGCGCACGATGGTAATCGTCCGCTTCCATATCGAGCAAGGTCTGGCCGGCAACTACCGGCCACTGCGCGGGAAGATCGTCGGAGGCTTCACGCACGCCGCGTTCCGGATCGAACACGTAGCGCCCCTCCGCCACTACCGCCTTGCGTGCGACCGTGCGGTTGAGCGCCATGGCGTAGCCGGTTTCGCGCAGCAGTACGCGTTCGAACGAGCGCAAGACCTGCACGGCCGGTTCATCGTGCGCGAGGCGCGCCAGCGTGACGACGTAGTGCTGGAACAGTTGGGGATGCGGATCTTCGCGGCCGCAGAATTTGACCAGCAATTCGTTGACGTAGAAGCCGCACAGCAGCGCGTCGCCGGCAAGCGGCAACATGCCGCCTACCCATTCGGCGCCGGTTAGCGTGCGGACTTCGGATTTGCCGGACCACGATAGTGCTAGCGGCTGGAACGTCTGCAGCACGCCGCGCAACGCGGAGTGCGGGCGCTTGGCGCCCTTTGCGACGAGGGCGAGACGGCCATGATCGCGCGTCAGCACGTCGATGATCAGACTGGTCTCGCGATGCGGGTAGCTATGCAGCACGAACGCCGGCTGCTCGGTGACCTTGTACTCGGAACCGGAACTGCGCGGCGTCCGGCGCGCCGGTGTCTTGCGCGCTTCGCCGCTGGTCGACACGTCTGCGTCCGATGCGTCGCCGGCTGAGCTACGCGGCGTATTGCGCGGCGAGCTGCGGGTAGAAGAACCCGCGGATGCTGAAGATGACTTCTTCGACGCACGAGCTTTCGATGGCTCGCGCGCCGACGCGCCCGGCTCGGTGTCGTCCGGTTCAGCGTCCGATTGCAGCGTCATCCACGCGTCATTCGTACCCATACGCGCGGAGTCCGGCTTCGTTGTCGGCCCAGCCACTCTTCACCTTGATGAAGGTTTCCAGATACACGGGGCCGTCGAACAGCTTTTCCATGTCGAGGCGCGCTTCGGTGCTGATCTGCTTCAGTTTGGCGCCCTTCTGACCGATGATCATCGCCTTGTGCGTGTCGCGATCCACCATGATGGTCGCGAAAATGCGGCGCAGACGACCTTCGGTCTCGAACTTCTCGATCAGCACGGTGCTGGTGTAGGGCAGTTCGTCGCCAGTCCAGCGGAAAACTTTCTCGCGCAGGATTTCGGCGGCAAGGAAACGCTCGCTGCGATCGGTCAGGTCGTCTTCGCCATAGATCGGCGAGCCTTCCGGCAGGAACGGCTTGACGGTTGCCATCAGACGCTTGATGTCGTCCGGATTCTTGGCTGACAGCGGCACGATCTCGGTGAACTGGTGCAGCGCGCTCACCTGCTGCATGAACGGGAACAACGAATCCTTATCCGAGACGCGGTCGAGCTTGTTGGCGATCAACAGCGTGGGCACCGAAGGCGGAATCAGGTCGAGCACCTTCTGGTCGTCCGGACCGAAGCGGCCCGCTTCGATCACGAACAGAATCGCGTCGACCGAGGTCAGCGTCGAAGTCACCGCGCGATTGAGCGAGCGGTTCAGCGCACCGCTGTGCTTGGTCTGGAATCCAGGTGTGTCGACGAAGATGTACTGCGCGTCTTCGAGCGTGTGAATACCGGTAATGCGATGGCGCGTCGTCTGCGCCTTGCGCGACGTGATACTGACTTTCTGGCCGACCAGCGCGTTCATCAGCGTGGACTTGCCGACGTTGGGGCGGCCGACGATCGCGACCATGCCGCAGCGGAAACCAGT
>NZ_JAMFSB010000184.1 GCF_026225065.1 Paraburkholderia sp. | reverse complement strand
TTGCGCACATCCTTGCGATTGCCGAGCGGAGCAAGACCCAGCGGCGCGCCGTTCGCGCCGAAGACCCGATAGCTGTAGCCGGAGTCGGGCCGGGTTTGCTTGCCGCCGATATAAAGCTTCGCGGTTCGATCGACGTTGCCGCACTGATCGGAAAAGTCCTGCAATGGAACCGGTGCGTGCGGTTCGGGAGCACTCGCCTCGCGAGGCTCGCTTGCGTTCGCAGCGGAGGTGTCCGCTCCCGCGCGACGTGGCGCGAGATACTCGAGCATGCCTTCCCGGCCGCCTTCACGGCCATAACCGCTTTCGCGATAGCCGCCAAAGCCTGCCGCGGCGTCGAACTGATTGGCGCTGTTCACCCAGACCACCCCGGCCTTGACCGCGGCCGCGACATCGAGCGTGCGGTTAAGATTTTCCGACCACACCGAGGCAGCGAGACCGTAGCGGGTATCGTTGGCCAAGGCAATCGCTTCGTCAGGCGTGCGGAACGTGCTCGACGTCACCACCGGCCCGAACACCTCCTCGCGCACCAGCACGGAGGATGTCTCGACGTCGGTCACGAGGGTCGGCGGATAGAAGAAGCCTTTGACGCGCACCGCCATCGGCGGCTGGAAGCACGTCGCACCTTCCGCGATGCCGCGCTGGACCAGCGCCGTGATCCGTTCGAGCTGGATGCGATCGACAACCGCGCCGATGTCCGTGGACTTGTCGAGCGGGTCGCCCACCCGCAGCGTGCTCATGCGCGCGCGCAACTTCGCGTGGAAGAGGTCAGCGACCCCTTCCTGGACCAGAATCCGTGAACCTGCGCAGCACACCTGCCCCTGGTTGAACCAGATCGAATCGACCACGCCTTCGACCGCCGCATCAAGGTCGGCGTCTTCGAACACAATGAACGGTGACTTGCCGCCAAGCTCGAGTGAGAGCTTCTTGCCGGTGCCTGCTGTGGCCCGGCGAATCGCGCGGCCCACTTCCGTCGAACCGGTGAACGCGATCTTGTCGACATCCGCATGCTCGACGATCCGCGCGCCTGTCGCACCATCTCCGGTGACGATGTTGACGACACCCGCCGGCAGACCGACCTGCTGGCAGATCTCGGCGAACGCCAGCGCGGTGAGCGGCGTGAACTCCGCGGGCTTCAGCACGACGGTGTTTCCGGCGGCGAGTGCCGGAGCGATCTTCCACGCGAGCATCAGCAGCGGGAAATTCCATGGAATGATCTGGCCGCACACGCCAACGGCCTCGTGGTTCGGAAATTCGTCCCCAAGGAGTTCCGCCCAGCCGGCATGGTGATAGAAATGACGCGCGACGAGCGGTACATCGATATCGCGCGACTCGCGGATCGGCTTGCCGTTATCGAGGCTCTCGAGCACTGCGAGAAACCGCGCGTGCTTCTGAACGTGCCTGGCGATCGCATACAGCAGGCGCGCCCGCTCGTGACCCGGCGTGGCCGACCAGCCCCTGAAAGCGCGGCGCGCGGCTTCGACTGCGGCGTTGACGTCGGCTACGCTGCCCTGGGCAACCTGGGCGAGCAGCGACTCGTCGGCCGGATTCACCACGTCGAAATGTGCGCCATCCGTCGGCGCGACGAAGGCGCCATCGATGAAGTGATCGAAGCGCCGCCCGTGCTGGTCGAGCCAGTTCATCGCGACATCGGTGCTTTCCGGTGCGGGGCCGTATTCCATGGTGGCGAGAATGTCTTTGATACGTGCTTGTGAGGTTTTCATGCGTGTGTCCCGTGAGTCAGCGTGTGGCGTCAGGCCATGCCGTGCCGGTGCAGGGCAGAATATTGACCGGTGACGAAGTGCTCGATCTGACGCTCGATATCGCCTAGCAGCGAGCTCGCGCCGATCCGGAACAGGTTGGGTTCGAGCCAGTCGCGCCCGAGTTCTTCTTTCATCAGAATCAACCAGTTCACCGCGTCTTTTGCCGTGCGCAATCCACCCGCAGGTTTGAAGCCGATCTTGAAACCGGTCAGCGCTTCATAGTCGCGAATGGCACGGCACATCACGAGACTCACAGGCAACGTGGCATTGACGTCCTCCTTGCCGGTCGAGGTCTTGATGAAATCCGCCCCGGCCATCATGGAAACGACGCTGGCCCGATAAACGTTGCGCAAGGTCTTCAGATCGCCGGTCGCCAGGATGGCTTTCAGATGGGCGTCACCACATGCTTCGCGCATCTGCCGGACTTCGTCGTAAAGAGCCGTCCAGTTCTGCAGCAATACATGTTCGCGGGTAATCACGATGTCGATCTCGCGTGCGCCCTCCGCCACCGCGTACCGGATTTCCTCGAGCCGTTGCTTGAGCGGTGTCAGGCCAGCGGGGAAACCTGTCGCCACTGACGCGACGGGAATGCCCGAGCCTTCGAGTGCGGCAACCGCCGCTCCGACCATCGTCGGATAGACGCACACGGCGCCGGTCATTGGCGGCTGTTCTTCGAGGCCAAGTGCGCTGATAAGATCGTCACGCAGCGGCCGGCGCGCCTTGGCGCAAAGACGTTTGACGCGGCCCGGCGTGTCGTCGCCGGCAAGCGTCGTCAGATCGATACAGGAGATCGCCTTCACATGCCAGGCGGCCTGATAAGCCTTCTTCACCGAGCGGCGAGCTTTTAGCGATTCGCTGCGGCGTGTCGCGGCGGATGCATTGACCTGCGGAGTGAGAACTGCGTCAAGGGCGAGCGCCACCCCTGTATTGCGTGGTAAGTGTTCGGACATGTCGTTGGGAAGCGAAGATTGAGCGGGAAGATCGGGCGGCAAGGAGGGCTGCCGCCGTCTGGAAGTGCGTGCGCGGGCCGTCATGTCCGCCCCGCATAGTGATCGATCAGGCGGTTCAGCAGAATGGCCAGCACAATGATCACGCCGGTAATCGTCATTTGGTAGAACGAACCAAGTCCGACGAGGTTGAAAATATTACGCAACACTTGCAGCAGCATCACGGCGACGGTGGTGCCGAGCATGCCGCCGCGTCCACCGAAGAGGCTCGTGCCGCCAAGCACGACGGCCGCGATCGCATCGAGCTCGAGTCCTTGAGCGGAGGTCGGCTGACCGATATGGAGGCGCGAAGTCAGCAGCACGCCGCCTAGTGCGGCGAGCAGGCCCGAGATTGCGAAGACGGCGATCGATATTGCACGCACCGGTACACCTGACAGACGCGCCGCCTCGATATTGCCGCCAGTGGCCAGCACATACTCGCCGAATACCGTGTAGCGCAGGACAAGTCCGGCGATAACGGCGATCACGAGGAAGATGATGCCCATCACCGGAAACAGCAGATCGGAGCCCGGCACGATCGGGACCATGGCTGAACCGATGCTGCTAAAACCGCTCGGCAGCCCGCCGATCGGCGAACCGTCGGACAGCAGAAACGTGGCGCCCCGCAACGACACCAGCCCGGCCAGCGTAATGATGAAGCTGGGCACCTTGCCGTAGACCGAAATCGCGCCCATCACCGCGCCGGCGACCAGACCGACACCGAGTGCAAGCGGCGCCGCCAACCACCCGGACATGCCCCCTTGCAACAGCAACGCGACGATGATCCCCGCAAACGCGGACAGACTGCCCACCGACAGGTCGATGTTGGCGGTCAGGATCACGAACGTCATGCCGATCGCGACGATGCCGACGGCCGCGGCCTGCTGGAACAGGTTCGCGATATTGCCGAAGGTCAGGAAGTCGCTCGAGAGTGAAGTCGCGATCCCCACCGCCAGCAGGAAAATCAGAATGAAGTTGTACCGCATTGCCCACTCGACAAGCGGGCTATTGATCAGGCCGCGCTTCTTGCCGCCATCGCTGCCTTGTCTGACCAGCTCCTTCGATGTCGTATCCATGTTCAAGCCCTTCGTCCAATGATGGTCGCCTGTTGAATGTCGAGACTCGGCGTCACGGCCGGATCGAAACAGACAACGTTCTTGCCTTCGTGAATGACCCAGATGCGGTTGCAGTTCGCGTACAGCTCTTCGAGTTCGCTGCTTGCCACCAGCACGGCAGCGCCCTGCTCGGCGAGGCCGCGCGCGAGCCGGTAAAGATCCGCCTTGGCGCCGATGTCGAGGCCACGGCTCGGCTCATCGAGCAGCAACAGCTTCGCGCCGTCGATCACCCATTTCGCGAGCACGATCTTTTGCTGGTTACCGCCCGACAATTGGCGCACCGGCTGGGTCAGCGAACCGAACTTCGTCTGCAACTGCTTGAGGACCGGATGGGTCAGCGTCTTCATGCGCCGATGCGACAGCCACCGGTAACGCCGGATGTGCGCCAAGGTGGCGTTGCGGTAGATCGGCGCATCGAGCACGAGGCCTTCGGTCTTGCGGTTTTCCGGCACCAGCCCGACGCCGCGCCGGATCGCGTCCATCGCGTGTTTCGGACGGTACGGTTCGCCGAACAACTCGATCTCGCCGGTCGACGGTTGCACGCCGAACAGCGCCTTGAGAAGCGTGGTGCGGCCCGCACCGTTCAGTCCAGCTAGCCCGACGACTTCGCCCTGGCGTACTTCCAGGTCGCGGATCTCGAGACCCGCCGGACCGTCCAGGCGTTTGACGCGCAAAGCGAATGCCTCGCGTGGCGGCGCATGCTCGCCGCGCTCGAGCAGTTCGTGACTCTCACCGACTACCGCCGATACCAGCGTGCGTTCGTCGACCGCGGCGACATCGAAGGTCTCGACGGTCTTGCCGGCGCGCAGCACCGTCACGCGGTCGCCGATCTCGCGAATCTCATTGAGCCGATGGCTCACGTAGAGTACGGAAACGCCAGCGGCCGAGATCTCGCGAATCACTTCGAAGACTTTCTCCAGCTCGGTCTCGTTCAACGCAGCGGACGGCTCGTCCATCACCACGACTTTGGCCGCCCCCGTCAATGCGCGCGCGATCGCCGCGAGTTGCTGGTTGGCGATCGACAGCGTCTCCACGCGTGCGGTCATGGGAAAGGTCGCGCCGATCCGCTTGAGCGCGGCAGCGGCCAACGTGCGGCGCCGGCCACGCGAGATGATGCCGAAGCGGCGCGGCGTATGTCCCAGCAAAAGATTCTCTTCAACCGTCATCTGCGGGATCAGGTCCAATTCCTGGTAGATCATCGCAATGCCGGCCGCGCTGGCATCTTGCGGCGAGCGCAGATCGACCGGCTTGCCGTCGATCTGCATGGTGCCGGTATCGGGCCGATGCGCACCCGCCACGATTTTCAGCAACGTGCTTTTGCCCGCACCGTTGGCGCCGAGCAGGCAGTGCACTTCGCCGGGGCGTACCTGCAGCGAGGCATCCACGAGCGCGATGACATTCGGCGGAAAGCGCTTCGAAACATGACTGACGTCCAGCACGTAATCATTCATCGCCGTGCTCCAGCAGAAAGCGCGCGGTCGCCTCGTCGGTTGCGAGGACATTGATGTAGCGCGCCCGCAGGCAGGCACGCGCCACCCGATGCTTGCGCTCGCCTACACACACGCCAATCGAAAATGCCTTGTCGCGCAAGCGCTCGGGCCGCAGACCGATAGTCCGGTTGTCGATTTCGGGGGCGACGATCTCACCGTTCCCGTCGACGAAGCGTCCCAGAATGTCACCGACCGCGCCGCGTTTTTGCAGGTCACGCATGATCGCCTGATCCACATAACCCGATTCCACGAGGACCGACCGCTCCGACAGTTCGCCCATGCTGAAGCAGGCAACCGGTGCTTCGTCTGCGATACGCAGTACGTCAGCTACGATATGGTCCTGCTCGAGCGCTTCGCGCGTGCGCTCGCTGCCCAGCATTGCAGGAACCGGTAGCAGCGTCGCGTGGCCGTTGCCGGCGTGCGCGAAGCGCTCGGCGACGTTGTTGGTCTGCTCCGCCACGTTGCGGATATTGATCGCGCCGTTCAATAGCACCACATGCACGCCGTCGTTCCAGCGCGGCGGCAACCATTGCGCCATCTTGATCATGGTGCGGCCCCACGACACGCCCACCAGTTGCGGCGGCGGCTGCAGTCCCGCGAGATAGCGGCCGGCGGCCTGGGTGACGACATTCAGTTCGACATCCTCATCACCACTGTTGGCGAGGACGATCGCTTCGCGCAACCCGAAGCGGCGTTGCATTTCGGCCTCGATATGCGGCAGGCGCGGCGAACGTGGAATGATCTCGATCCGTACGATGCCCACTTCGCGTGCTTCACGCAGCAGCCGCGCAACCTGCCAGCGCGTCAAGCCGGTTTCCTTGGCGATGTCGCCTTGCGTCTTCTCGAGGTCGTAATAGAGCTTGGCAACCTGGGCCATCAGTTGCTCGCGCTGCGGGTCGGAATTCAGCCGCGTAGGCAACGAGTCGTTGGTGGAAGCGCTTGTCATGCTGCGGACCTCATGGCGGTGGCCGCCGTAATCGGCGGTCTGGAGACGATAGGTCCCACCGTGTCGGTCGCCTCCTGATAGCGTTCGAGCAGCTTCAGATACTGCTCGTGCGCTTGCGGGTCGGGGTCGATGCGCTCACCGTGGGTCGCGAAACTCGCGACCGCCTCGCGTAACTGCGCACACTCGCCGACCCCGCACGCGGCAGCCGCGGCTGCGCCGATCAAGGTCAGGTTGTCATGAGCGACGACCTCGAACGGAACACCCGTTGCATCGATGGTTGCGCGCAACCATAGCGGGTTCTTCTGAAAACCTCCAGCCGCGATCACCCGCCGGACCTCGATCCCCGCTGCCCGCAAGGTGTGAAACACGTTGGCGGAGCCAAGCGCAATCGCTTCGACCGAGGCGCGATAGACATCCTTGCGCTGATGGTTGAGCGAGAGCCCGAGAATCGCGCCGCGCAACTCCGAAGAACGATAAGGCGTGCGATTGCCCATCCAGTAATCGAGCACCAGCAGACCTGTCTCGCCTGGTTTCAAATCCGCGGCCTCGGCGATCAGCGCCTGGTGACCGGCATGGTCGAGACCGAACATCTGATGCGCAAGCCAATGCAGGATCGAGCCGGCCGATACCTGACCGCCTTCGATCAGCCAGGGCCCATCGATCAACGCATTCGGATACGGACCCCACATGCCGGGTACGTCGACCCATTCATCGATATGCATCAGCTGGACGATCGACGTTCCGCCGATAAACAGCAGATCGCCGGGGCCAGTCGCACCCGCGCTCAACATCGCCATATGCGCGTCGATGCCGCCCTGGGCCACCACCGGCCGGCCGACGATGCCAAGATGCTGCGCGGCGTCGGCCGTAAGGGCTCCGATACGGCCGCCCACCCGGATCACCTCCGGGGGCAGCTTGTCGGCAAGATCCGGCACGCCGAGCCGTTCGTAGAGATCGAGCGGAAAGCGCTGCTCGCGGGCGTCGTAATTCCATTTGCAGGTTGCGTTCAACTGCGAGGCCACCCAACGGCCAGTGAGCCAGTAGTTCACCAGGTCCACTGCTTCGCAGATCCGGGCGGCTTCTCGATAGACCTCCGGTTCGTGATGAGCGAGCCAGATCGCCTTGGGCACCAGCCATTCGACCGCGTCGCCGCCGGAGCTCATCATCGGGTGCCGGACCGAGCGGGTGTCGTTAGCTTCGCGGCCGGCGCGGCAGTCCATCCACAGCAAGGCGGGCCGCAACGGCGTGCCGTCCTCGCGGGCGGCAACCACCGTCGACGATGTCGTGGCCACGCAAATCCCGGCAATGCGCGGATGGCCCGTGCTCGCCATCAGTTCACGGCAGGCCTCGCCGAGCGCCTTCCACCACGCGAGCGGCGCCTGCTCGGCCCAGCCGAGTTGCGGGTAGACCGTCGGATAGGATGCTTCCGTGACACGTACCAGCTTGTGAGTGCCCGCGTCGTAAAGCCCGGCGCGCACACTGCCCGTGCCGAAGTCCAGCCCTAAAAGCAGGGACATCTTGTCTCCTCCTACGTACGTTTTGTTGTTTATATATTACGCAGGCAACTTGGAAGGCCGGAAGACTACTTTGGCCGCCCCCTTCTTTTCTGCAAAGTGCTTGAACATCTCCGGAAGCGCTTCGAGCGGCAGATCGTGGCTAATCATGAAGTCGCAGCGCAGCGCGCCGCTCGCCAGCTTGTCGATGGCTGCCGTCCATTCATCTCCGGGGAACGGCGCCGAGAATGAATTCCACACACCGTGCAACGAGACTTCCTGGCGCAGGAAGTGCGAGAAGCTCTTGGTCGTCAGCGATACATCCGCGGTGGGGATGCCGATATAGACGACATGGCCGCCCGCGCCGGCAAGCTGGATCGCCTGGTTGATCGCACTCGGGTGGCCGGCCGCTTCCACGATGAGATGACAGCGCGGCAACGCTTCGTCGGGCTGGCCGCTTAGAAGCGTATGCGTCGCTCCGGCGACACGCGCCATTTCAAGCTTCTCCTCGGAGATGTCGATCGCGACGATATTCCGGGCGCCCATCAGCTTCATCCACTGAATCGCGAACAGGCCAATCGGGCCGCAGCCGACCACGGCCGCGTTCTGCCCCGCCTTGAGTTCGCCTTGCCAGATTGCGTGAATGGCAATGGCCGCCGGGTCGACCAGCGATGCCGCAGTCGGATCCATGCCCTCGGGCACTTTTACCAGGTTGGTTAGCGGCACGTTGACGAATTCCGCATACGCGCCGTCGCGCCGGCTGCCGAAGTAATCGTAGTCGAGGCAACGCGACGGATGTCCACGCAGGCATTGATCGCATTTGAGGCAAGGGATCAGCGGTGGCACGGTCACCAGTTCGCCAATCGAAAAGCCTTCGATACCGTCGCCAAGCGCTTCGATAAAGCCCGAGAATTCGTGGCCGCAGATCAGCGGCATCACGTGCGCGCCTTTGCTCAGCATCCGCGGAATGTCGGACCCGCAAACGCCACATGCAGCGACGCGCACAAGTGCGTGCCCCGCTTTGACAATGGGCTTTTCAACCTCTTCGACACGGATGTCGCCCGGCCGATGCATGACTGCTGCTCGCACGATTATTTCCTTACCAAGTGTGTAAATGAAACCCGCCGCGAGCCGCTACACGTCCTTCGCAAAACCGCTCGGAGGTGCGCTCGTGGCCAGGCGATTCGGGCCGGCTTGCCGGCCCGAGACCATCAGAAAACCTTCGGACGGTATTCGCCGAACAGACCGTCGTGTTTGATCTGCTTGACGTTGTCTTTGGTGACGACCGCCGTGCCGGCATCGACGAACGACGGCACCTTCTTGCCAGCGACCACTTCACGGGCCGTCTGGATCGTGATGTCGCCCAGATAGCGCGGGTCGTTCAACGATGTCGAGATGTACTGGTTACCGCTTTCGATCGCATTCAGCGCTTCAGACAAGCCATCGACACCGGACACCAGCACGTCCTTGCGGTTGGCTTCCTGCAGGACCTGCATCGCGCCGAGCGCCATGTCATCGTTATGGGCGACCACGGCCTTCATATCGGGGTTCGCCTGCAGCAGATCCTGCATGGCGGTGACCGCGTTGGCACGGATGTATTCGCTGTACGGACCTTCGACGATCTTGAAGCCGGTGCCTTCGACTGCTTCATGGAAGCCCTTGCGGCGGTCCATCATCACCGTGCCGCCGGCATCGCCCTGAATCTCGATGATCTTGCCGCTGGTGATGCCCTTCTTCTTCAGCGCGGCGACCAGGGCCTTGCCGGAGAGCTCGCCCATCTTCACGTTGTCGCGGCCGATATAGGCAGTGACGGTACCGTGTACAGCGCGATCGACGGTGATGACCGGCACGTGCGCACGCTGGGCAGCTTCGAGCGATGGCGCAATCGCATCCGGATTCACCGGATCGACGATCAGCACGTTCACCTTGCGCGTGAGCAAGTCCTGAATGTCGTTGTTCTGCTTGTTCACGTCGCCATTGGCGTCGAGAAAGATCAGCTCGTCGCCGTCTGCCGCAGCGGCCGCCTGGGCGCCCTCCTTGAGCTGCACATAGAACGGTGACTGAAGCGTGACCTGACTAAAACCGATTTTCAGGCCCTTGGCGTAAGTGGCCGAGGTCGCAGTGAGAGCGGCAGCCGCGACCAGGGCGACTGTCAGAAACCTTGCGGGATGGGCAGTACCTTTGAACATTGGGTCGTCTCCAGATTTGTTGTTTGATACTCTTAGAATCACAAATGTGATTTCAATGCACATTTGTGATTCTAAGATAGGGGCTATCGAGGGGGTTGTCAACAGGATCTGCTGCGGCCGTGCACAAAGAGGGATGCGGAAAGCGGATGGCGAGGGCTGTCATTGCACAGACCTGATAGGTGCTTGCGTGCAGCGGAGAGCGATGAAACGTGGGGTTGTTCGTGGCTACCGGTTCGCGACGCGGCTATTAGGTGCGCCGCAACATGCCTTCGCCTGGGAGACGATTGCCGGTGATAGGTGTGGCTAGTGCGCGCGGCTCGGCGGCGCGTGCTGTTACGAGGCAGGTACGGGAGGTGTGTAGTCGCTTTTCAGGCACGCGGTCGTCTATTGGTTCCGCGGCGCGACTCACTTCATGTCGCCCACGTGAGGTCATGGTAATGACCTCACGTGGGCAATCGGAGATCAACCGTTAGGACTTCTTCACTTCCTTGCTGGAAGCGGCCGGCTTCGCTGCCGGTGCTGGCGCGGGCGCCTTGCCCGCGGCGAGCGCAGCATGGTTCGCCTGCGGACCGCCCGGGTGCCCCTCAGGTCCATGCCCTGCAATGGCGTGATCAGGCAGATGACCTTCGTGATTCGCCATCACCCGATGCAGTTCATCGCGACGGGCAAAGACGTCGTGGCGATGATCGCCGTGCGCATAAAAACGCCGGTGCCGATGGCCGTCCGGTCCGACATACCAGATGAACGTATCGCCACCGACAATGACGACATCGCGCTCTTCGACGGCCGCGATATAAACATCGTTGGGGCCGGGCACGTAGGCCTCTTC
Organism: Paraburkholderia sp.; assembly: GCF_026225065.1. Taxonomy (GTDB): domain Bacteria; phylum Pseudomonadota; class Gammaproteobacteria; order Burkholderiales; family Burkholderiaceae; genus Paraburkholderia. Next base: position 6,118 of record NZ_JAMFSB010000184.1, on the reverse strand, counting down.
GACGATCACGGGCGGCGGCGGTGGCGGTGGCGTCAACGCCCCCGCGATGATCGCGTTGACCTTGTTCGGATCGACGACGAGGTTACCCTGGTCATTGTTTGCACACCCCGCCAATGTAGCCACGCAGGCAATGCCTGCCAGCTGTGTAGCCAGCCGTTTCATATTCATTTTGATTAATCCGCTTTCTAGTTTTTGAATTGGCGCGACCGTGTCGACTACCATCCCCCGCGACACTGCACGCGCCGGCTTAACGCAGGGCCATGAAGCACCCCGACAGGAAATCAGTCTGAAGATCCAAACCAATACGGCCGGATTCGGAGTCCGCAAACTCGATAGGAACTCGTATCAAAATGTTTATTTCAGTAACAAAACGTTACCAAAGTTTAACTGCGCATGGCATTAAATGGTCACCGGCGTACCACCAGAAATATTTCTCGAAATTACCGGGCGTAATGCCGCATTGCCGACCACACGCTACCTGTTGATCGCAAACAGCGTTGTCATTCGCATGGTCACTGGCATCACCCGGGCCTATACTGCCGAACAGCCGATTACCGCCGCCATGCAGCGTCAAAAGAAGTCGGGCGTCGCAAGTCGGACTCAAAAAAACTGGAGGAAGACAAAATGAAGCGATTCGTTTCCCGCTGTATGGTTGCCGTCTCAACGATCATCGTTTGTTCGCTGTCGGGACTGGCGCACGCGGATGCGGCTCATCCTGTGGTGGCACTCCTGCCCGGCGTGGTTGATCCGTTCTACTTCACAATGCATCGCGGCGCCGAGCGGGCCGCCAAGGAAGAGAACGTCGAATTGCTGTTTCAGGTTCCCAAAGAATGGAATACCAGTGAGCAGGTGCCGATTCTCAAGGCATTTATCGCCAAGCACCCTGATGTCCTGCTGATTTCGCCAGTCGACAAACAACAGTTGATCGGACCACTCAAGGAAGCCGCCGACGCCGGCATCAAGGTAATCACCGTCGACACCTATATCGGCGATGGCCATTACCAGACCGGCAAGGGCAATGCGGATTTCCCGCTGTCCTATATCGCTTCGGACAATCTCGAAGGCGGCCGCGTGGCAGCGCGTGCGCTAGCCAAAGCGATAGGCGACAAGGGAACGGTCTATTGCGAGAACAACAAGCCGGGTATTTCGAGCACCGACGCGCGTGCTGAAGGCTTCACGGATGAGATGAAGAAGCACCCGAATATCACCGTGCTGCAAACGCTCTATAACGAGGACGATGCGAACCAGGCTGCTGCTCACGTTGCCGCGGTATTGGCGCGCAATCCGAATCTGGCCGGCGTGTTCGGCGCCAACACCTTCTCGGGCAGCGGTGCGGCCCAGGGCGTCAAGGCAGCCGGCAAGCAAGGCGTGGTGAAAGTCGTCGTATTCGACGCGGTGCCGGGCATCGACAAGCAGATCAAGAGTGGCCTTGTCGATATCGCAATTGCCCAGCGCCCGGACGAGATCGGCTACTACGGCGTCAAGTTCGCCGCCGACGTGATTCACGGCAAGAAAATCCCCACCCTCAAGAGCACGGGTTTCGAGGTTCTCGACAAGACCAACATCGACCAGCCCGACATGCAGCAATACATCTATTCGAACTAGCCGAAGCAGTCCGGCTGCAGTCGTAGATCGTCCCGCGTGCGCTGCAGCGCATGCGGGTTTTTGCTCCTGGCTTTGCTCCTGATAAAGCGAATCACTTCATGGATAACTCGCGTCTCGACCGGATTGCGCTGATTACCAAGCTATGGCCGTGGCTGTTCCTCGCCGCCCTGCTCGTCTTTTTCGAGGTGTACGCGCAGGTGTCGGCCCATCGGTCGTTTGTGTTGAACGCCTACAACCTGCAATCGATCGGTCTTGCTGCCGCTGCCCCGTTGCTTCTGGCCATTGGCCAGACCTTCGTGATCATCACAGCCGGCATCGATCTGTCGGCGGGCTTCGTAATGGGACTCGCGGCCGTCTGCGTCGCCCAGTTCACGTTGTTCGGCAATGGCTCGCCGTGGATCCTGCTCTTGTCGATCCCGCTCACCGTTGTGGTTTGCCTGATTCCGGGCCTCGTCAACGGCGTGCTGATTGCTTGGCTGCGCGTGCCAGCTTTTATCGGCACGCTCGGCATGTACGGCGTGGCGCGCGGTGCAGGCTTTCTCGCGGCCGGCAGCGGTATGACTGTCTCGGTGGACAACCCCGGTCTCGTCTGGCTCGGTGCCGGCTGGACGCCGGTGCTGCTGACTGCCGTGTTGCTGGTCATCATGCATCTGCTGCTCTCGAAGACGCGCTTCGGCCAGTACACCTATGCGATCGGCGGCAATCCGCAGTCGGCGGCGCGGGCGGGGATCAATGTCAAACGCCACCTGCTTGTGGTGTATGTGATCGCCGCAGCGTTCGCCGCGGTCGGCGGGATCATCTATACCGCGCGTTTTGCTGCAGGCGCTGCCAACGCCGGCGAGCCGATGCTGCTCGACTCGATCGCGGCAGTGGTGATCGGTGGGGCGAGCCTGTTCGGTGGGACCGGCAATGTCATCGGCACGCTGATCGGTGCGCTGATCATTGCGGTGATCCAGTTCGGGCTGGTGTTTATCGACGTCAACGCGTTCTGGCAATTCATCGTGGTGGGCATCGTCATCATCCTGTCGGTGCTGATCGATCAGTACAAGGACCGTCTCGGAGGTGCGCAATGAGCACGCCCATCCTTGAGGTACGCGATATCTCGATCCGCTTTGGCGGTGTCGAGGCGCTCAAGAACGTGTCGCTGCAGTTGATGCCGGGCGAAGTGCTGGCGCTTGCCGGCGACAACGGTGCGGGCAAGTCGACCTTGATCAAGATCATCTCGGGCGTGTATCGGGCCGTTCAGGGCGAGCTGCTGTTCGACGGCGCACCGTTGCAATTGCGCGATCCGCAAGACGCGCGCGTTCAAGGGATCGAGACGATCTACCAGGATCTCGCGCTCGCCGACAACCTGGATGTGGGCAGCAATATCTTCCTTGGCCGCGAACCGACACGCAGGCAACTCGGCTTTCAGGTGATCGACCGCCCTCGCATGGCACAGGTTGCGCGCGAAGTGCTCGAGCGCCTCGACATCGTGATTCCCGAGCGCAAGCTCAGAGGCCCTGTGAAGATGCTCTCAGGCGGCCAGCGCCAGGCCATTGCAATTGGCCGGGCCATTTACTGGAACGCCCGCGTGCTCATCATGGATGAGCCCACCGCCGCGCTTGGCGTGCCCGAGCAGCGCAAAGTCATGGAACTGATTGCGACGCTGAAGGCGCAAGGCGTCTCCGTGATCCTGATCTCGCACAATCTGCACGACATCTTTGCAATCGCGGACCGTATCGTCGTGCTGCGGCGTGGCGAAGTGGCCGGCGAGCGGCAGGTCCAGCAGACCAATGGCGATGAGATCGTGCATCTGATGGTCGGCGATACCTATGTGAGTCCTGACCTATAGTGTTCTTCGCGCCGCCGTGATTCAAACGCGGACCGCGTGGCACGACACAGGCGCCTCTGAAAATGAACAAGGAGAGTCTCGATGGCAGAAAACAGCATGAGCCGACGCGAACTATTAGCAATGTTAGGGGGAATCGCACCCTTGCTCTTGACCGGAGGAGTCGAGGCCAGTCCGATCGACACCAACCAGACCATGTACACGCTGCCCGCTGACATCAAATTCACCCCGCAGGACGGAGCCCCGCCGCAGAGCGTCGAGAGCGCGTTCCTTTACAGCCATCCTTCGAAGCAAGGCATCTATTACGCACTGTTACGCTGGTATCCAGGCTACATGAGCGCGCCGCACAGCTACGCCTCGGATCGTCTCTGCGTGGTGTTGTCCGGCACCTGGTGGATCAACAGCGGTGCGGACTTCGATCCCGCCCATACAGTCCCGGTGCCGGCCGGCACCTTCGTGCGGCGCATTGCCCGCACCTGGCATTACGACGGTGTCCCACGCGGCGAAGCCGGGCCAGTAACCATCGCCATCTGCGGCATCGGTCCGGTGGACATCCGTCTGGCGGAACCCGATAAGCCTCTCGCGCGGGCCGTATAAACCAGCGCTTCTGAATTCGTGGCGTTTGCAACCACTACGAATCAGCCCCTCATTCAAGTGTCTATACCGCGGATCGCTGCATGCGGCCCTGCGCCTTTCATCGCGCTTACCACGCCACGACACGACGCCTATTTTGTTGCCCCCGTTGCAAGAATGAGACATCGCATTATTTTTATAGCGCGAAACAATCGGGTTTGAACTGCTTTCACTGAACTTTAATCTGGCGACGTCAGCATCACTCGGCCTGATGGCATGAGTGTCGCGAGCCTGGCGGGACGGCGAGAAACCGCTCCGCAAAGTTCGCTCTTGCTCTCAGCAGGTCGACCGGGCACGAATCTCACAGCGTATGGCCTGGGATACGCGCGCCGGCTGACCCACACGAATGGATCACGTTCGCCATGCGAGCGATAGATCCATCCTCTAACAACACGTGAAAGACAGATGAAAATGAAAAAGACCTCGGTGGCTCTCCTGGCGCTCGGCGCATTTGCCGGCGCTGCACACGCACAAAGCAGCGTGACCCTGTACGGCATCGTCGACGCAGGTATTCTCATCAACAACAACGTCAAGGGCTTGCACGAATACGCGCTCTCGCAGGCTACCTCGTCGCGCTTTGGCCTGAAAGGCACGGAAGACCTGGGTGGCGGTCTGTCGGCGATTTTCGACCTGGAAAACGGCTATACAACGGGCACCGGCGCGCTGGGCCAAGGCGGCCTGGAATTCGGCCGTAAAGCTTTCGTCGGTTTGAGCAGCAAGCAGTTTGGTACCGTGACGGCCGGCCGTCAGTACTCAGTCAGCAATGACTACACCGCCAACTTCGCGTCGGGCGCCGACTGGGCCGCTTCGGGCCTCGGCTACGGCACGCGAGCAGGCGACGTCGACAACGTCGATACGTCGAACCGCATCCAGAACTCGCTGAAGTACGAAAGCCCGAACTACAACGGTCTGCAGGTTGGCGCGCTGTACAGCCTGGGCGGCGTGGCAGGCAATTTCTCGCAGAATTCGATCTGGGACGCGTCGGTCGCGTACGCGAACGGCCCGATCAGCCTCGGCGTCGGCTATACGTTCGTGAAGGATCCGTACTATTCGTTCTTCGGCAACCAGGGCAATTCGTCGTCGCCGACGACTACGGCTTCGTCGACCGCGACCGACAACATGAACAACAAGATCTTCGGCGGCTACGCTTCGGCGGGTTCGCAGCAGATCATCGTGGCGGGCGGTTCGTACGCAATCGGACCGGCAACCGTCGGCCTGCTGTACTCGAACACGCAATTCCAGAACCTGGGTTCGGTCACTGCAGTCGGTGCGATCTCGGCTCCGAAGTACGATGGCGGCACTGCAACCTTCAACTCCGGTGAAATCAATGTGAAGTACCAGGTGAACCCGGCTCTGCTGCTGGCAGGCGCGTATATCTATACGCACAACAGCGGCGCAGACAACCTGGGCAGCGCGAAGTACAACCAGTTCAACCTGGGCGCGATCTACTCGCTGTCGAAGCGCACGTCACTGTATGCGATCGGCTTCTACGAAACGGCTTCGGGTATCGACTCGACGGGCAAGGCGGCTGTTGCCGATCTGGACGGCAGCGCCTTCTCGGCTGACAAACACCAGCTCGCCGGTATCTTCGGCATCACCCACAAGTTCTAAGCGGGTGGACCGGCCGCTCCTGGGCGGCCGGTCAGTCTGAAACCAGGCTGGGCTTTATTTAGTCAGCAGTTAAGCGTGGACACCCTTGGCGACGTTGCCACGAGGGTGTCCATTTGTTTTTGTCCGACGGATCCGGCTAGTTAGATGGCCCGCTCGTCACCGTGACGGCGCCGCCGCCAGCGCCGCCTGGGCCCGCTGCAACCATTCGCGGTTGTGCTCCCTCGCGTGACGGGGCCAATGCTTTGCGTCCTGCGCAATATCCGCATACAGGCTCATGGCCCGCTGACGATCCGCCTGATCGCCCTGCTTTACCAACCAGTCGGCAAACAGACACCGAGGCGCTGCATCGCCTGCACAGGCCAGCGACTTCTCGAACGCGGCCCGCGTGCCGGGTGCATCGAGCGCAGCGAGGGTCCGCGCATAGAGCAACGCCGGCTC
>NZ_JAMFSB010000183.1 GCF_026225065.1 Paraburkholderia sp. | reverse complement strand
TACGGCGGGATCGGCGTGGACGGCCTGGCGCGCGAGGCGGGGGTGACCCACGGGGCGTTCTATGGTCACTTCCGCTCCAAGGCGGAAGCCTTCGGTGCGGCGGTGGCGGAGGGATTGCGCGAGCTGCGGCAGGCGGTGGAAGGCTTGCGCGCCGAGCACGGCAAGAGTTGGTTCGGGACGTTTGCCGCGTTTTACATGGGATACAAGCGGACCTGCGATCTGGGAGACGCCTGTACGCTGCCAAGCCTGTCCGCGGAAATCGAGCGGGCCGACCCGGCGTCGCGCGCGGCCTACGAAACCGAACTGCAAGGGGTGATGAAAGCGGTCGCCGCGGGTTTTCCGGAAGGCACGGGTGCCGAGCGTGAGGCGCGTGCCTGGGTGCTGCTGTCGCTGCTGGCTGGAGGCGTCACGCTGGCCCGTGCGGTGCCCACCGAGGCAACCAGTGAGCAGATTGCGGCCGCGGTTCAGCGGGCGGTGGAAGTCATCGCTGGAGGCGGCTGATCCCCGGTCGGGCAAGGTGCAGCACATCGTAGACGTCACCGTTGCGGGCCGGATCGGCCGGCGCCGACGAGACCGTGAAGCGGATCAGGCGCCAGGCATTCAGATCGATTGCCGCCCACACGGCCACGGTATCGGGACGCGCCGCGATCTCCCGATTGAGTTCTATCTCCGCGGCGTGCAACGCCGTTCGATCGGTCGCAGCGTTCAGCACACGTTCCTCGCGGTAGATCGATAGCGCCTGTTGCGCGCTGCCGCGCCGCGCGTCCAGCGGCAACCACGTCTCGATCTGCGGACGGCCGAATGCATCGATGACCGCCTGGAAGCGCTCGCCCATCAGAAAACGCACGGTCGCATCCGCGTCCGACCAAAGGTACACGGACGCGTAGACGTTGCCTGTCGCGCCATTGCGGTTGCGCTCCTGCAGCGCGAACGCCTTGCAGATCAAGCCTTCTGTGTCGTCCCAAAGCGGGCCGCGCGTGGCTGCGCGCTCGCGGATGATCTGGGTGTCGTAGTCAGCGGGCAAGCGGTGTGAATACTGCATTGCGAACATGCTGCTCTCCATAAAGTGATGTAACGGTGCCCAGTTTGCACTGTCATTGGCCTTCAGTGAAGACCGGCTGCGAGATAGCTGTCATGACGAAAGGAAATCGCACGGCCCCGTGAGTGGTCTCCGTTTATGCGCCAGATTCGACACTGTGGTTTACCCCCGTCCATCCTGACGCAGCCGCGTGCTGGCTTGCTCATATCGACTCGCTGAATCCGGCAATAGCGCTCGCGCGTATTGCGCCGCCGCCGGGCGAGGACTACTTTTCGACAGCCGCTAAAACGCGAGATGGAATCGGTGCGGCACGCGGCCGCCTGGGCTTCCCCGCTCATCTCGTACGACGACATTCAAGGAGACAAGCTGTGCTTCCCGCATCCCTGCCGATCAACGTCGGCAATACGGCCTTCATGCTGCTGTGCGCGAGCCTCGTCATGCTGATGACGCCAGGCCTCGCGTTCTTCTACGGCGGTCTGGTCGAACGCAAGAACGTGCTGTCGATCATGATGCAAAGTTTCATTTCGCTTGCATGGACGACCGTGCTTTGGTTCGCCTTCGGTTACTCGATGTGCTTCGGCCCGACGTGGCACGGCATCATCGGCGACCCGACTTACTATGCATTCCTGCGTGGCGTGACGTTGCAGACGATGTACACGGGCAATGACGCGGGCATCCCACTCGTCGTGCACATTGCGTATCAGATGATGTTCGCCATCATCACGCCCGCGCTGATTACCGGTGCCTTTACGAATCGCGTGACATTCAAGGCGTATTTTCTGTTTCTCACCGGCTGGCTCGTTCTGGTGTATTTCCCGTTCGTGCACATGGTCTGGAGTCCGGAAGGACTGTTCGCGAAGTGGGGCGTGCTCGATTATGCCGGTGGGATCGTGGTGCACAACACCGCCGGATTTGCCGCGCTCGCTTCGGTGCTATACGTAGGGCGCCGCCGTGTGATGTCGCACAAGCCGCATAACGTGCCGCTGATTGCTCTCGGCACGGGCCTGCTGTGGTTCGGCTGGTATGGCTTTAACGCCGGCTCCGAGTTGCGCGTCGATGCCATAACGGCTTCGTCCTTTCTGAACACCGATATTGCGGCATCGTTTGCGGCTGTCACGTGGCTGCTGATCGAATGGCTCAATGCGCGGCAACCCAAATTCGTCGGCCTGTTGACCGGTTCAGTAGCGGGCCTCGCGACGATCACGCCTGCCGCCGGTTATGTGTCGCCAGGCACGGCTGCGGTGATCGGGATTGCTGCTGGCCTGATCTGCTACTACGCGGTCGCGCTGAAAAACCGTCTCGGTCTCGACGATGCGCTCGACGTATGGGGTGTGCATGGTGTGGGCGGTTTGACCGGCACGGTGCTGCTCGGCGTGTTTGCGTCGAAGGCGTGGAATCCGAATGGCGCGGATGGTCTGTTGCTGGGTGGTGGTGCATTCTTCGTCAAGCAGTGCGTGGCCGTGATCGTCTCCGGTGTGTGGGCCTTCGTGTTCACGTGGGCGATGTTGTGGCTGATCGATCGCGTGACGGCGGTCAAGCTCGATGCGGCTGCGGAGCAGGGCGGGCTCGATACCGCACTGCACGGTGAGGTGGCGTATCTGGATGCGTGAGCGGCACTGACTCGCCTGATTGCCTCTGGCTCGCAAGTTGCGCCGGTAGCTTTGGCCTGATTGGGCCGCTACCGGCGCTTTTGTTTTTGCTTCACCACAGCGCTTCGCGTAACGCTCATCGTCGATTTCTCCCCTCTTCGTCGTCCGTCATAAATCAACATTTCCAACATTTCCAACATTTTTATCTTGACACCGGGTTTTTGATTTGTGGAAATGGCGCCATCGCTGCAACACTTGGTTGCCAGGGGTTTTAATGTCGGACGATACGGATGTTACCGCTATGCCGTGCGTGGTTGACGCCGCTCAGCAGATCAGAGCAGGCGCCCTGACGCCGGTCGAACTGCTGGATGCAAGCCTGGCAGCCATCAAAACCCACAATTCCACATTGCACGCCTTTGGCGACGTCTATACCGAGGCGGCGCGCGAATACGCGGAGACGCTTGCCGAAGAAGCCGCGTCCGGGCGGTTTCGCGGTCCGCTGCACGGCATTCCGTTTGGGATCAAGGATCTGTTTTCGACGCAAGGGTTGCGCACCACGCGCGGCTCGCTCACGGCGCTTGGCCATGTACCGCAACTGGATGCGCCGATCATCGCGAGACTCAAGGCTGCCGGCGCCATCGTGGTCGGCAAGACCGCGACCACCGAGTTCGGCTGGACGGGCTCAAGCATCTCGCGCGTATTCGGCAATGGACGCAATCCATGGAATCCTGCGCTGACCAGCGGCGGTTCGAGTTCCGGCTCGGCGATCGCTGTCGCTGCCCGAATGGTGCCGGCAACGCTAGGCTCGGATGGCGGCGGTTCAGTGCGGATTCCGGGCTCCTTTTGCGGCGTATTCGCACTGAAGGGCACGCTCGGACGCATTCCCACCTGGCCGTGGTCGGCCACCGAAATGCTGAGCCACGCTGGTCCGATTACCCGCACCGTGCGCGACAGCGCGCTGTTATTCGACATCCTTTCCGGTCCGGACCCACTCGACCACCAGGCATTGCCGGCGCCGACCGAGTCGTTCTACGCGCGCTGCGACGAACCGCTGCGGCCGTTGCGGCTCGCCTGGTGTCCAACGCTATTCGGCACGCCCGTCGATGCGCAGGTGGCCAAGGCTGTGGGCGATGCAGTGCGCCTGATCGCTGAGCAACTGCCCGTCGCGGTGGAAGAGAAAGTGTTGCCGTGGCAAGACCCGCTGCCTGTCTTCGAAGCGCTGTGGGCAGGCGGACGCGGCATTGCCTATGGAAAGTCGCTGGGGCAGCAGATGGACCGGCTGGACCCAGGCTTTGCCACACTCATCGAGCGCGCAAAAGACTTCAGTCTGGCGAGCTATCTCGCGGCCATGCAGCAACGTGCGGTATTCGCCAGTCAGGTCCACACGTTGTTCGAGCAGTACGATCTGCTGATTACGCCGACGGTGCCAATTCTCCCGTTCGACGCGGACAGCACGGCGCCGCCTCACTATCCGGCGGTCGATAGCAGCCCGGTTCCGTGGGCTCGTTGGACGCCGTTTACTTATCCATTCAATCTCTCGGGCAACCCCGCTGCGAACCTGCCATGTGGCTGGAGCAAGAGTGGGCTACCGATTGGTTTGCAGGTTGTCGGGCCACGCTTCGCGGATGCGGACGTGTTGCAGTTCTGCGCCGCTTTCGAGGCGATCTCGCCATGGGATCAACGACTGCCCGCAATGCTCTCGGGCTGAACCGGCGCGCACGCCGCACGAGGCGTCGCGACGTATGCTCGGTCCCAAACCCTTTTTCGGCACGTCGAATGCCACGGAAACTTTGCACTATGCTCAACCAGCCACGGCTCGATGAAATCGTGCGGCTCCTCAGTCAGCAGCAGCGCGTTAAATCGATTGATCTGGCCACGTCCTTCGGGGTATCCGAGGAGACGATTCGCCG
>NZ_JAMFSB010000182.1 GCF_026225065.1 Paraburkholderia sp. | reverse complement strand
GCGTCATGCCGAGGGCGGCAGCGGTGGCGGAGCCGGTGGTCCAGCCACTGTGAAAGAAATCCGAGAACATGATGACCTTCCTCGAGTGTCGTCACTCGTTGGTGTTGTGTCCGGGCGTGCGCAGGCCGTGACGACGCGGATGCGCTGGTCGCTGGATGACTGCGGGGTGTGGCCCGGATCGGGGAGCGCGCGGCAGCTTGCCGGCGCGACACGAGCGGCTCGCGTCCTCGCGCGCCACGCGCACGCACGGACCCTTCGCATCACCGGCAAGGCGACGCGCAGGGACGCGCATGCACGCAGCCGCGAGGCCGCATGCCGGAACGTTCAGTAAGGGAGTGGCAGGGTTGCCGTCAGGCCAGCTCCGGCGCGAAGCGCCGCTGTCGTGGGCCCGGAGGGGCGCTGTCGCCGCGCATGGCGATCGGCGAACGAGCCGATGCAGCGGGCAAGCTGACAGGCAGCGCGGAGCTCATTTCATTGAACCCGGCCGACGCGGCACACGGGGTGCCGCCGAAGCGCAAAGTACGCAAGAAGGTACGCAAGTTTGACTCACTGTCAGCGGCCACCAAGGGCCCGACAACGATGATCTTGCGCTTGGTGTTGCGGTGCGTCAATGGGGGTTCGGGGCGGGATCTAGAGTGTGGTGTCTAGGGTTGTGCACATGTTCTCAGCGCGCATTCTCGACGCATTTCGCAGCCTGCCACGATGCCGCGCCGGAGCGGTCGAAACCGCCTCGTTGGCGCCTGGCGACTTGACGAACGCGCCAGAGAATCGATCGCATGCACCAGGGCTCCTGCCGCTCCGGAATCACGATCAACCAACCTCGCCAGCGCCTCATGTCGCTTCATTTCAAGAGCCTGTATCGAATCCTGTGCCTCGCGGTCGTCGCGCAGGCGACGACCGCCGCGGATAGCCGCGTGACGGGGATGAAGCCGAGTGATTGCAGGCCAAGGGATGCGGATAGCACGTGTGCGACGGCGGTGGCGGGGGCACCGGCACCGCCGGAAACAGGCATTCCGGACGACGTTCTTGTCAACAGCTCCCTTGGGGGCGTTCCGAGCTCAGGCTACGCCTACTGGGGCTTCGACTTCGCATCAGCGTCGGCCCGGGTAGCAAGTCCGTTTCCGGATGACATGTTCGTCAATCGGAGCGCCTATCCGGTGACCATCACGCTCAGTTTCACCATTCCGACGACACACGCATGCGGCAACTACTGCCTGCCTGGCGTCCAATTCGAAGTCGATGCCCACTGGATCAACGTTCGACCGCCAATCGTCGTCAAAGGGAATACGGCAAGCGCTTCGTATCAGGTGAGGCCCGGGCAAGGCTATGGGTGGGCAATCGGCCTCTGGCAGGCCTACAACACACGCTTGACAGTCACGTTGCCCGTCGGCGTCAAGGCAAGGATCGAAGAAGTAGGTTTGCCACCCCAGCCCTGGATCGCTCAAGAGATTCCTGCCGTGACGGGCGTCTGCGATTGTTGGGATGGAACAAGCGCGGCGTGTTCACTCGGAAACAGATATTCCAACGGATTGATGGGCCCCTGGTACCGGGAAACGGATTTCTACTTGCGTGCGGGGGCGTTCAACAGTTGCCCGCCGGAACGATGACAACCAGTGTGACTAATCCGAGCCGGTCGAGAACGTCCAGGCTCGAGACAGCGGCGTCGTGACGTTCGTGTAGGGATCAAGAACGCTCCCTTCGAAATCAACCGCGAAAGTGGTGTTCGAATCCAACGCCGCGAGCGGAATGGCCGCGACATAGGACGCTGGCACGAGCGCATTGGGATCGCTCGACTTCGTGAGCAAGTGCGTTAAGACGACTTCGTTTTTGGACATGTTCATCAAAAAGAAACTCGTAACTGAGAGGATCTCTGAACTGCTGACCGTTACGGACACTGGCGTGCCCAACGCAAGCACATCGCTTCCGGCAACCGGATTCGGCGTCTCGCTACCCATCGTCGTTCGAACACCAACGGCTCTGTCGACGGGCCATATCACTGTCCCGCCTGTGGAGGACTGCGCCAATTGCCCGAGTCCACGCGCGACGTCGTTTCCAGGAACAGCAACGTCAACAACCATCGGCTGACTCACGTTTGGCACCGTTTGACCTGCTCGGCCGATACCTATATCAACCGGCTCGATCGCCAGAACGATGGTGCGGTGATAGGCCAAGTTGGCAAGGAGATTTACAGCATCGACGGAGGCGGCACCGCTGGCAGCCACTTCTCCTCCCGCAACGGGCGTGTAGCCAAGAGCCTCATCCCGGTCGTACCAGTGCGCTCCAGTAAAGCCGATTGTTCCGGCTTGCTCGACGTGTCCGAAGACATCATTCGAAATCTCCCAATCCGCATGCGCCTGCGCCGCCTGGTCCATCAACCGGTTCTGCGCCAACATCCCCAGCCCCGCCGATAGACGGATCTCATTCAAGCGGTTGAACGCAGCCAACCGGTCGGCGTCATAGCCCACCGGATCCGGCACCGACATCACCGCATCGAGCGGGCCAGAAGGTGAGGGCGCGGGAGGTAGGGGCGTGGGTGTGCTGCCGCCACCGCCGCCGCCGCCGCCACACGCGCCCAGTACCCCGAACATCGCTGCCACGGCCACCAGGCGAAACACAACGGCCGATGAACGGCCATCGACCGGGCCTCGATCTGCCGGCTGAACCTCGAGGAACGAATACATGGCTCGAACTCCTGAAAAGCGAATTCGATGTTTCCATGCCTGCCCGCACCCACCAAGCCGCCAAGTCCCCACTTCACGGGAGCTGCCCGGCCCCCGGCGTAAATCGGTCGGTTAATTGCCCGTTCGGCGCGCCACGGAACGTCTGCACCGCACAATCTCCGCATGCGTGCCCCCTCCTGGATCCTGCCCGTCGGCGTCGAACCCGCCGCCGCCTGGCTGCTCGCCAGCCGCATGCTGCGCGGCTTCGCCGACGGCTACGTGGAAGTGCTGCTGCCGGCCTACCTTGGCGCACTGGGCATGAGCGTGGTGGAGATCGGCGTGTTGAGCACGTTGACGCTGGCTGGGTCGGCCGCGGCAACGATCGCGGTCGGCGCGCTGGGGCATCGCTTTCCGGCCGCGCGGCTGATGCAGGCCGCGGCGCTGACGATGGTGGCCACGGGCCTGGGGTTCGCCGGGCTGCACGCGTTCTGGCCGCTCGCGCTGGTCGCCTTCGTCGGCACGCTGAATCCGAGCTCCGGCGACGTCAGCGTGTTCCTGCCACTGGAGCACGCCCGGCTCGCCCGCGCCGCCGTCGACAGCGCCGCCCGCACCGCGTTGTTCTCGCGTTACGCGCTCGCGGGGGGCCTGAGCGCGGCCGTGGGTGCGCTCGCGTCCGCGTGGCCCGCGTGGTGGAGCAAGCACGAAGGAGGCTCGACACTCGACGCGATGCGCGCGATGTTCGTGCTGTATGCGTTGATCGGCGTGCTGGTGACGCTGCTCTATCGCGGCCTGATC
>NZ_JAMFSB010000181.1 GCF_026225065.1 Paraburkholderia sp. | reverse complement strand
GCACCCGTTCGGGACGATCAAGGCATGGATGGGCGCCACTCATTTCCTGACACGGACCATCGAACGCGTGAGCACGGAAATGAGCTTGCACGTGCTTGCATACAACATGAAGCGAGTGATCAAGCTACTCGGTTCAGAAGCGTTGATGACGGCGATGCGGGCGTGAGGCCTGTTGGGAGGTGCTGCGCCTTCGCAATACTTCGGCTGTGATTTGACGCTCGGATCGCCGCAATCGAAAAGTCGCGACCTGCGGCAAGACAGGTTTCGTTAATTCCCGGTGACTCAGCGTTTTGACACGCTCTGGGCCGCACGCAGTCGTTCGCAACCTGTGCACACCACGCCGACCCCACCCGCCGGCTGGTACAACAAATTGGCGCCACCAGTCCGGCAAGCCAGATGTATTCGGTTCCGCGTCATCCGGCGCGTGGCCGAATACATCGGCAAATCTTTGATCTGTAACGACGCCCAGTCCAGCGAATTCCGTTTACCGCCAATCGCCGAGCCCCCCACACCCCTACTCCTTCTTCGCGTCCTTTTCCTTCGCATCAGCCGCAGCCTTATCAGCGTCAGACTGCGCCTCCGTCTTCGACTTGTTGGCCTTCGCCTGAGCGACATCGGACTTCTTATCCGCCCTCGCCTGTTCCTTGGCGGCCTTCTTGTCGGCATGCGTAGGCGTTGCAGTCGAGTCGTTCGTTTGCGCGAACGCAACCGGCGACACACAGCCGGCAATGAGAGCCGCGACAATCCAGTTAATGGGCTTATTCATGCGATACCTCCCTCAGGGTCGTGGACAGGCCGCGATCAGGCCACCGATAAAATGAAGAAGCCGGCCGCGGCAAGCCGCGCCGGCCCGTCGGAGCAGCTCACCGCCCCCTGCTACATGCTTAGTGCTTGACGTCCGAAGCATCATCCTGGCTCGGCATCTGGCCTTGCATGTTCATCTTCATATCGTTGTTGGCGGTCTGCTTGTCGGCCTTCTTGTTAATCTTGGCGTCACGGACCTGCTGCTTGTACTGCGACTTGGCCGCGGCCTGCTGCTGCTTCAACGCTGACTTCGACGCCTTCTTCGACGCGCTGTACTGGGCATTAGCCTGCGCATCCGCGTCGCGCTTTTGCACCAGCGGATCGGTCGAACTCGATGCCGTCAGACGCTGCGGCACCGGGGTCGGCGGCTGGACGCCCTGCGCAGCCGGAGCTGCCGTATCGGCGCCGGGCGCCGCCATTTGCTGGCCCGCACCGCTGGCATCCGGTTGCGCGTTGGTCTGCGCGAACGCACCGGTAGCGGCAAAAGCAGTCAGGGCGGTACCGATCAGGAGCGAACGAATCTGGGTCATAGCTTTACCTCTCTAAAATTGTTGTCGGGACTCGGGCGGCAGACCCGCCGAAGATGCCGGCGATGCGTGTCATCCGGTCTGCTGCGTCCCGCCGTCGAAGTGACGGAAGGTCACGCAGACAGCAGGTTTTACTACAGACCTGCCCTTTGCGAGTGAAGTTCGCGAGAAACGGTCGCTGTTACGTACCGTTTCATTTTCTAACGAAAACATAACTTATGCTTTCAATTAGCATGAGCCGAGCCGCCTGAGGCTATACACGTAGCTTCTGGCTTATGATGCGAACCCCCTTACCCTTGCCGCAATCGCCATGCCCAATCTCGATTTCACCCTGACCGGCGACTATGTCGAATTGCACAATCTCCTGAAGATAACGGGGCTTGCCGACAGCGGCGGCTCCGCCAAACTGATGGTTGCCTCCGGCGCAGTGACCGTGGACGGCCAGGTCGAGCTACGTAAAACCTGCAAAATCCGCGCGGGACAAGTCGTTTTACTCGGCGACACCCGGATTGCCGTGCACGAGGCATAGCGCTAGCTGGAACCGCGCAGCCCCAAGCTACGCGCTCGTCAAAAATTCGCACCAAAAATGTGCTTACAGATCGACAACAGCACGCCTACCCCCTAAGCTGTCGGTTTCGATAGAAATGGCACGGGCGCGACCTGCTCCGTGCCTCGCTTTATGACCCGATCCGGCCTCTCCCGGTTGGCCGCGCCGCCGCCTACGTTTTCCCGCCACGCCGCCGACACCGCCCGCCTCGCCGCCCCGCTCGCCATTGCCCAACTGTCGCAAATGGCGATGGGCGTCACCGATACGATTCTGCTCGGCTCGCTTGGCCCGGACTCGCTAGCCGCTGGCGGACTCGGCGCGAACCTGTTCTTCGTAGTCGTCACGCTGCTGCAGGGGGTGCTGACGTCGGTGAGCGTGAGTGTCTCGCACGCGCGTGGCGCCCAGGCAGAAGACCGCGTGCCACACATCTACTGGACCGGCTTCGTGATGTCGATGTTGCTGGCGATCCCCGCCTTCACGGTGCTATCGCTCGCTACGCCGATCCTGCTTGCCTTCGGCGAGCCGGCCCTGCTCGCGCACAACGTCGGCGAATACGCCGCCATCCTGCGCTGGGGCGCGCCTGCCAGCCTGATCGGGGTCGGCCTGATGCGCTCGTTTCTGCCGGCCATCGGTGCGGCCAAGCGTCTGTTATGGGTGTCGCTGGCAGGGGTCTGCGTGAACGGCTTCCTGAACTACAGCCTGATCCACGGTGCGAACGGTTTGCCGCGCCTCGGCTTCCTCGGTTCGGCCACCGCCACCACCATCACCGTGTGGATCACCGCGCTGGTGCTGATGGGATGGCTGCATCTGCGCCCCCGCTATCGACACTTCGTCACTGCTACGCGGCCGAGACTGCCGTTGATGGGCGAGTTGTTCGGCATCGGCTGGCCAGTCGCGATCACGTATGGCGTCGAATCCACGCTCTTTCTGGCAGCCGGCCTGATGGTCGGCGTGCTCGGCGAATCGCAATTGGCGGCGCATCAGATCGCGCTGAACGTTGCGTCGGTGGCGTTCATGGTGCCTCTGGCAATCGGTCAGGCTGCCAATGTGCGCGTCGGCTTCTGGTCCGGCGCGGGGCAGCCGCTCGCCGCGCGCCATGCGGGTTTCGTGGCGCTCGGGTTGGGCGTCGGATTCATGTCGCTATCGGGGCTCGTCTTGATCCTCGCGCCGCACTGGATCGTCGGTCTGTATATGCACCTGGACGACCCCGCTAACGCAGCCACGGTGGCTTTGGCTAGCTCGCTGCTTGGCGTCGCCGCGATCTTCCAGATCGTCGACGGCATGCAGACGGTCGGCTCGGGATGTCTGCGTGGTCTGAAGGACACGCGCGTGCCGATGCTGGCCGCTGCATTCGGCTACTGGGGGATTGGTTTTCCGACCGGCTACACGCTCGCGTTTCACTTTGGCCTCGGCGCACGCGGGCTATGGTGGGGTCTCGCGGCTGGGCTCGCGAGCGTCGCGTTGTTGATGACGCTGCGCTTTCACAAGCTCAGCCTGCGACGCGTGCCGGTCGCTGCGCAGCCATCGGCATGACAACATGCTGGCTTACCAACGCGTGTCACTTACTTTGTGCGCACGGGTCAACTAAGCAAAGCACCTATCGTTAGTTGGGCCGAACAGGGCCACGCGATACGATGAAGCCGTCTTCTTGACACTCCTTCCTCTGACGGGGATTGAAACTGGGTTTGAGCCCGCGCACTGCGCGGGTTCTTTTTTTCCGGCTTCGATTCACGTTCGGACGGCGCCCGCGCGCGAACGGTAAAATACGCTCCGGTTGCCTCATAGACCTACCCTGGTCGTCCCAACTGCCCGCTTGTGCGTCCCATAAGGACGGCACCGGGCACGCATCCAACGCGCGCCGCCTGGCATGCCCCGCTGCACGGCCCGTGATCCGCTGTCCGATGCTTCGCCGCCTTGCGCGCCGGCCCGCTCGAATCGCCATCCAGAAACAGAATCAAGGACCTCCTGACATGCTTGCCCGGGTTACCCGTCTCTTTCCGTTGTGGGCCGTGCTGGTCTCGCTCGCCGCCTATTTTTCGCCGGCTTCGTTCAGCCCCATCGCGCCGCACGTCACCACCCTGCTGACGATCATCATGCTGGCGATGGGCGTCACCCTGTCCATCGCCGACTTCAGACGCGTCTTCACCCGGCCCGCGCCGGTCGTCGCCGGCATCGTCCTGCACTATCTCGTGATGCCGCTCGCCGCGTGGGCCATCGCCAAAGTACTGCACATGCCGCCCGATCTGACGGCGGGCATGGTGCTGGTAGGCAGCGTCGCGAGCGGCACGGCGTCGAACGTGATGATCTATCTGGCGCGCGGCGACGTGGCGTTATCGGT
>NZ_JAMFSB010000180.1 GCF_026225065.1 Paraburkholderia sp. | reverse complement strand
GCTCGACAAGGCCGGCCTCAAGATGCCGGAAAACCCGACCTGGGAATTCATCGGTGATGCTGCCCGCAAGATGACCGACCGCAAGGCCGACATCAACGGTATCTGCCTGCGCGGCAAGGCCGGCTGGGGCGAAAACATGGCGTACGCGACCACGGTCGTGAACACCTTCGGCGGCCGCTGGTTCAATGAGAAGTGGGAACCGCAGCTCACGTCGCCGGAATGGAAGAAGGCCATCAGCTTTTACGTCAACCTGCTGCAAAAAGACGGCCCTCCGGGAGCGAGTTCGAACGGCTTCAACGAAAACCTGACGCTGATGTCATCAGGCAAGTGCGCGATGTGGATCGATGCGACGGTGGCGGCCGGCATGCTGTACAACAAGCAGCAATCGCAGATCGCCGACAAGGTTGGCTTCGCTGCGGCGCCGATCGAAGTCACGCCGCGCGGCGCGCACTGGTTGTGGGCGTGGGCGCTGGCGATTCCGAAGTCGTCGAAGCAGCCTGACGCGGCGAAGAAGTTCATCGCATGGGCAACCTCGAAGGAATACATCGAGATGGTCGCGAAGGACGAAGGTTGGGCCTCGGCGCCTCCGGGAACCCGTCAGTCGACCTATGCGCGCCCCGAGTACAAGGCGGCGGCACCGTTTGCCGACTTCGTGCTGAAGGCGATCGAAACGGCTGATCCGAATCATCCGACGCTCAAGCCTGTGCCGTACACCGGTGTGCAGTTCGTCGGCATTCCTGAGTTTCAGTCGTTTGGTACGGTGGTGGGCCAAAGCATTTCGGGTGCCCTCGCCGGACAGATGACCGTCGATCAGGCTCTGGCAGCCGGACAGGCCACTGCCGAACGCGCTGTGCGTCAGGCCGGCTATCTGAAGTGACGTGAAACCGCCGGCTGACGCCAGTCAGCCGGCCCTTGCAGCACAGCGGGCCGTCACGGCTGAGCCGTTACGCCTGAGCCACGTCCCGGTCGCACCCGCTTCGCCGCGACCGGCAGCACCTCGGGCTGACTTTCAGCCGCGCGTTTCCCGCGCTTTACCGAACAGGTGGTCACATCATGCGTCCTCTGCGCCTTCCTCTCATGCATGCCACTCCCCAGACCGAAAAAGAGCGCGAAACGCGCAAAGCCAATTCCGCACGCTGGTTAGCGGCGCCGTCCACCGCTGTACTGGTGCTGTGGATGGCGATCCCTTTGGCGATGACGATCTGGTTTTCCTTTTCGCACTACAACCTGCTCAACCCCGACGAGAAGGGTTTTGCCGGGCTCGACAACTACAAGTACCTTGCTACAGATCCATCGTTCGGACCGTCGATCGGCCATACGCTCGAACTGATTATCGCCACGCTGGTGATCACGGTAGTGGGCGGCGTGCTGATGTCGGTGCTGTTCGATCGCAAGTTCTACGGCCAGGGTGTCGCGCGGCTGCTGGCGATTGCGCCGTTCTTCGTGATGCCGACGGTCAGCGCGCTGATCTGGAAGAACATGATCCTGCATCCGGTGTACGGCCTGATCGCGCAGGGTATGCGTGCGATTGGCATGCAGCCGATCGACTGGTTCGCCGACTATCCGCTCACCGCGATCATCATGATCGTCTCTTGGCAGTGGCTACCGTTCGCGTTCCTGATCCTGTTCACTGCGATCCAGTCGCTCGACCAGGAGCAGAAGGAAGCGGCCAAGATCGACGGTGCGGGCGCCTTCTCGATGTTCTTCTACATCACGCTGCCCCACCTGAGACGGGCGATCGCGGTGGTGGTGATGATGGAGACCATTTTCCTGCTGTCGATCTTCGCTGAAATCTATACGACGACAGGCGGCGGCCCAGGCACGGCGACCACCAATCTGTCTTACCTGATCTATTCGCTCGGCCTGCAACAGTTCGACGTCGGTCTGGCCTCGGCGGGCGGGATTCTCGCGGTGGTGCTGGCGAACATCGTGTCGTTCTTCCTTGTCCGCATGCTCGCGAAGAACCTGAAAGGGGAGTACGAAAAATGAGCCACGTTGCCGCTTCACCTGTTTCGTCGTCGACCACCTCGTCGAAGAACGCGCCGTGGGCCGTCTTCAAGCGCGCGATTCCTGGCGTGTTCGCGTGGCTGATCGCGTTGCTGCTGTTCTTCCCGATCTTCTGGATGACGATCACCGCGTTCAAGACCGAGCAGCAGGCTTATGCGTCGTCGCTGTTTTTTATTCCGACGCTCGACAGTTTTCGTGAGGTGTTCGCACGCAGCAACTATTTCGCGTTCGCGTGGAATTCGGTGCTGATCTCAGCTGGCGTCACGGTGTTGTGTCTGCTGCTTGCCGTGCCGTGCGCCTATGCGATGGCGTTCTTTCCGACCCGCCGCACGCAGAAACTGCTGCTGTGGATGCTGTCGACCAAGATGATGCCGTCGGTGGGCGTGCTGGTGCCGATCTATCTACTGTGGAAGAACTCGGGGCTGCTCGATACCGTTTCGGGGCTGGTGATCGTCTACACGCTGATCAATCTGCCGATTGCCGTGTGGATGACCTTCACGTATTTCGCCGAGATTCCGCGCGATATCCTTGAAGCAGGCCGGATGGATGGCGCCGCGACCTGGCAGGAAATCGTCTTCCTGCTGATGCCGATGTCGCTGCCTGGTCTCGCTTCCACGGCGCTGCTGCTGGTGATCCTGTCGTGGAATGAGGCGTTCTGGAGCATCAACCTGTCCAGTTCCAACGCGGCGCCGCTGACGGTGTTTATCGCGTCGTACTCGAGTCCGGAAGGATTGTTCTGGGCCAAGCTCTCGGCCGCTTCGCTGCTGGCGGTGGCGCCGATCCTGATCGTCGGATGGCTGTCGCAGAAGCAACTGGTGCGTGGGCTGACGTTCGGGGCGGTTAAATGACCGGTACCCCCGTGACCGATACCCGGCTGGCGTTGATCTGCGATTGCGACGGTGTCCTGATCGACAGCGAAGCGGTGGCGGCGCGCATGCTGGTGCATGAGCTGGAAGCGCGCTGGCCGGATACCGATGTCGAACCGGTGGTTCTGCCGCTGCTTGGGCTGCGTATCGAGCGGGTGCTCGAAAACGCTGCCGCGCAACTTGGCCGCAGCTTGAGCGCGGACGACATGATCGCGATTCGCCATGCGGTCGAAGCTGCGGCGATGCAGGCGCCCGCCGTGGCTGGCATTGCCGACGCGCTCGCGCAGATTCCGCTCGTCAAGGCGTGTGCGAGCAACAGCTTCAAGGCGTATGTGCAAACGGTGCTGGCGCGCACGGGCCTCGAGACGTACTTCGAGGGCCGGTTGTACTGTGCGGATGCCGTCGCCATGCCGAAGCCTGCTCCCGACGTGTATCTGGCGGCGGCAAAGGGTTTCGGTCTCGCCAGCAGCGCCTGTCTGGTGGTGGAAGACAGCGTCACCGGCGTGACGGCGGCGAGCGCTGCAGGTATGACAGTATTGGGCTTTATCGGAGGCGGCCACGCGAGCGAGGCGCAGATCGGCGCGTTGCATGCGGCGGGTGCATCCCACGTATTCGACGATATGACGCAACTGCCCGAGCTGGTGGCGCAATGGACCCAGCGCGTGACGGCGGCATTGCATTGAAAAGGTATTGAGAGGGTTTGTCGGCCCGGTGCAGCAAGAGGCACGCACGCGCCACTAGCAGACACTGTCAAACTGGATTAACGTAGTACGAGAAACACACGGAGACACATCATGGCAAGCTTAACTCTGCGCAATATCAGAAAAGCCTACGACGACAATGAAGTGATGCGCGACATCAATCTCGATATCGCGGACGGTGAGTTCGTCGTATTCGTGGGCCCGAGCGGCTGCGGGAAATCGACGCTGATGCGCATGATCGCCGGGCTCGAAGACATCACGAGCGGCGATCTGAATATCGACGGCACGCGTGTGAACGACGTGCCGCCAGCCAAGCGCGGCATTGCGATGGTGTTTCAGTCGTACGCGCTTTATCCGCACATGACGCTGTTCGACAACATGGCGTTCGGGCTGAAGCTCGCCGGCACCAAGAAGCCGGAGATCGAAGCGGCGGTGCGCAACGCAGCGAAGATTCTGCACATCGACCACCTGCTCGATCGCAAGCCCAAGCAGTTATCGGGCGGTCAGCGGCAGCGCGTGGCCATCGGCCGTGCGATCACCCGCAAGCCGAAGGTGTTTCTGTTCGACGAACCGCTGTCGAATCTCGACGCGGCGCTGCGGGTGAAGATGCGTCTGGAGTTCGCCCGTCTGCACGACGAGCTGAAGACCACGATGATCTACGTGACGCACGATCAGGTCGAAGCCATGACGCTGGCCGACAAGATCGTGGTGCTGTCGGCGGGTAATGTCGAGCAGGTCGGCAGCCCGACCATGCTGTATCACGCGCCGGCCAACCGCTTCGTTGCAGGCTTTATCGGCTCGCCGAAGATGAACTTCATGGAGGGCGTGGTGCAGTCGGTCACGCACGATGGCGTCACGGTCCGCTACGAAACCGGCGAGACCCAGCGCGTGGCGGTCGAACCGGGCGCGGTGAAGCAGGGCGACAAGGTGACGGTGGGGATTCGCCCCGAGCATCTGCACGTCGGCACGTCCGACGACGGTGTTTCGGCTCGCACGATGGCGATTGAATCTCTCGGTGACGCGGCCTATCTGTACGCGGAGTCGAGCGTTTCGCCGGAAGGCCTGATTGCGCGCATTCCGCCGCTCGAGCGTCATACGAAGGGCGAGACGCAGAAGCTCGGCGCGACGCCTGAGCATTGCCATCTGTTCGATGCCGCAGGTAAAGCGTTCCAGCGCAAAATTGTTGAGGTGCTGGCTGCTTGATGCACGGAGGACGCGGCGTCGCGCCGTGTCCTCTCCAGGCGCGCCGCACAAAGCGTTGCAGTTGCGTGGCGCTGAGGCTCGTCGCGTTCTATCAGTGACGGCCTGCTAGTGGGCGCAGCTTACGGGTTGCCAGCGGTCAATGCGCGTGGTTCCATGAAGGTGTGCCGGAAGTATTCACGTACGGCGTGCATCCCCGGGCTCAGTTCCGCGTTTCGACGCCAGGCTAGACCCACGCTCATTGGCGGCACCGCATCGCGCAATTGCATCGTCTCGATCCGTCGCCCCTCAAGCGACCAGGGGCGATACACCATGTCAGACAGGATCGCCACACCGCTGCCGTTCGCCACCATGCTGCGTACGGCTTCCACAGACGAGGTGCGCAGTTTCACGCTCGGCCGGTAGGGCGTCTCGTTCCAGTACCGTAATGCCGTATAAGCCGCCTCGTCTACCGTTAGCATGACGAAGGGTTCTGCGGCAACATCGGCAAGCGTGACGCTTTCGCGCTTTAGCAAAGGATGTTGCGCGCACAGCCACAGCCTGCGCACCGAATGGATGACTGGCTCGAGCATCAACTCCGGGTTTGCGACGTTCGACGTGAGCAGCACCGCCATATCGTAGCGGCCCGCAATCAAACCCTCCTCGATCGATTCGCGGTTTAACTCGTGCAGTTGAATCGTCAGCCGCGGATACAGCGTGTTCAGCCGCTGCAGATGATGCGGCAAAAAATAGCCCAGTACGGTGTAGCTCGCAGCGATCGCGAGAGTCCCGGTGAGCGTGCTCTCAAGGTTCGGAATGCGCATCGCTTCATCGACGGACGAGAGGATCGTGTACGCCTGGTTGAGGAAGCGCCGGCCAGTGGTGGTCAAGGTAACGCCAGCGGCGGTGCGCAAGAACAGCTGCGTGCCCAGGCTGTCTTCGAGCTCCTTGATCGCATTTGTGACGGCGGATTGCGAAATCGTCAGTTGAATGGCCGCCTGCGAGATCTGGCCGAGTTCCGCCGTGGCGACGAAATACTTGAGCTGCCGAAGGGTCAAGGCCATTCCATCCACCTGAAAAAATGATATTGCGCCGAGCAGTATCGTATCTTCGCCAAAAATCGGCATCTGCTCCATTCGCCACAGCAGGCTGGATGGCCTGAGGGACAGACCCGTGCGAGTCGGCCCGGCAATCTGGATATCTAAAAAACAGATAACGTGCCATATAAAAATAGAACTATTTTGGCGAACGACGGGCAGTTAATGTTTCTCTGAACCGGCTCGGTGCATACCCTGTGACGCACTCGGGCTGCTGACCCAAGGAGACATTCAGCATGAAGAAGCACAGCGTCGATTTGAATTCCGACATGGGCGAGGGTTTTGGCGCATGGCGGATCGGCGACGGCGTCGATGAGGAGATCATGCCGCTCATCAGTTCGGCCAACATAGCGACCGGCTTCCACGCAGGTGACCCCAACATCATGGCGCGCACTGTGCAACTCGCCAAGCAGGCGGGCGTTGGGGTGGGGGCCCATCCGGGGTTTCGCGATCTGGTGGGGTTCGGACGGCGCACCATCACCGAAGCGCCGCAGGCGCTCGTCAACGACATCATTTTTCAGCTTGGCGCGCTGCGTGAGTTCGCGCGGCTCTATAACGTCAGCGTGCAGCATGTGAAGCCGCATGGCGCACTCTATATGCTGGCCGCGCGCGACGAAGACCTGTCGCGCCTGCTGGTCGAAACGCTGCAGAGGCTCGATCCCACGCTCCTGCTGTATTGCATGGAAGCGTCGGTTACGTACCGGATAGCGCGCGAACTTGGCCAGCCGGTGATTCGCGAGTTCTACGCCGACCGTGATTACGACCGCAGCGGTTCGATCGTCTTTACGCGCCGGGTCGGACGGCTCGATCCAGACCAGGTGGCGGCGAAGGTGCTGCGGGCCTGTGTCGAAAGGCGGGTATCGACGGTCGACGGCGATGACATTGCGATCGATTTCGATTCGGTGTGCATCCACAGCGATACGCCAGGCGCGCTCCGGCTGGTCGAGTCCACGCGAGCGCTGCTGACGCTCCACGACATCCGCGTGGCCGCGCCGCTGCCGGCACTGGTCCACTGAGACCCATCATCCGACCCGCATCAGCATCGAATCAGATTTGAGGAGCACATAGATGGCACAACACGACATTGTCAGTCCGTTGCCGGGCACCTTTTACCGGCGGGCATCGCCGGATGCGGCGCCGTACGTCGAGGTGGGCATGTCAATCGACGAGGGCACGGTGGTCGGACTGGTGGAGGTGATGAAGCAGTTCAACGACGTCGAAACGACCATCGCGGGACAGGTCACCGAGGTCCTTGTCGAAGACGGCGAACCGGTGGATGCGGGACAGGTTCTGATGCGAATCGAGGCATAACGTGATGAATGCAACCAATCCAACGGATAGAAGCGCGTCCGCGACAAGTTTCTATCAGCCGCAGCGTATCCGCACGGTGCTGGTGGCGAACCGCGGCGAGATTGCGGTTCGTGTGATTCGTGCGGCACATGAGCTTGGAATGCGCGCGGTCGCCGCCGTCAGCGATGCCGACCGCGATAGTCTGGCGGCGCGGATGGCCGACGAAGCCGTGCATATCGGCCCGGCGCATGCAGCGAAGAGCTACCTGAATCCGGCAGCGATTCTTGCCGCAGCGAAGCAATGCGGTGCGGACGCAATTCATCCCGGCTATGGCTTCCTGTCGGAGAACGCCGCCTTTGCGGCGCAAGTCGAAGCGGCAGGGCTGATTTTTGTCGGACCCTCGTCAACCGTGATCGCGACCATGGGCGACAAGGCTCGCGCCCGCGAAACGGCGCAGCGCGCCGACGTGCCGACAGTGCCCGGCAGCAATGGCATTGTCCTGTCGCTGGGCGAGGCGCGCGAGATCGCGGCCCGCATCGGTTACCCGGTGATGATCAAGGCGGCGGCGGGTGGCGGCGGACGCGGCATTCGCGTCGCGTGCGACGCCGCGCAACTGGACGCTGAGCTGCCGCAGGCGCAACGCGAGGCGCAGGCCGCATTCGGCAATGGCGGCGTGTATCTCGAGCGCTTCATTGCACGTGCGCGGCACATCGAAGTGCAGGTACTCGGCGACGGTCGAGACGTCGTCCACCTGTTCGAGCGTGAGTGCTCGCTGCAGCGGCGCCGCCAGAAAATTCTCGAGGAGGCCCCGTCGCCGTCGCTCACGCCCGCATTGCGTGAGGCATTGTGCGCTTCCGCCACGAGGCTCGCCCGGCAAGTCGGCTATCGCAGCGCGGGAACGCTGGAATACCTGTTCGACGACGCACGCGGCGAGTTTTACTTCATCGAAATGAACACGCGCATTCAGGTCGAGCATCCGGTCACCGAGGCGATCACGGGCGTCGACCTGGTACGGGAAACACTGCGCATTGCCGATGGCGAACCGTTGCGGTTTCGCCAGAGCGACATCGCCATGCGTGGCGCCGCGCTCGAATGCCGGATCAACGCGGAAGATCCCGAACAGGATTTTCGCCCCAACCCTGGCCGAATCGACGAACTCGTGTGGCCGACCGGCCCGGGTGTGCGCGTCGATTCGATGCTGTATCAGGGTTACACCGTGCCACCGTTTTACGATTCGCTGCTCGCCAAGCTGATCGTATCCGACGAAAGCCGGCCCGCGGCTCTCGCGCGACTGGATCGGGCGTTGCGCGAGTTGCACATTGGCGGCGTGAAGACGACCGCATTGCTGCATCGTGCGTTGCTGGCCGATGAAGACGTGCGCGCCGGCCGCTATCACACCAACTATCTCGAAGCGTGGATGACCGGGTGGCGCGCACAGCGATCCGTGGAGGCAGCATGACGATTCGATACACGTTCGGCGGCGACGAATTCATCTTCGTCGAGATAAGCGAAGACATGTCGCTCGACGCGTTCTTCAAAGGCACCGCGATCACCCGCGAACTGCAAAGCCGCAAGGTTGCGGGTGTGACGGAGATCTGTCCGGCAAACGCTTCGTACCAGGTGCGCTACGATCCGGACATCATCGCGCCGGACGAACTCCTTGCGTTGCTCCAGGCGATCGAGGCCGAGGTCGGCGATGCAGAGCTGAACATCGCGACGCGTATCGTCGAAGTCCCGGTGCTCTACAACGACCCGTGGACCCACGAAACGCTGATGCGCTTTCGCGAACGCCACCAGGATCCGGAGTCGACCGATCTGCAATACGCCGCCCGCATCAACGGATACGAGGACGTCGACGCTTTCATCGCCGCGCATGCCGGTTCGCCATGGTTCGTTTCGATGGTCGGCTTCGTGGCAGGTTTGCCGTTCATGTTCCAGATGGTCGAACGTGAGCGGCAACTGCAGGTGCCCAAATACCTGCGGCCCCGGACCGATACGCCGAAGCTGACGGTCGGCCACGGCGGCTGCTTCGGCTGTATCTACTCGGTGCGCGGGGCAGGCGGTTACCAGATGTTCGGTGTGACGCCTGCGCCGATTTTCGACCCGGCGCAGCGTCTGGACTACCTGCGCGATTTCATGGTGTTCTTCCGTCCCGGCGATATCGTGAAGTTCAAGCCGATCGACCGCGACGCCTATGACAAGGCGGTCGCCGAAGTCGAAGCCGGCACATTTTCGTTGCGCGTGCGTCCGGTGGATTTCTCGTTAGCCGCTTTCACGCATGATCCTGACGCGTACAACCGTTCACTGGTGGAGGTGCTCGATGCCGACTGATCCGCTCAAGGCCATCGAGGTGATCAAGCCCGGCCTGGCTACTTCGGTGCAGGATACCGGCAGGCAGGGCTACTACCACGTCGGCATTCCGCCGTCCGGCGCGCTCGATCAATACGCGCTGCGGGCAGCCAATCTGCTGGTGGGTAATCTTGAGGCAGCGGCGGCGCTGGAGTGCACGCTGCTCGGACCGCAACTGCTGTTCAACGTGGATACGTTAATCGCGGTGACCGGCGCCGAGATGTCACCGAAGATCGACGGCATCGTGCAAGCCTGCAATGTCGCATTGCGCATCAAGGCTGGCAGCACGCTGACGTTCGATTATGTGAAAGGCGGTGCCCGGGCATGTCTTGCGGTGGCCGGTGGGATCGAGGTGCCGGTGGTGCTCGGCAGCCGCTCGACGTACACGCTGGGCGCGATTGGCGGCCATCAGGGACGGCGTCTGCAGAAAGGCGACGTCCTCAGCATTGGCCGCGCACAAGGTCCGGCCCGCGAGGGCACGGCGCTTCCCGAGGCGTTGCGTGTGCCGCTGAGTCGCGAGGTGGAATTGCGCGTCCTGCCGGGGCTCTATCATCATCGCCTGACGGCCGAATCCGCCGGCACGTTCTTCGAAGACACCTGGGCAGTCGCGCCCGAAGCGGACCGCATCGGTTACCGCTACAAGCAGGGCCGGCCGCTCAAATTCCGCGAACGCGAGCAACCGTTCGGCGCCGGTGCCGATCCGTCGAACATCGTCGACGCCTGCTACCCGATCGGCTCGATTCAGGTGCCGGCCGGTCTCGAACCGATCATCCTGCATCGCGACGCAGTGTCAGGTGGCGGCTACGCGACCATCGGCACGGTGATCAGCGCCGACATGGATCTGATCGGGCAAATGCAACCGAACCATCTCGCTCGCTTTGTACCGGTCACGATGACCCAGGCGCTTGCCGCGCGACGGGATGCCCAATTGCGGCTGGCGCGTTTGCGCGAGGTGCTGCTGCGCTAGCACGCAGTACCCGTTGTCATTCAGGCGCAGCCCTCTCGCTGCACGCTATGCGATGGCGCCAGTCCCCACCCTGCACGTGTATTGAGGAGTACGAATATGTCCAATCTGGCACAGGAAGCACCCGAAGGCGAACTGGATCTATCGACGCTCGCCATTCCCGAAAGCGATCGTATGCCCGCGTTTTCGCTCACCATGGCGTGGTGGGCGGTGTGC
The DNA here is from genome assembly GCF_026225065.1 of Paraburkholderia sp. GTDB lineage: Bacteria > Pseudomonadota > Gammaproteobacteria > Burkholderiales > Burkholderiaceae > Paraburkholderia. The sequence continues at coordinate 34,715 of NZ_JAMFSB010000180.1, read as the reverse complement.
AGCGCGGTGTTCTACATTGTCGTGGGCGCTACGCTTGCGCTCACCTACGGCGCGCGTAACGCGCTGATCGGGATGGCGTTATCGGTGGTGTCCTACGGTCTTGTAAACACGGTGATCAGCCGCTACGCGATTCGCACCGGTCTGTCCGTCGCGCTGTTTTCGCGGGTGCTGTTCGGCAGCGCGGGCGCAGCGCTTGCCACCTTGATCTTCTTTGCAACGGCGATCTATTACGCGGTATTCGAAGGATCGGTGATCGCCGTTGCGGCGCACAGTCTGTTTCCGCCGCTCGATTACCGCTGGGCGGCGCTGATCGTCGTCTGCTATAGCGTGCCGCTCGTGTTCGGCAGCGTGCAACATTGGCTCGACAGGTTCAATGGCGTGCTGCTGCCGTTTTATCTGCTCGGGCTCGTCGCTGCGGTCGTGCTGACCACGCACGAGTATGGCTACAACGCTGCATGGCTCGACTTCGGACCCAAGGGCGCGCTGCCGGCCAATGGCTGGTGGAGTTGCTTCGTCTACTACATGGGCGTTTGGGTGTTGATGATGTTCACGTTCGACTACGCGCGTTTCGGCCGCAAACAGGACGCCACGTATCACGGCCGCTTCAACTTCGGCATGCCCTTCTATCTGGTGACGTTCCTGCTGAACGGCGCAGTTGGAATTTATCTGGTCAGCTCGACCCCGGCGCCTGGCGCGCTTTCCGAAGTGTCAGTCGTGCTTGCGCTGCTGAAACTCATGGGAATCTGGGGTTTGCTGTTTGTGTGGGTGACGCAGTCGCGTATCAATACCGCGAATTACTATCTCGCGGCGATCAACATGCAGGCTTTCTTCCAGAAAGCGGCAGGCCTGCGGGCGCCGAAGTTCGTGTGGGCACTCGTTGTTGGGCTAGTGGTCTACGTGCTGATGATGGCCGATGTGTTTTCGAAGATCCTTCAGGCGCTCGCGTACCAGGGTATTTTTGTGGTCGCGTGGGTGGGCGTGGCACTCGCGCATATACTGTCGACCCGCTATGACGAGCTGCTCGGCGGCGAGATCGAATGCCGCGACTCGCATGTGCCGGCATTCAACCCCGGCGGTTTGACGGCCTGGTTTGCGGGGGCGTTTGCTGGTCTCGTGCTGATGAATGTGCCTGGGCTCGCACAGTCGTTCTCGGCACCCGCCAGCTTTGTGGTGTCGTGGCTGGTGTATCGGGGGATGCTGGTGTCCGCCAAGCGGACGTGGTTCGTACGAGGATAGCGGAGCAAGGCCGCATGTGACGGCCGCGCTGGCACAACCACACGGCGTAGCGGGTTCAGGCCTCCAGCGCCGCTCGCGCGCACAACTCGTCGGTCACCAACCCCGACAGCCACCCGCCTTTCAGCACGGCGATCACCGCCTCGCGCTTGCGCTCGCCCCCGGCGAAGCCGATCGTGGGCCGCCGCGGCGGCGAATCCAGCGCCACGCTGGTGACTCGCTGCCCCGTCGACGATTCGACGTGCGCACCCACCGCGTCGATCGGCAGGCCGAGGATCTCGGCCACCGCCTTGCTTTGCACGAGCTCCTTCACTTCGTTCGACGTAATAAAACCGTCCTCGTACAGCGGACAGTGCGGCCCGATATTGCCGATCCCGACAAACGCGACATCGGCCTCGCCGGTCAGCGATTCGACGATCCGGTACAGACGGTGATTGCACCACTGCGCGCGCTCGGCCTCGCTGTCGGCGAGCAACGGCGCGGGCAGCAGAAAATGCTTGCCGCCGGTCTTCTCCGAAATGTGCAGCGCGACGTCATAGCGGTTCGAGGAGCCGTCCTGGGCGATCGCCCCGACCATCGATACCAACCGGTGTTGCGGACGCTCTAGCTGGGCGATCTGATCGACCGCGGCTTTAAGCGTCCGCCCGCTGCCCACTGCGACCACCATCGGCTTTTCTTCGTTCAGATAGCGTTCCATCACCTGCGCCCCGGCGACGGCGAGCTTGCGGTCGATTTCCTCGGCGGTGTCGTTGTCGACCGGCACGACTTCGCACATCGCGAGGCCATAGCGCTTCGAGAGCTGTTCCGCGAGCGCGAGGCAATCGGCGAGCTGATGATCGACCCGCACGCGGATCAGATTCTTTTCGACCGCGAATGCGACGAGCCGTTGTGCCACCGGGCGCGACACCTGCAGCTTCTCGGCGATCTCGTTCTGGGTGTTGCCTGCGACGTAGTAGAGCCACGCGGCGCGTGTGGCGAGGTCGAGTTTTTCGTTGGACTTGGGCACGGTGGGCTTCTTGTGGTTTGCGCCGAGGATAGCAGTCTCTCAGTCTGCTGATTCCGGCATGGAGGACGTCATCCCTAAGCCAGCCGCTCGCGCGACGGGTCGAACAGCGGGCGTACATGCCGGTACAACGTCCGAAAGCCATCCAGCCGCGCGCGCAAGGCCGCGTGCCGCGCCGGATCCGGGGTGAATTCCATTTCGACCGGGGGTTTGGTGAGCACCTGCGCCGGATCGCCGCCTGCCGCCAGCCAGCCGAGGCGGGCCGCGCCGAGCGCAGCGCCGGTTTCGCCGCCGCCGTGCTTACGGGTGGTGGTGTTCAGCGCATCAGCCAACAGTTGCGCCCAATAGTTGCTGCGCGCGCCGCCGCCGAGCAGCGACAGCCCGCTCGCCTCGGTGCCTGCAGCGCGCAGCGCATCGAGCCCGTCAGTGAGCGCGAAGGTGACGCCCTCGAGCACCGCATAGCCGAGCAACGCGCGATCAGTGGCGTGATTCATGCCGAAGAACACGCCCTGCGCATACGGATCGTTATGCGGTGTGCGTTCGCCGGACAGATACGGCAGGAAGAACGGCGCGCTCGCCAAAGCTTCGGGCGTCAGCGCTTCGACTTCGGCGAGCAGAGTGGGCTCGTCGGTGGACGTGAGTTTGCACACCCAGCGCAGGCAACTCGCCGCCGACAGCACCACGCTCATCTGATGCCAGCGGTCCGGAATCGCGTGGCAGAACGCATGCACGGCGGAGGCCGGATTCGGCCGGAAGCTGTCGCCGACCACGCACAGCACGCCCGAGGTGCCCAGCGAAACGAAGCCGTCGCCCGGTTGCGTCGCGCCGATGCCGATGGCACTCGTCGCGTTGTCGCCGCCGCCTGCCGCGACGACGACACCGTCGCCGAGGCCAAACTCTTGAGCCACGTCGGCGCGCAGGGTGCCGGACGATTCGCTGCCTTCACACAGACGCGGCATCTGAGAGCGGCGCATGTCGCAAGCGGCGAGCAGCGTGTCGGACCAGTCGCGCTTCGCCACATCGAGCCACAGCGTACCCGCTGCATCCGATGGATCGGACACCTTGTCGCCGGTCAGTTGCAGCCGCAGGTAATCCTTCGGCAGCAGCACGCTGGCCGTCTGCTGGAAAATCTCCGGCTCGTGGCGGGCGACCCACAGCAGTTTGGGTGCCGTGAACCCGGGCATCGCCAGATTGCCGGCGATCTGGTGCAGCTCCGGCGCGCGCTCGGTCAGCTCGGCGCACTCTTCGACGCTGCGCATATCGTTCCACAAGATGGCAGGGCGCAGGACGCGGTCTTGCGCATCGAGCAGCACCGCGCCATGCATCTGCCCTGAGAGGCCAATGCCGCGGATCTGGGCGAATTCGTCGGGGTGTTTCGCGCGCAGCGCAAAGAGGGCGGCGCGCGTGCCTTCCCACCAGTCGGAGGGATTCTGTTCGGCCCATCGCTGATGCGGGCGCGAAACGGTAAAGGGAGAGCCTGCTGTACCGATCACGCGTCCACTGGACGCGAGCAGCAGGACTTTCACTTCGGATGTGCCGAGGTCGATGCCGAGATACATGGGCGCGGAACCTTCGTCGTTAGGGATGCGCTACTGTAGCCGCACACGGCGGCCGATGCCATGGGCGTTAGACCTGACTCGGGATTACGCGCTATGGCGCCAGGTGGCCGCGGCAGTGTGTCAAGGAGGCGGGGGCGCGGTGGGCGCGCCCCCGAACCTTAGGCGCGCGTGGCTAGCCACGCGTCCACGCGGGCTAGCGCACCGCGCAGCGCCTTCTCCAGATGGGGCGTTTGCGCGAGGCTGCCCCACAGAAGCCGGTCGGCGCAGAACGCCTGCACCGGGTCGGGTGCGGCAAAGAAAGCGCGCGCGACGCCTTCGTCCATCACACCGTCCTGATACTTGTACGGCAATTTGCCTGACTGCCAGCGATCGAGAAAGCGGAAGAACAGCGCCGGCAGCATCGCAGTGGCTGCCGGCTCGGCACCGCGCTCAAAGCATTCGGCGAGCGTCGGGGCAATGAAGCCCGGGATCTTCGAAAAGCCGTCGGCCGCGACCCGCTGGTTGGTGTCCTGGATGTGCGGATTGCCGAAGCGGTCGAGCACGATGTCGCGATAGTGCGCCAGATCGAGCGGGCTCGGCGTGAGACAGGGGATCACGTCCTGTGTGACGTAATCGAAGGCGAACTGGCGAATCTCCGGGTCGTGCGTGCCTTCGTGGATGTAGTTCAGCCCGACCAGCGTTCCTGCCCAGGCAATGCAGCTATGGGTGGCGTTCAGGATGCGGATCTTGGCTTCTTCATACGGCACCACCGACTCGACCAGCTCCGCGCCGACCCGCTCCCACGCCGGACGTCCCGCGCAAAAACGGTCTTCGATGACCCACTGGATAAATGCTTCGCCCATCACCGGCACGGCATCGTCGAAACCGGTGGCCGCCAGCACGCGTTCGCGCACATCGGGCGTCGGCCGCGGCGTGATGCGGTCGACCATCGAGCTCGGCGAGCTCGTGTTGGCGTCGAACCAAGCCGCGAGCGCTGCCGCACCGCTGCGCTCGAGAAACTCGCTCATCCCGGCGTGGAAACGCTCGCCGTTGCTGCGCAGGTTGTCGCAGCTTTGCAGTGTCACGGGTCCGGCGTTGCGCTGCATGCGCGCTTCGAGAATCGCCGCCAGTGCGCCGTAGATGGTCGTGCGTGCGCCTTTGAGGTCGGCGGCGAGGTCGGCAAGGGCGGTATCGAGCCGGTCGTGTTCGTCGAGGTAATAGCCGCCTTCGGTCACCGTGAACGCGATGATCTTGCAGGCCGGATCGGCGCCGACCTGGATCAGCCCGTCGAGGGTCTCCGACCACGGCACCACACGTTCGATCGAACGCACCGTTTCATACTCGCGCTCACCGGCTGGCGTGACGGTTTCGAGCGTATAGACGCCGTCTTGTGCCGCGAGTCCTTCGAGCACGGCATTCATGTCGCCGCGAATATTGCCGACCGTGAGCGACCAGCGCGGTTCGCCTTCCTTGCGTAGCTCGTTCAGACGGTGCAGATACCACGCCTGATGGGCGCGGTGAAACGATCCTGCGCCGATGTGCAAGATCACGTGGGCGTTCGCGACGCCGCTTTGGCCGCTGTTCATGTGTGTCTCCTTTGTGGGACCGGAGTTAACGCGTTGGCGATGACTGCGGGTCCCTTGCGAAAGTCTTTCACGCACGATCTACGCGTGCGTTTTTCTGATTGGAGCATTTGCTCTGCATGTGAACGAATGATCGTATCCGGCGAATCGAAAGTCAAGGCGGCAAACGCCTCAATCTGTGGCGCAGCGCCGCGTGGCGGGGCTTCTGCTGGGAGTGCGAAGAGTGGGCAGCGTTGTCTGGTGCCCGTTTGCAGGGCTGTTGCAATGCATCAAACTTGACATTCAAAGCGTCAGGAGTAACCCCGATGCAAAAAAGTATCAGTCTGCGGTCTCATTTTTAGTGGTGCGCAGCGCGTTTGAGGGCTAATTTCCGTTATACAAACCGAAGACCGGCGACTCGCGCCAGAAAACCAGCGCTGCAGCAAGCCGCTTCAATGGAGGAAGACACGTGCAACCCGATCTCGAGCTCGTGGCCGTGCGCCGCGACGAATCGTTCAAGGTATGGTCCCACGGGTATCCGTACCGCACGGTGCGCTGGCATTTCCACCCCGAATACGAAATCCATCTGATCGTGGCGACGACCGGCAAGGTGTTCGTCGGCGATCACATCAGCAGTTTTGTGCCTGGCAATCTGGTGATGGTCGGGCCAAACCTGCCGCACAACTGGGTGAGCGATGTGCCCGAGGGCGAAACCGTCGAACGACGCAATCTGGTCGTGCAGTTCGGGCCGGAGTTCGTCGCGCACTGCATGGAGAGTTTTCCGGAGTGGCGTCAGGTCGAAGCGTTGCTGGCCGCTTCGCGTCGTGGCGTGTCGTTCGGGGCGCAAACCAGCGCGGCGATCCAGCCGCTCTTTATTGAACTGTTGAACGCACGCGGCTTGCGTCGCATCGTGCTGTTCATGTCGATGCTCGAAGTGCTGGTGAGTGCTCAGGATAGCGAACTGCTGGCGAGCCCTGCCTATCAGACAGACCCGAGCGGTTTTGCCGCTACTCGCATCAATCATGCGCTGTCCTATATTGGCAAGAATCTGTCCTCGGATTTACGCGAGTCGGATCTCGCGCAACTGGCGGGTCAGAGTGTGAGCGCGTTCTCACGTTATTTTCGCCGCCATACCGGGATGCCGTTCGTGCAGTACGTGAACCGCATGCGTATCAATCTCGCCTGTCAGATGCTGATGGACGACGAGTTGAGCGTGACCGATATCTGCTACAAGGTCGGTTTCAACAATCTGTCCAATTTCAACCGGCAGTTCCTGCTTGCGAAGGGGATGTCGCCTTCGAAATTTCGCCGCTACCAGCATCTGAACGACGCGAGCCGCGATGCTTCCGATGAAGCGGCGGCTCGCGGTGATGGGGTTGCGAACGCACCGGCGATCGTGCCGGCGGTGCAGAAACGGGGGCGGGTGCGGATATCGGCTGGCGCCTATCGGGCGACGTAGGCGGTTCGAGGTTGGTCGCTCGTCCTGCGGTGGAGCGAGCGCCCGCGGACTAAAGCATCGTCCTCACATGCCACAACTCTGGGAACAGCACCACGTCCAGCATCTTGCGCAGATACAGCGCGCCGCTGGTACCCCCTGTGCCTTGCTTGAAGCCGATAATCCGCTCAACCGTTGTTACATGGCGAAAGCGCCACTGCCGAAAGGCGTCTTCCAGATCGACCAACTCCTCAGCCATCTCGTACAGCTCCCAGTGCTGCGACGGATTGCGATAAACCTCGAGCCACGCTGCTTCCACTGACGCATCGTGCGTGGTCGGCTGGGTCCAGTCGCGCCCCAGCCGCTCGGGTGCGATCGCAAATCCGCGCCGCGCGAGCAGACGGATCACTTCGTCATAGAACGAGGGCGCTTCGAGCGTGGCCTGCACTTCGGCGAGCACGTCAGGCCGATGCGCATGCGGCTTCAGCATCAGCTCATTCTTGTTGCCGAGCAGGAACTCGATCTGCCGGTATTGATGCGACTGAAACCCGGACGAACTGCCCAGGTAAGGCCGCATTGCCGTGTATTCGGACGGTGTCATCGTCGACAGCACACTCCACGCCTGCACCAGTTGCTCCATGATGCGCGACACCCGTGCCAGCATCTTGAACGCGGGCGGCAACTCATCGCGATGCACGGCGGTGAGCGCAGCGCGAAGCTCGTACAACGCGAGCTTCATCCACAGTTCACTCGTCTGATGCTGGATGATGAACAGCATCTCGTTGTGATCCGGCGAGAGCGGATGTTGCGCAGACAGAATGGAGCCGAGAGACAGGTAATCCCCGTAGCTCATCGACTTGGAGAAATCGAGTTGCGCGTTGTGCCAGCCGTTGTCGCTATCGCTATCGCTTTCGCCTTCGTTGTCCGCTGCCGGAACATGCGGCGCCGAGGCAGCGTGAGCTGCAGCAGCGCTACCGCTGCCGTGACCAAACGGACAACCACCCTGTGCTTGCGCAGCACCGGACTCATCAGGTGAACCAGGCAGCCCCGGCGTTTGCATATGATCGGTCATCTCGCGCTCCTCAGGTCACCGCGCCGCGAGCGGCGAATTCGGGCGCCCGCCAGGTTTCTTTGACCAGCACCTCGTGCAGCGTTTCGACGGCATCCCACACGTCGACGAAGCGCGTGTACAGCGGCGTGAAGCCGAAGCGCAACACACGCGGCTCGCGATAGTCGCCTATCACGCCACGCGCAATCAGCGCCTGCATCACTTCATAACCGTGCGGATGTTCGAAGCTCGCGTGCGAGCCGCGCTGCGCATGATCGCGCGGCGTGACCAGCGTGAGCGGAAACTCGGCGCAGCGCGTTTCGACCAGTTCGATGAACAGATCGGTCAGCGCCAAAGACTTCTGGCGAACCGCCTGCATATCGGTTTGCAGGAACACGTCGAGCCCGCATTCCACGAGCGCCATCGACACCATCGGCTGCGTGCCGCACAGGAAGCGTCCTACTCCATCATCGGGCTTGTAGACCGGGTTCATCTCGAACGGCGCGCGATGACCCCACCAGCCCGACAACGGTTGCGCGAACGCATTCTGATGACGATGCGGTACCCACACAAACGCCGGCGAACCGGGGCCGCCGTTCAGATACTTGTACGTGCAGCCCACCGCGTAATCCGCACCGACGCCGTTCAGGTCCACCGGCACCGCGCCCGCCGAATGCGCGAGATCCCACAGCGCCAGCGCCCCTTTGTCGTGAATCAGCTTCGTGAGTGCCGCCATGTCGTGCATATAGCCGGTGCGGTAGTTCACATGCGTGATCATCGCGATGGCGGTGTCGTCGCCGATCGCCGCGGGCAGTTCGGACGGATCGTCGACGAGGCGCAGTTCGTAGCCCCGGTCGAGCTGCTCAATCAGGCCTTGCGCGATATACAGGTCCGACGGGAAGTTCGAGCGTTCTGAGACGATTACGCGCCGTTTCGGGTCGCGCTCGTTCGCGAGCCGTACGGCGGCTGAAAGCAGCTTGAACAGGTTGATCGAAATCGTATCGGTGACGACGACTTCGTTGTGCGCTGCGCCGATCAGCGGCGCGAGCTTGTTGCCGAGACGCCGCGGCAGCGCGAACCAGCCGGCGCTGTTCCAGCTGCGGATCAGTCCTTCGCCCCATTCGGCGGCGATCACGGTTTGCGCACGCTGCGCGGCGGCAGCCGGCGGCACGCCGAGCGAGTTGCCGTCCAGATAGATGGTGGTCGCGGGCAGCGCGAACTGGTCGCGCAGGGCGCCAAGCGGGTCGGCGCGGTCGAGCGCTACGGCTTCGTCACGGTTCTTCATGATGGTCCGGAGTCAAAAGATCAGAGTAGGTCAGCCGAGGTTGGCGGCGGGCAGCGCGCGCAGTACGGCGCGTACCGGGCTCGCATCGAGCGTGGCGAATTTGAGTGGCAGCGCGATCAGTTCGTAGTCGCCGGGCGCCACGGCGTCCAGCACGATTCCTTCGAGAATCGCCATCCGGTGAGCGCGGATGCGGTGATGTGCGTCCATCGTCTTCGATTCCTGCGGATCGAGCGACGGTGTGTCGATGCCGATCAGCTTGACGCCGTGCGCCGCCAGCAGATCGATCGTCTCCGGCGCAACTGCGCAGAACGCGCTATCCCACGTCGTGGTCGGCGCTTGCTGATACGTGCGAAGCAGCACGCGCGGCGGCACCCCGTCCAACGAGCCAGCCATCTGCTCTGGCGTGACGACCGGTGTTGCGCCAATGCAATGGATCACGCGGCAGGGGCCCAGATACGCGTCGAGAGGCACCGCGCCGATGGCGGCGCCCTCGGCGTCGTAGTGAAGCGGCGCATCGGTGTGCGCGCCGGTATGGGGTGAGAGCGTGAGCCGGCCGACGTTGACGGGCGAGCCCGCTTCCATGCGCCAGACGCGCTCGATGCCGACGGGCGTATCGCCCGGCCAGACGGGCGTCGCGGTATCGACGACGGGTGTGATGTCCCAGAGTGTAGTCATGTCTCCGATGCGTCTTACTGTGTATGTCTCGAATGATAGGCGGGGCGTGGTGAAATGTGCTTGCGAAAAAATCTCGTTTTTTGGTCTCCCTTGGAACATAATTTGATGCAAACAGGAAAGGGAGACCGAATATGAACGCGATCTCGCTCGACGCCACCGATTGCCGTATCTTGACGGTGCTTCAGCAAGAGGGAAGGATCAGCAATCTCGACCTGGCGGAGCGGATCTCGCTCTCGCCCTCAGCGTGTCTGCGGAGGTTGCGCTTGCTGGAAGAGCAGGGAGTGATCGAACGTTACCGGGCGTGCCTGAACCGCGAGGTGCTGGGCTTCGAACTGGAGGCGTTCGTGCAGGTATCGATGCGCAACGACCAGCAAAACTGGCACGAGCGCTTCGCCGAGGCGTTACGGGACTGGCCGGAGGTGGTGGGGGCGTTCGTCGTGACGGGCGAGACCCATTACCTGCTGCGGGTGCTCGCGCACAACCTCAAGCACTATTCGGATTTCGTGCTGCAGCGGCTGTACAAGGCGCCCGGCGTGATGGACATCCGCTCGAACATCGTTCTGCAGACGCTCAAGGAGGATTCGGGCGTGCCGGTGGAACTGGTGCCGGGAGCGATGGCCAGAACCAGCGTGGTTGCGGGCGACTGAGCGGAAAGCCCGGAGGCATTTTGGGTGGGCCAAGCCGTGCGGCCCAAACCCCGCGGGCCGAATCCGCGGGCAGACCCAGCACGAGCACGAGCCGCCTAGAGCGGCTTTAGCCCGTGGAATTCGCCGTTCTGGAACACCAGCGGCGCGATCTCCTCGGCATCCTCGCGGATCCCACAGCGCTCGACTTCCCCAACGAAAATCACGTGGTCGCCTTCCTGGTAGCGGCTGCGGTTGTGGCATTCAAACCACGCTAGCGCGCCATCGAGCACCGGCATGCCGGAATCCCCCGCCGCGTGCGAGACGCCCTCGAAGCGGTCGCCCTTCACGGTCGCAAAGCGTTTGCACAGATCGAGCTGCGACGCGGCCAGCACGTTGACGACATAGTGGCTGTTCGTCTGGAACGCCGGCATCGACGCCGAACGCGTCGCGAGGCTCCACAGCACGAGTGGTGGCGTTAGCGACACGGAATTAAACGAGCTCGCCGTGATGCCGATCAACCGCCCCGACGCCGCGCGTGTCGTAATGACGGTAACGCCGGTGGCGAACTGACCCAGCGCCTTTTTAAAGGCGATCTGGTCGAAATTGGGCGGACTGGCGCGCTTCATCGGAAGCAGATCCGCAGGGCCGGCCGGGCGGCAGCATATGGCGCGCGAAGGGTATAAATTGAATCGAAAGTCATGTAGAAAATCGGCGATTTGTCCCAATTTTAACGGAATCGCGAGCGAACTGGCCGCGAACCTTGGCCGATGTCGCCGTCAGGCGACCTCAATTCTTTCCAGTTGCCTTCGAGCGCTATAGCTGCCATGAGGCGCCGCCGCAGGCGTGGCCCGCTTCATGCGAGTAAGCGGTAAATACTCGCCGGAAGCATGTCACGACAGGCGTGAAGACGGGCGGCAGCGTGGCGTGGCCCGCCCTATCCGCGGGCAGCAACCAACGAGGAGCAGACAACATGAGTCAGACAGTCGAAACCGCCACCCTTGGCGGTGGATGTTTTTGGTGCCTCGAAGCGGTTTTTCTTGGCGTCGACGGCGTCGATGCTGTGGAGTCCGGCTACGCGGGCGGCCAGACGGAGCGCCCGACATACGAGCAGGTGTGTGACGGCGTCACCGGTCACGCGGAAGTCGTGAAGGTCGAGTTCGATCCGGCACGCATCAGCTACCGCGAGATTCTCGATATTTTCTTCGCGATCCACGATCCGACCCAGCTTAACCGGCAGGGCAACGACGTCGGCACGCAATACCGTTCGGTGATCTTCACGCATGCGGAAGCGCAACGCGAAACCGCCCTGCAGGCGATTCGCGAGATTGTGGCGGAAGGTATCTACGACGGGCAGATCGTTACTCAGGTGCTGCCGCTCGACGGCAACTACTGGCCGGCCGAAGCCTATCATCAGAACTATTTCGCCCAGCATCCGGATCAGGGCTATTGCTCGTTCGTCGTGGCGCCGAAGGTCGCGAAGTTTCGTCAGAAGTTCGCGCATCGGGTGAAGACGAGTTGAGTGCTGGGTGATCTGTGATGAGGTCCGGCGCGCTCCGCGTTGAGGGCGTGTTGGCTGAGCCTGGATGTTAGATGCTCTGGAGGGCTGCCGGTGTCGGTTCGCGACTTGCCGCTTCGTCCAGCAATCGTGAGTACGCCTCGACAATCGCCCGCCCGAGTTTCACGCAGGTCAGCGGCGCCGACCCTTCCGCCTTGTTGTTCACCGCGATCAGCACCGGCTGCCCGGCGATCGCATAGCGGGCGGCCAGTTCGGCCAGTGCTGTGCGGGTGGCCGGATCCTCGTCGACCAGACGGTCGAACGGCTCGTACTTCGCCTTCGCCTGCTCGTATTTGAAGCCGCCGTGCAGGCTCCAGCGCACGATCAGCGGACCGGTCGGCTCGCCATCGAGCAGCGCAAGCGCGGCCGCCTGGCGCAGCGGGTCGGGCATGCGCGCATGAATCCCCACGCAATATCGCACCCCGGTCGCTTTCAGCGTCCGGATGAAGCGCGGCGTTAGCAGGCACGCGTCGCGAATCTCGACCGCGTAGCGCGTGCCTTCGGGTAGAACCGGCAACGCCGAGAGAAACCCGGCGAGCTGCTCGATGAAGCCAGCGGGGTCCGCCAGCATCTGATCGGGTAACGGCGAGAACTGGAACACAAGCGCGCCGGCCTTCGCACCGAGTCCGTCCAGGCAGGGCCGCACGAACTCGTCGATAGCCAGTTGCGCGTTCAGAAAGCACGGATTGAGCGAGACCGGTTCGCCACGCTCGGCGCGCACGGTGGCGTCGGTGACGAGCGCGGGGGCCTTGACGATGAATCGGAAGTGCGCCGGCACCTGCTGCGCGTAGCGCAGATAGTCGGTGACGGTGAGCGGCGCGTAAAACGAGCGGTCGATGCTCACCGTGCGCAGCAGCGGGTGCTGGCCATATGCGGTCAGACCGTCGCGCGAGAGTTTGCTGTTGCTGTAGTCGTCGCCGTAGACGATACCTTTCCAGCCGGGAAACGACCACGTGGACGTGCCGAGATGGATCTGCGGGGGGAGCGCGGCGGAGATTTCGAGGACGTCGGGAGAAGGTTCGGCCGCTGTCACGTCGCGCGTGCGGCGTTTTTTCGGGGTGGCGCCGGATGAGGGTGCGTCGTCTGTGTGGGGTTCGGCTTTCGCCTCGGATTCGGCATCAGCCTCGTCGGCTTCTGCTTCGTCTTCCCACAACGAAGCGATCAAAGCGGTGCGAGCTTGCCGCGGCCGGGTCGTGCTGGAATTGCTGCTCGGTGCGGCTTGGGGAGCAGCCGGCGAAGAAGCGGGCGGAAAAGCGGGCGCGCCCACCGGCATGCCAAACAGATCCAGTTGCCCGGCATCCACGTCCGGCGCGGCGGCGCTCTCACTGCCCGCGTCAGTCTCCGCTTTCACCTGCGTCACCGACGCGATTTCGCTTGCTCCGCCTTCGTCCATCGGTTCCTGGTCTTCTCACTGTCAGAGGTTGCGCCGGAGCGGTTGCGCGGCTGATGGTGCTGTGCTCCGGCGCAACCGCGTCACAGCGGTTTGTCCTGCTTCGCGTACATATACCGGCGCGACCACGGCAAGGTCTTCGCGCTGCGGCCCGCCTTGCGGCACACCACCTGGTAGATCGACACGTCGTCGTTCTCGAACGCGTATGCGCAGCCGGCCAGATACACACGCCAGATGCGGAATTTTTCGTCGTCGACGAGCTTGCGTGCTTCTTCCGCGTGGGTTTCGAAATTCTCCGCCCAGATATCGAGCGTGTGCGCATAGTGACGGCGCAGGCTTTCGACGTCAACCGCTTCGAGCCCGCCGCGCTGCATCGCTTCGAGCGCGAGGCTGATGTGCGGCAGTTCGCCGTCCGGAAACACGTAGCGGTCAATGAACTCGCCGCCGCCGAGCGCCGTTTCGCCGCTGTCCGAATCGCTCGACGTGATGCCGTGATTCATCGCGACGCCGTCGTCGACGAGCAGATCGTGGATCTTCTGGAAGTAGCCCGGCAGATTCTTGCGGCCGACATGCTCGAACATGCCCACGCTCGTGATGCGGTCGAACTGGCCTTCCACGTCACGATAGTCCTGCAGACGGATCTCGATCCTGTCTTCGAGCCCGGCGGCTTTCACGCGCGCGGTAGCCAGATCGAACTGGTTCTGCGACAGCGTCACGCCCACGCACTTCGCCCCGAACTTCGAGGCGGCGCGCAGCACAAGCGCACCCCAGCCGCAGCCGATGTCGAGCAGACGCTGACCGGGCTGCAACTGGATCTTGGTAAGGATGTGATCGATCTTCTTGATCTGCGCGGTGGCGAGATCTTCATCACCGTCCTCGAAGTACGCACACGAGTACACCATGTTCTCGTCGAGCCACAGCCTGTAGAACTCGTTCGAGACATCGTAGTGGTACTGAATGGCTTTCTTGTCCGACGATTTCGAGTGATTGAAGTAGCGTCGCACCCGCGCCAGCTTGCTCGCACTGGTCACCGTGTTGCGCGCCAGCGAGTAGCCGATGTTGATGATGTCCGACAGCTTGCCTTCAATGTCGATCTTGCCCTTCACGTACGCCTCGCCCAGATTGTCGAGGCTCGGTTCGAGCAGGTAGGGCAGCGCTGTCGCGCTCTTCACGTGCAACGTGACCTGGGGCGCGGCAAACTGCCCGAAGTCATGTTGCTGGCCATCCCATAGAACAAGGCGTGCTGGCAGGTTCGCCCTGGTTTTTACGTCTTCAACCCACTGCGCCAGCTTCTTCTCCCAGAACATGTGATTTCTCCGTGTCCGATGAAATACAAAGCAAAGCTTTTCAGGTCGCTGCGTGCCTTGGCGTCACTCCCACGCCGAATGGCCGCGCGATCCTGCCGGTGCACGCGCAGCTTGCAAGGCAGGCGCGCCGGCGTTGTTATAGGTTCAGGGCGATAGTCGGGCGATTTGCCAGTCGCCGTCTTGTACCGCACGTGCGTAGAGCAGGCGGTCGTGCAGCCGCGACGGCCTACCCTGCCAGAATTCTATGGCATCCGGAACCAGCCGGTAACCGCCCCAGTGAGGCGGCCGCGGCGGCTGGTCGCCGTACTTTGCGCTAATTTCTTTCTCGCGCACTTCGAGCACCGCGCGGCTTTCAATTACCTGACTCTGTTCCGATGCCCATGCGCCAATCCGCGAACCGAGCGGGCGCGATTGGAAGTACTGATCGCTTTCGGTAGGACTTGTCTTCACGACCTTGCCCTCGATGCGCACCTGGCGCTCCAGTTCGATCCAGAAGAACAGCAGGCTCGCGTGTGGATTGTCCGCGATTTCGCGGCCTTTGCGGCTGTCGTAATTGGTGAAGAACACAAAGCCGCGTTCATCGACGCCCTTGATCAGCACAATTCGGGCCGAGGGCCGGCCGCGTGAATCGACCGTGGCGAGCGTCATCGTATTTGGTTCGGGCAACTGGGCATCGAGTGCCTGTGCGAACCACGCTTCGAATTGCCGAAACGGGTTGCGGTCGACATCGCCGGCGTCCAGTGAACCTAGCGAATAATTTTTCCGAAGTTCGGCGAGTGAGGTCATGTTCTTATGCGAACGCTACAGTTCATCCAGTATAGCCAAGGAACAATTTTTCTGCGTGCGCCGTGACAACCGGTACATGCGCTAAAACCACGGTTTGCGCAGGGCCGCAGCGTCATGGTTACGCGATCAGGCAAAATGGCGGATTGGCACATGCGAGCGATTCGCTTCTGTGTTTCCCCGCTGTTTGTCCGCTCCGATGTCCGTTTTCGACGAGTCCCTGACCATGTCCACGCCTGGCACTGCCGCGCCTTCCGATCTTACTACCAGCTCCGGCGGCTTTGAAGCCGCCGACCATGCACGGCGTTTTGGCGGTATCGCCCGGCTTTACGGCGCGCCGGCGCTGGCGGCGTTCGAGCGTGCGAGCGTCGCGGTGATCGGGATTGGCGGCGTCGGCTCGTGGGTGGCCGAGGCGCTGGCGCGTAGCGCGGTTGGCTCGCTGACGCTGATCGATCTGGACAACGTGGCGGAGAGCAACACGAACCGGCAGATTCACGCGCTCGATGGTAACTATGGCAAACCGAAGGTCGACGCCATGGCCGAGCGGATTGCGCAGATCAATCCGCTATGCGACGTGCGTCTCGTCGAGGACTTCATCGAGCCGGATAACTTTGCGGCGGTGCTGGGCGGCGGATTCGATTACGTGATCGATGCGATCGACAGCGTGCGCACCAAGACCGCGTTGATCGCATGGTGTGTCGAACAGGGGCAGCCGCTGATCACGGTGGGCGGCGCGGGTGGCCAGCTCGATCCGACGCGCATCCGCATCGACGATCTGGCGCTGACGATTCAGGATCCGCTGCTTTCGAAGGTGCGGGCGCAATTACGCAAGCAGCATGGGTTCCCGCGCGGACCGAAGGCGAAGTTCAAGGTGAGCGCGGTGTATTCGGACGAGCCGCTGATTTACCCGGAAGCGGCGGTTTGCGACATCGACGAGGTCGCCGAGCACGTCACCACCTCGCCAGGGTTTGCCGGGCCGGTCGGGCTGAACTGCGCGGGGTTTGGCTCGAGCGTTTGCGTGACGGCGAGCTTTGGTTTCGCCGCCGCGGCCCATGTGCTGCGCGCATTAGGGCAGCGGGCGGCGGCGGCTTAGGTTGCCTCGCGGCTTGAGCGGCTTGAACGTCCTGCGCTGATCAGAACAACGCTGCGCTTAGCTTGCGCCGCCATTGCGAGACGATTTCCGGCTGGTGTGCGGCCAGATCGAACACCGATAGCATGGTCTTGCGGCCGATATCGTCGCGGAACGTGCGGTCGCGCTGCACGATAGCGAGCAGATGCTCGAGTGCGCTGGCATAGTTGCGCCGCGCTATTAGCGCGCTAGCGAGGTCGAAGCGTGCTTCGAGATCACCAGGCTCGGCGGCCACCCGCGCTTCCAGCGCGTCGGTGGGCGGCAGGTCGGCCGCGGCATCGACCGCGTCCAGGCGCGTCTTGATTGCGTTAAAGCGCGCATCGATACCCTGGGTGGTTTTTGGCGACAGCAGATCGACCTCGTTGCGCGCCTCGTCGATACGGTTATCTTCCAGCAGCAATTCGATCAGATCGAGACGGGCGTCGTCATAGCCCGGATCGTAGGCGAGCGCTTCCTTGAGCGCGTCGTATGCGTCTTCGCGATGGCCTTCGGCGAGGGCGGCGTGCGCTTCGGTGCGTGCGGCGTCGGCGCCCTGCGGCACCAGCTTGTCGAGAAACTCGCGCAACTGACCTTCCGGCAGCACGCCGATGAACTGGTCGACGGGCTGGCCGTCAGCAAACGCCATCACGTGCGGAATGCTGCGCACCTGAAAGTGCGCAGCCAGTTCCTGATTCTCGTCGACGTTCACTTTCACCATGCGCCATTTGCCGGCGTACTCGGCTTCGAGTTTTTCCAGCATCGGACCGAGCGTCTTGCACGGCCCGCACCACGGCGCCCAGAAGTCGACCAGCACGGGGGCGAGCGTCGAGGCGGCGATTACGTCTTTTTCGAAAGTAGCGAGACTTGTTTCCATTGCATCCTCGTCGGTATAACGGTTCGTCCGGGTAGATGGGGGCGAATGCGGCGGGTTCAATGCGCGCGGGCTGTGTTCACGGCGGGGGATGGCATCGGATATCGCTGCAGATACCAGCGCGTAGCCACACCGCCATGCCGCCCGAGGCAGTCAGTGCGCTTTCCGCTCGGGCAGCGGAATCCACTCCGTTTCGCCGGGCACCTGGCCCATTTCCTGATTCGTCCACGCGAGCTTCGCCTGCTCGATTTTCTCGCGCGAGCTGGCGACGAAATTCCATTCGATGAAGCGCTCGCCGTCCAGCTTGTCGCCGCCGAGCACCATCACCGTGGCGCCGTTGCTGCTGGCGAGCGTGACCGTTTCATCGAGCGCCAACACGGCCATCGTGCCGACTTCGAGCGGCGTGCCGTCGATCTCCAGATCGCCTTCCACCAGATAGACGCCGCGTTCCTCGTGTTCCGGTTCCAGCGCGAACGCACTGCCGGGCGTGAAATGCGCGGCCACGTAAAGCGTGCCGGAGAAGGTCGTGACCGGAGCGGTCTGGCCGAACGCGGTGCCTGCGATCACGCGCAGCGTGACGCCATTGCGTTCGATCTCCGGCAGCGTGGCGGCGGCGTGATGCTCGAAGGACGGCTCGGTATCTTCGTGGTCCAACGGCAGTGCGACCCAGGTCTGGATGCCGTGCATGGCCAAGCCACTCGCGCGGTCCTCATCGGGTGTGCGTTCCGAGTGGACGATGCCGTGGCCGGCGGTCATCCAGTTGACGTCGCCAGGGACGATTTTCTGTTCCGAGCCGATGCTGTCGCGATGCATGATCGCGCCTTCGAACAGATACGTGACGGTTGCGAGGCCGATATGCGGATGCGGACGAACGTCGAGACCGACGCCGGGTTCGAGCGTGGCGGGGCCCATGTGATCGAAGAAGATGAACGGCCCGATCAGGCGCGCAGCCAGCGCCGGCAGCACGCGACGCACGGTCAGGCTGCCTACGTCTCGCAGATGGGGCTTGAGAACTGCTTTGATCGAGGAGGACATGGTCACGCTCGTTAGGGAGGATGGGGTCATTCTACTGGTGTGTGGGGGAGGATGCTGTTTGGGGAGCATGACTTTCCTCAGCGAGCCGCCTTTGCCGCCACATGTGACTGCGCATCTCCATTATCGAGGCTGGTCGTTCCCACAAGATGAGTCGCCGAACGTGTACACACGTGTATTTACATTATGTCATTTGCGATCTATAGTACATCCATGTACATCCCTTGTTGGAAGTTCCATATGCATACGACCAAAGTCTTCAGAAACGGCAATTCGCAGGCCGTGCGCATCCCTGCGGAACTGGCTTACGAACGTACCGACGTCGAAGTTGAAATCGAGCGTGTCGGTGATGAATTGCGTATTCGCCCGATGCGGCGACCGCTCACGGGCGTGCTGAAGAAATTCGCGAAATTCGGGCCGGATTTCATGGCGGATGGTCGCGGCGATCATGAGCAAGCCGAACGCGAGGACCTGTAATGCCGCGTTACATGCTCGACACCAACATGTGCATCTACCTGATGAAGAATCAACCCGAGCAGGTTGCCGAGCGCTTTGCCGAATGCTTTGTAGGCGATGTGGTGATGTCGGCGATCACATTCGCCGAACTGGAGTTCGGTGTGACGGTTTCGGCGAACCGCGCGCGTGAGCGGCGTAACCTCGCGGCGCTCATCGAAGATATTCCGGTGCGGCCGTTCGACGCCGCTGCGGCAAGCGCGTATGGACCGATTCGGGAGGCCACCCGCGAGCGCAAAAAGGACCAACTCGACAAGTTGATTGCGGCGCACGCGTTGTCACTGGGCGTCGTGTTGGTCACCAATAACGAACGGGATTTCGCCGCTTACCCCGGCGTGAAAATCGAGAACTGGCTGCACGCCTGAAGCCGTCACGTCCTCGAGGGCTATCAGAGCAACCGATTCGCTAAACTCTCTCTTCCGACAAAACCAAAGGAGACGGCCATGGCGCCGAAGGATTTGCTGCTGGCGCTGATCGTGGTGATTGCGTGGGGCGTCAACTTTGTCGTGATCAAAGTGGGCCTGCACGGCGTGCCGCCGATGCTGCTCGGCGCGCTGCGCTTCACGCTTGCCGCGGTGCCCGCCGTGTTTTTCGTCAAGCGCCCGCAAATGCCGTGGCGCTGGCTCTTCGCCTACGGCGCGACGATCTCGTTCGGCCAGTTCGCGTTTCTCTTTTCCGCCATGTACGTCGGCATGCCTGCTGGGCTTGCGTCGCTGGTGCTGCAGGCGCAGGCGTTCTTCACGCTGATCTTCGCCGGGCTGTTTCTGCATGAGCGCTTTCGCGTGCCGAACGTCGTCGGACTGGCGATCGCTTCCGGCGGTCTTGCCGTGATCGGCATGCAGGGCGGCCACGCCATGACGCTCGCCGGTTTCGTGCTCACGTTGTGTGCGGCCGGGTCGTGGGCGCTGGGCAACATTGTTACGAAGAAGGTTGGCAAGGTCGACCTCGTGGGGCTGGTCGTATGGGGAAGTCTGATTCCGCCGCTGCCGTTTCTCGCGCTCTCCTACGCCTTCGAAGGTCCGCAACGAATCGCAGCCTCGTTGTCGGGCATCGGCGCCACCTCGATCTTTGCCGTGGTGTATCTCGCCTTCATAGCGACGCTGGTGGGATACATTTTGTGGAGCCGCCTGCTCTCGCGCTATCCAGCGAGCCAGGTGGCGCCATTCTCGCTGCTGGTGCCGATTGTGGGGCTTGCATCAGCCTCGGTGTTTCTGGACGAGCATCTGACGACGCCGCAAATAGCCGGCGCCGCTCTGGTGATGGCGGGTCTTATGGTGAATGTGTTCGGTGGTTGGTTCGTGCGGCGCTTTGCACCGGCGCGTTAGGTCATGCGGTTTTTCGCGAGCGGCGGATTCGCCGCGAAATACCGCTTGATCCCCTTCATGATGGCCGTGGCCATCTGATCGCGATAGGCGTCGTCGTTCAGGCGTTTTTCTTCGTCCGGGTTGCTGATGAAGGCGGTCTCGACGAGGATCGACGGAATATCCGGCGCCTTCAGCACGGCAAATCCGGCCTGTTCGACGGAGCCCTTGTGCAGCTTGTTGATGTCGCCGATCTCGTTCAGCACGAAGTTGCCATAGCGCATCGAATCGCGAATTTGCGCCGTGGTCGACATATCGAACAACGCGCGATTGACCGCTGCATCATCCGACTTGATGTTGATCCCGCCGATCTGGTCCGAAGAATTTTCCTTGTCCGCCATCCAGCGCGCCGCGGCGCTCGAAGCCCCGTGTTCCGACAGCGCGAACACCGACGAACCGCGTGCGAGCGGCGTAGTAAACGCATCCGCGTGGATCGACACGAACAGATCCGCTCCGACACGCCGTGCTTTCTGCACGCGCACGTTGAGCGGCACGAAGAAGTCGTCGTCGCGCGTCATCATCGAGCGCATATTCGGCTGCGCATCGATCTTCGCGCGCAGTTTCTTCGCGACGTCGAGCGCGATGTGCTTCTCGTAAGTGCCCCCGCTGCCGATCGCGCCCGGGTCCTCGCCGCCATGGCCCGGATCGATCGCCACGGTCAACAGGCGCACCGTACTGCTCTTGCCGGACTTCGGCGTGCTGAAGGCATAGGTGTCGTCGGGGCTGTTGCCGCCGTTGTTGCTGGCCATCGCACCAGGCGGCGTGAGCGGTTTGCTGGGCGCCGGCGCCTGCGCCAGGGCGTGCGGTACGGGAACCGGAACAGGAGCCGGTGCCGTGTGAACCGGCGGATGAGGCAAATCCGGCGAGTTGTCGTCGCCCTGCGCGTAGCGGTCGAAGAACGCTTCGCTATTGTCCGCGGTGGGCGGCGTCGTGCCGGGGCCGCTCAACGTGGTAGGCGGTGCGTTATTTTCGTCGAGACGCTGTTGCTTGTGCTCGCTCTGCGCTAGCAGGTCCATCATCGGATCCGGCGCAACCGCCGGGTACAGATCGAACACCAGCCGGTACTTGTACGAGCCGACCGGCGGCAACGCGAACACCTGCGGCTTCACCGAACCCTTCAGATCGAACACCATCCGTACCACATGCGGCTGATATTGCCCAACGCGCACTGCCTGAATCTGCGGGTCGTTCGGCGTGATCTTCGAGACCAGGTCCTTGAGCGCCTGGTCGAGATCGAGGCCATTCAGGTCCACCACCAACCGGTCGGGCGCCTGGAGCAATTGCTGGTTGTTCTGCAGCGGCTGGTCGGATTCGATTGTCACGCGCGTGTAGTCGCGGGCCGGCCAGACCCGCACGCCGAGCACCGAACTCGCCCAGGCGAGGCGCGGCCCGGCCAGACCGAGCACGAGCGTCGAAGCACCGGCACGCAGAATCTGCCGGCGCCGCCAGTTATGCGAGGCGGTAGCGGCGGACTCGATCGAGCGAAATGGCTTGATTAACATCTTTCTAGACATGCTTTTCCTGATTCGCTGTACGCCCGGGCAACCAGCAGTCGGCCGTCGCCGTCGACATCGAGCGAGAAAACTAGATCCGGTACGCCTAGCAGGCCACCCGCGCGTTGCGGCCATTCGACGAGGCAAACCGCGCCGCTGTCGAAGTACTCCCGAAAGCCGGCGTCGGCCCATTCAGCCGGATCGGTGAATCTGTACAGATCGAAGTGATAGAGCTCAAGTTCCCCATCGGGTCTTTGAACCGCATACGGTTCGACGAGCGTATAGGTGGGACTGCGCACGCGCCCGGTGTGGCCGAGGCCGCGCAGCGTTGCGCGCACGAGCGTGGTTTTGCCGGCGCCGAGGTCGCCGGTCAATTGCACCTGCAGACCCTGAAAGCCGTGCACGGCGGCGTTCTCGGCATGCGCTTGCTGCGCGGTATTGCGCAAGCTCTCGATCGCCTCCGCGAAGCGCACGCCGAACGCACTGGTGGCGGCTTCGTCCGCGAGCGCAAAGTGGCGCTCGAGCAGGACCGCGGCGGGTGGTTGGATCGCGAGATCGGCGTTGTCGGGCATTCTCGTAAAATGGCGTGATGAACCGAAGTCCGGAGTCCCCCGTTTCCTGCACGCCTGCGTCCGATGACGATGCGCGCGCCATGCGTCACCTGGATGAGGCGGCGCTGGCGGCGCTTGCCCTGCGTATCAAGGCGTGGGGCCGCGAACTAGGTTTCGGGGCGATCGGTATCAGCGACACCGATCTCTCCGCTGCCGAGGCGGGTCTTGCCGCATGGCTTGAAGAGGGCTGCCACGGCGAGATGGATTATATGGCCAAACATGGGATGAAACGCGCGCGGCCCGCAGAGCTTGTGGCCCATACGCGACGCGTCATCAGTGCGCGGATGGCTTATTTGCCGGGGGGTTCGCTGTCTTATGGACCTTCTCGTTTGCCTCACCAGGCAGAGGTTGGAAAGCTCGGCGAAAGCGTGCTCACTGAACCCACTGAAGCGCGTAACTGGCGCGCTGACGAGTTCGCGCGGATAAACGACCCGTCCGCCGCTGTTGTCTCGATCTACGCGCGAGGCTGCGATTATCACAAGGTCATGCGCAGTCAGTTGCAGCGGCTCGCCCACAGGATCGAAGCGGAAATCGGCGCCTACGGTTATCGTGTGTTCACCGATTCCGCCCCGGTTCTCGAGATCGAACTCGCGCAGAAGGCTGGCATCGGCTGGCGCGGCAAGCATACGTTGTTGCTGCAACGCGACGCCGGGTCGCTGTTTTTCCTCGGCGAAATCTACGTGGACGTGCCGTTGCCGACGGACGCGCAGACGACACCGGAGCGCGCCCCGGAAACCCCAGGCGCGCATTGCGGCAGTTGCACGCGCTGTATAGACGCGTGTCCGACTGGCGCGATCGTCGCGCCTTACAAGGTCGATGCGCGGCTTTGCATCTCCTATCTGACTATCGAACTGAAAGGCAGTATTCCACTGGAGTTGCGGCCGTTGATCGGCAACCGCGTGTACGGCTGTGACGATTGCCAGCTCGTCTGTCCGTGGAACAAGTTTGCCCAGGCGGCGCCAGTTGCCGATTTCGACGTGCGGCACGGCCTCGATCGCGCGACGCTGGTCGAACTGTTCGCCTGGAGTGCTGATGACTTCGATACGCGCATGCAAGGCAGCGCGATTCGCCGCATTGGCTACGAGGCGTGGCTGCGCAATCTGGCGGTCGGCATGGGCAATGCGTTACGTGCCGATCTGGCGAGCCTGGCCGGTGACGCGCGGGCGGCGATAGTCGATGCCCTGCGTCAGCGTGCGGACGATCCGTCGGCGCTAGTGCGCGAGCATGTCGAATGGGCGCTTGAAGCCGCCTGAGCTGGCGGCGTAAAGTAGCGGAAATCTGGAGCGGCAGCGGGCCGCGTCCGGAGTGGTTCAGAGGATTTCAGGCCAACACATCATGTTCAATGCAGTGATCGACGCGCCGTTCGGCAAGATCGGCATTCGTCTCGAAGCCGACGCGGTGCGCGAGATCGTTTATTTGCCGGACCCGGTGCAAAATGTTGCGCCCGATACACCGCTCGCCAAAGAGGCTGTGCGGCAGATCGAGCGCTATCTGGAGAGCCCGGCAGCAGCCTTCGATCTGCCGCTGGCTGCAATCGGCACCGGCTTTCAGCGGCGCGTGTGGGCCGGTATCAGTGCGATTCCACCGGGTGTGGTGTTGACCTACGGGCAACTCGCCAAAGAAGTGGGCAGTGTGCCGCGCGCGGTCGGTCAGGCATGCGGCTCGAACTATTTCCCACTGGTGATTCCGTGTCACCGCGTGGTGGCGTCGGGCGGCATTGGCGGCTTTGCACATCACGCGGGCGATGATTTCTTCCGCGAGGTCAAGCGCTGGTTGCTGGCGCATGAAGGTGTGTCGTACGCATGAGTGAACCGATTATTGCCGACACGCCCGACGTTCCCGCCACGCCCGCTCTGTCACCGTTGTTCGTGACGAGCAATGCCTCGATCGACGCCTTCTGCGACGCGCTATGGCTCGAACACGGCCTGTCGCGCAACACGCTCGATGCCTATCGGCGCGACCTGCGCCTCTTCTGCGAATGGCTTGCACAGAGCCGCAATGCTTCGCTCGATACCGCCAGCGAAGCAGATCTCACCGCCTATAGCGTGGTGCGGCAGAAGGACAAGTCGACCTCGTCGAACCGGCGGCTGTCGGTGTTCCGGCGCTACTACGCATGGGCTGTGCGCGAGCACCGCGCAACGGTCGACCCGACACTGCGCATCCGTTCGGCCAAACAGCCGGCGCGCTTTCCTGCGACGTTGAGCGAAGCCCAGGTCGAAGCGCTGCTCGGCGCGCCGGATGTCGCCACGCCGCTCGGCCTGCGCGATCGCACGATGCTGGAGTTGATGTACGCGAGCGGCTTGCGTGTCACCGAACTCGTTACATTGAAAACGGTGGAAGTGGGGCTCAACGAAGGCGTCGTGCGGGTGATGGGCAAGGGCTCGAAAGAGCGCCTCATTCCTTTTGGCGAGGAGGCGCACGCGTGGATCGAGCGCTATCTGCGCGAGGCACGGCCGGCGCTGCTGGGCGCGCGTGCGACGGATGCGCTGTTCGTGACCAGCCGCGCCGAAGGTATGACGCGCCAGCAGTTCTGGAACATCATCAAGCGCCATGCGGCGGCGGCCGAGGTGCATGCGCCGCTTTCGCCGCATACGTTGCGGCACGCGTTCGCGACGCATTTGCTAAATCACGGCGCCGATCTGCGCGTTGTGCAACTGCTGCTTGGGCATACCGATATCTCGACCACGCAGATTTACACGCATGTGGCGCGTGAGCGTTTGAAGTCGCTGCATGCGATGCATCATCCGCGTGGGTGAGGGCGGTGGAGGTTGGTTGCGTGCGGTTGAATGCAGGTGAGTCGAAGGTCAACGCGGTCTCCTTGAAACGATAGGGTGCCCGATAGGCGTTGCGCCGGGTGATTTTCGAACGATCGTGCCACGGTCGCCAGGAGCGCACAATTGGCCGTTCGGCCAATAGCGGTTGCGCCAGGCCGCCATTACAATTCGCCGATGAGCAAATCCAGACACGTCTCCGAAACGCCCGCGACGCAGTTTTTGCGCCGTCACGACGTCGAATTCGGAGAGCACCCTTACGAGTATGTCGAGCATGGCGGCACCGCGGAGTCGGCGCGCCAGCTCGGCGTGGACGAACATCACGTCGTCAAGACGCTGGTCATGGAAGACGAGCACGCCAAGCCCTTGATCGTGTTGATGCACGGCGACCGTACCGTCTCCACCAAGAACCTTGCGCGGCAGATTGGTGCGAAGCGCGTGGAACCGTGCAAGCCGGAAGTGGCGAACCGGCATTCCGGCTACCTGATCGGCGGTACGTCGCCGTTCGGCACGCGCAAGGTGGTGCCCGTCTATGTGGAGTCGAGTATTCTCGAACTCGAGAAGATCTGGCTGAACGGCGGCCGGCGCGGATTTCTGGTGAGCATCGCGCCCACCGCGCTCACGCAGTTGCTGAACGCGAAGCCGGTGCAATGCGCGAGCGTAGATTGAAGGCTGTCAAAGATGTGGCTACCCGGCTGGTCCGCCTGATGCCGCGAAGCAAGCTTGGGTTGTGCCAGCGGTTTCGGGAATTCCCTCTGCAAAAGAGGCTGGCCGCGATTGCCCGGTTCGGTAGAATGTTCGCCGTTTCGTTCGTACCGCGAGGTGCATGCTGTACCTGTCGCCCCTGTTGCGCTTTCCGATAACTATAAGAGTCCCCAGATGCAAAATCTGATCGTCGCTGTCGTCGCTTATCTGATCGGTTCGGTGTCGTTTGCCGTGATCGTGAGTTCTGTGATGGGCCTCGCCGACCCGCGCTCGTATGGCTCGAAGAATCCCGGCGCCACCAACGTTCTGAGAAGTGGCAACAAGACGGCCGCGATCCTGACGTTGATCGGCGATGCGTTCAAGGGCTGGCTCGCCGTCTGGCTCGTCAGCCACTTCGGCGCGCGCTACGGACTCGACGATACGGCCATTGCGCTTGCCGCGATTGCCGCGTTCCTCGGCCACCTGTATCCGGTGTTCTTCCGCTTCAAGGGCGGCAAGGGCGTCGCGACAGCCGCGGGCGTCCTGCTGGCGATCAACCCCGTGCTCGGTATCGCCACCTTGCTGACCTGGCTGATCGTGGCGTTCTTTACGCGCTATTCGTCGCTGGCAGCACTGGCGGCCGCGGTGTTCGCGCCGCTTTTCGACGGCTTCCTGTTCGGCGCGAACATCATTGCCCTGTCCATCGTCGTGATGAGCTCGCTGCTTATCTGGCGCCATCGCGGCAACATCGCGAAGCTGATGGCGGGGCAGGAAAGTCGCATCGGCGACAAGAAGAAGGCCGCGGCCCAGGCGGCAGCGAAGCGACACTGAAGCGGTGGCGCTGCGGAGGCCTCAGAGGCCTCGCAGGCGTTGCGCAGCGGGAAACCCAGGGGGACATCAGGCGGGACACGCAACCTGCATGCGCGGCGTGCGCACCACCGGCGTCACCCCCGCTCCCGCGCAGTCTGAGCGGTCTTAATCGCGGAAGTTGTTGAAGTCGAGCGGCGTGTCCGTGACATCCTTGCGCAGCAGTGCAATCACGCTCTGCAGGTCGTCGCGCTTGGTGCCGTTCACGCGCACTGCGTCGCCCTGAATGCTCGCCTGGACCTTGATCTTGCTGTCTTTCACGAGCCTGACAATCTTCTTCGCCAGATCGCCCGACACGCCTTTCTTCACGGTGACGACCTGCTTGACCTTGTCGCCGCCGATCTTCTCGATCTTGCCGTAGTCGAGGAAGCGCACGTCGACATTGCGCTTGGCCATTTTCGACACCATGACGTCCTTGACCTGGCTCAGCTTGAAGTCGTCGTCGGCGTAGAGCGTCAACTCGTGCTCCTTGTGCTCGACGCGCGCGTCCGACCCCTTGAAGTCGAAGCGGGTGGAAATTTCCTTGTTGGACTGCTCGATCGCGTTCTTGACTTCGATCATGTTGGCTTCGCACACGACGTCAAACGATGGCATTGCTCTCTCCAATAGTGCTGCGATGCACGGCGCCGCCGGACGGCTGCGCACGATGCACTCGCTATAATCACGAACCTGACGTCATTTTACCGACGCCTTTCTCTTTTGCCCAAGGCCGCTGCGCAATACTGCCTGGCTTGTGGCAGACGGCCCTCACATTCCGATGTCCCTGATGTCCCAGTCCGACTCCACTGTTTTGCTTGCCGGGTATCCGCTCAAGGCCCACAACACCTTTGGCTTCGATGTACGCGCGCGGTTCGCGTGCAGCATTCAGCGCGAGGACCAATTGCTGGCGGCGGTGCGTGACCCGCGTACGGCCGGCCTGCCCCGGCTGGTGCTGGGCGGCGGCAGTAACGTCGTGCTGACCGGCGACTTCGAGGGCCTGGTGCTGCTGGTAGCGCTGCACGGTCGGCGTCTCGTGCGTGAAGACGATGAAGCGTGGTACGTCGAAGCGGCTGCCGGCGAAAACTGGCACGACTTCGTGGCCTGGACGCTCGCACAGGAGATGCCTGGCCTCGAAAACCTCGCACTGATTCCGGGCACTGTGGGGGCCGCGCCGATCCAGAACATCGGCGCCTATGGACTCGAAATGTGCGAGCGCTTCGCATCGCTGCGCGCTGTGGAACTGGCGACCGGCGACGTTCGCGAACTCGACGCGGCGGCATGCCGGTTCGGCTACCGCGACAGTTTCTTCAAGCGCGAAGGGCGTGATCGCTTTGTGATTACTTCGGTCACTTTCCGCTTGCCTAAAGCGTGGATACCACGCGCGAGCTATGCGGACATCGCCCGCGAACTGGCTGCCGAGGGTCATGGTGACACATCGCCGAGTGCACAGGCGATTTTCGACGCAGTCGTGGCCGTGCGCCGCGCGAAACTGCCCGACCCGTCGCAACTCGGCAATGCCGGCAGCTTCTTCAAAAATCCCGTGATCGACGCGGCGCAGTTCGAGGCGTTGCAGCGCCGCGAGCCGGCGGTGGTGTCGTACCGGCAGGCGGATGGCGCGGTGAAGCTTGCGGCCGGCTGGCTGATCGACCAATGCGGCTGGAAAGGGCGCGCGATGGGCGCCGCAGCCGTACATGAGCGTCAGGCGCTCGTGCTGGTGAATCGGGGCGGGGCAAGCGGCGCAGAGGTGCTTGCGCTGGCGCAGGCAATTCAACGGGATGTCCGTGAGCGGTTTGGGGTGGAGCTCGAGGCGGAGCCGGTTTGTTTGTAGTGTGCGGCGGGGTGGTGCTTCGGGTTCGGCAAGCGCGATAAAAAAGGCGCCGGGAGTGATCCAGGCGCCTTTTTGCTGGCGGGTAGCGCGAGGTCTGGAGCGCTCAATTGCTCTGCCGACGTACAGAGGCGCGGCGCGTACGTGGATGCCCGGTTCGTATCGGGCCCCGTCGAGCTCCGCTTCGCGCAGACGCCGATCAGTGGTTCAGCTTGCCGAGCAGCAAAAATTCCATCAGCGCCTTTTGGACATGCAGACGGTTTTCCGCTTCGTCCCACACGACGCTTTGCGGTCCGTCAATCACCTCTGCGCTCACTTCCTCACCACGATGGGCCGGCAGGCAGTGCATGAAGAGTGCATCCGCACTGGCGCGCGCCATCATCTCGGCGTCCACGCACCAGTCGGCAAACGCAGCCTTGCGCGCTTCGTTCTCCGCCTCGAAGCCCATGCTGGTCCAGACGTCGGTGGTGACCAGATCGGCGCCGGCGCAGGCCTCGTTAGGATCGTCAAACTCTTCGACAAACGGTGCGCTCTCAGGCGCCACCATGGCGCGGTCGAGCTTGTAGCCTGGCGGCGTGGACAGGCGCAGCTTGAAACCGAGAATCTGCGCCGCCTCGATCCAGGTGTACAGCATGTTGTTCGCGTCACCCACCCAGGCGACCTTCTTGCCGCGAATCGGCCCGCGATGTTCGAAATACGTGAAGATGTCAGCCAGCACCTGGCACGGGTGATATTCGTTGGTCAGACCATTGATGACCGGCACACGCGAATTGTCGGCAAAGCGCTTGAGGATGTCCTGGCCGAAGGTGCGGATCATGATGATGTCGACCATGCGCGAGATGACCTGCGCAGCGTCTTCGATCGGTTCGCCGCGGCCCAGCTGCGTATCCCGCGTGCTCATGAACACCGCATGGCCGCCTAGCTGGAAAATGCCCGCTTCGAACGAGAGGCGCGTGCGCGTTGAGTTTTTCTCGAAGATCATCGCCAGCGTGCGGTCGTGCAGCGGATGATAGGTCTCGTAGTTCTTGAACTTGTTCTTCAGGATGCGGGCGCGTTCAAGCACGTACTCGTAGTCTTCCAGCGAGAAATCCTTGAACTGCAGGTAGTGGCGAATTTTCTTGGCGGTCATGAAACAAATACGGCGGTCTCACCCGGCGAAATTGCCGGACGCTGCCGCCGTCGTTTGTGGTAACTCTATGCAGCATAAAGGATTCTGGCGCATTTGACGAGCTAGCCGGAAGGCCAGGCGGTCATTCCTAAGCGGGCCTGTGAGTCTTAAGACGTGTGCTTGTGTGCAGTGCGGAAGAAGGTCCGCTACGCTATAATCCTGGGGTTTCCCAAAAAGCCCAGCAAGCAGGCTACATGCTTGCGGGACACGGCTCGCGCGCCCGGAAGGCTTTCCTCGCGGTGCGCCGTCATGACGATTGCCGAGGTGGCCCTGGCGGCACTGCGGCGCCCAGCGACATGGTTCGCGGGGTCGTGTACGACGTGTTCATGCAGCCGCAGCCACATTCGCTGGCATTGTGCTGGGCAGTCACTCAGGTATTCCTACATGGCCGAAGAAGCTCCAACCGAATATTTCATTCAAGGCATCACGTCGAACGGAAAGAAGTTTCGGCCGAGTGACTGGTCGGAGCGGCTCGCCGGGGTGATGTCCATGTTCGGGCCGGGCACGAAAAGGGGGCCGAATGCTTACATGCAGTATTCGCTGTACGTCCGCCCTACGATCATCGACGACCTGAAATGCGTCATCCTCGACTCGCGGTTGCGCGACATCGAACCCATGGCCTTCGATTTCGTCATGAACTTCGCGAAGGACAATGACCTGCTGGTCACCGAGGCTTGCGAATTGCCGCCCGAACACGGTATTCAACAGGCGTTGAAAGCGAAGTAGAGCGGTAGGTGCCCGAGTGGGCCAAGACGGATGGACAACTTAGGCGAGGATCGGGCCCGGGTAGCGAGGCGAAAGGAAGCGTTGAAAACCAAACCCGCAAAGGCGGGTTTTTTTGTGCCAGCAACCGGAGCGCCAAGTAGAGGGGCCGGGCAGGCAGGGGCCGGGAGGCAACAAAGCCCAAAGCCAAACAAAAAAGCCCGCCTAGGCGGGCTCTCATGACGCAGCGGAAACAGGAGGTAGCCCACCGAAGCGGGCCGACCGGATTTACTGCGCTGCGGGCGCCTGCAGACCCTTGATGGCTGCAGAGAGGCGGCTCTTATGGCGAGCTGCCTTGTTCTTGTGAACGATTCGCTTGTCGGCGATGATGTCGATCGTCTTCGTCGACGCCAGGAAGATCTCAGCGGCCTTAGCCTTGTCGCCGGCGTCGATCGCCTTGCGAACAGCTTTGATTGCCGTGCGGAACTTCGAGCGCAGCGCCGAGTTATGCGAGTTTGCCTTCGCGGCCTGACGGGCGCGCTTGCGTGCTTGTGCGGAGTTAGCCATGACGGTTCCTTATCCTGTTCCTGTTTCCAGTACCTGACCTTCAAGTGGCCGGGCGCTGCTTTAGCTCGAACCCTTGGAAGCGATTGCCCAAGAGCGCAAAAAATGGTCGAAATTGTGACTCATTTGCGAGTCGACTACGCGAAATCTGGCTCGTCCCAACAGGCATAGAGAGGGTATCTGAATGCTGTTCGAAAATTGAGCGAGCGTCGAAACCGGCGATTATAGCAACAAAAACAGGCACGTGGCAAACGGAAATGCGTGATCCGGCGCTCGGGCGGTCCTGCTGACGCCTTCCAGTTTTCGGCCCGCTTCGCGTGAAATCGAACGTCTGCGGCGTAAATCGGTCCGATTCGCGTCAAGGCTCATCGTCCGCACTTGCGGCACCCGTATAATAAGCGCCCCATGAATCTATTCCGAGCCCTGCTGACGGTCAGCGGCTTCACGCTGCTGTCACGCGTGACCGGTCTGGCCCGCGAAACGTTGATCGCCCGCGCGTTCGGCGCCAGCCAATTTACCGACGCGTTCTACGTCGCCTTCCGTATTCCCAACCTGCTGCGCCGGATTTCCGCTGAGGGTGCGTTTTCGCAGGCGTTCGTGCCGATTCTTGCCGAGTTCAAGAATCAGCAGGGGCACGAAGCGACCAAGGCACTCGTCGACGCGACGTCTACCGTGCTCGCCTGGGCGCTGGCGATCCTCTCGGTGATCGGCGTGGTGGGCGCCTCCGGGGTGGTGTTCGTGGTCGCGTCGGGCCTCGCGCACGACGGTCAGGCGTATCCGCTCGCCGTCACGATGACGCGCATCATGTTCCCGTACATCGTGTTCATCTCGCTGACGTCGCTGGCCTCGGGTGTCCTGAATACCTACAAGAACTTCTCGCTGCCAGCCTTCGCGCCGGTGCTGCTGAACGTCGCGTTCATCGTCGCGGCCGTGTTTGTCGCGCCGCATATGAAGACGCCGGTCTATGCGCTTGCGTGGGCCGTGATCGTCGGCGGCGTGCTGCAGTTTCTGGTGCAACTGCCCGGTCTCAAGAAGATCGACATGGTGCCGAAGATTGGCTGGAACCCGGTTCGCTCGCTCGCGCATCGCGGTGTCAAGCGCGTGCTCTCGAAGATGGTGCCGGCGATGTTCGCGGTGTCGGTGGCGCAGATCAGTCTGATCATCAACACGAATATTGCTTCGCGCATCGGGCCCGGAGCGGTGTCGTGGATCAACTATGCCGACCGGCTGATGGAATTCCCCACCGCGCTGCTGGGCGTTGCGCTCGGCACGATCTTGCTGCCGAGCCTCTCAAAGGCGCACGTCGACGCCGACCCGCACGAGTACTCGTCGCTGCTCGACTGGGGCCTGCGCGTGACCTTCCTGCTCGCGGCGCCGAGTGCGATCGCGCTGTTTTTCTTTGCCGAGCCGCTCACCGCGACGCTGTTTCACTACGGTAAATTCGACGCCCACTCGGTCGTGATGGTGGGCCGCGCGTTGGCGGCATACGGTGTCGGACTGATAGGCCTGATCCTCATCAAGATCCTCGCACCAGGCTTTTACGCGAAGCAGGACATCAAGACGCCGGTGAAGATCGGGATCGGCGTGCTGATCGTCACGCAGTTGAGCAATTTTGTCTTTGTTCCGATCTTCGCCCATGCGGGTTTGACCCTTAGTGTTGGGCTTGGCGCTTGCGTGAATGCGCTGCTGCTGTTTATCGGTTTGCGCCGGCGCGGCATCTATATGCCGTCCGGTGGCTGGCTGGTTTTCTTCGTGCAGATGATCGGTGCGTGCCTCGTGCTTGCGGGCGTCATGCACTGGTTCGCCATCAGCTTCGACTGGATCGGCTTACACGCCAGGCCGCTTGCCCGAATCGTGTTGCTGGCTGCGTGCCTCGTTCTGTTTGCTGCGCTATATTTCGGTATGCTTTGGCTGATGGGCTTCAAATACGCGTATTTCAGAAGGCGAGTGAAGTGATCACGACGACGCGAGTTCTCGACTATTTCAGCACGCTGGTCGCCGAAGACGACAGTCTGCCCCTGACCGAGGCAGCGCTCTCGCTTGCGCAGGATGCTTATCCCGATCTCGATCTGCAAGGCGCGCTCGCCGAGATCGACGAACTGGTGGTGCGCCTGCAGCGCCGCATGCCAGCGGACGCCGACATCAAGCAGAAGGTCGGCATCCTGAATCGCTTTTTCTTCCGCGAGCTGGGCTTCGGCAACAACCTCAACGATTTCCTCGACCCCGACAACAGCCATCTGAACGTGGTGCTCAAGCGGCGCCGCGGCATTCCGATTTCGCTTGCCGTGCTGTATCTGGAGATGGCCGAGCAGATCGGTGTTCCGGTGCGCGGCGTGGCGTTTCCCGGTCATTTCCTGCTGCGCGTGACGACGCCCGACGGCGACGTGATGCTCGACCCGACCACCGGGCACTCGCTCTCCGAGTCGGAGATGGTCGAGATGCTCGAGCCGTATGTGGCGTCGGCGGGCGAGTCGGTCAGCCGCGCTTTGCGCATGCTGCTGCAGCCGGCCACCCGGCGCGAGATCATTGCGAGGATGCTGCGCAACCTGAAGTCGACCTATCTTCAGACGGAACGCTGGCAGCGTCTGCTGGGCGTGCAGCAACGTCTGGTGATTCTGCTGCCTGAGAGCATCGAGGAGGTGCGCGACCGCGGCTTTGCTTATGCACGGCTCGACTATCTGCGCCCGGCGCTCGAAGATCTCGAGCGCTATCTGGGCGACCGGCCCGATGCCGACGATGCGACGGTCGTCGAGTCGCAGTTGCACGAGCTACGCCAGCGTACGCAGCATAACGACCGGGACTGAGGTTCGCTGAGCCGCCGTACGCCGCGGTACATCACGGCATAGGGCGGCGGCGAGCAGGTCGCGTTACTTCGGCTGCATACGGATCGCCCCGTCGAGGCGGATCACTTCGCCGTTGAGCATCGGGTTATCGAAGATCTGCTTGGCCAGCATCGCGTATTCCGCTGGCTTGCCGAGACGCGGCGGGAACGGCACCATCGCTCCGAGCGCGTCCTGCACTTCCTGCGGCATACCGAGCAGCATCGGCGTTTCGAAGATGCCCGGCGCGATCGTCATCACCCGGATCGCGTTGCGCGACAGATCGCGCGCGATTGGCAGCGTCATCCCCACTACACCACTCTTCGATGCCGCATAGGCGGCCTGGCCGATCTGTCCGTCGAACGCTGCCACCGACGCCGTATTGATGATCACACCGCGCTCGCCATTGGCATTCGGTTCGTTCTTCGCCATCGCCGCTGCGGCAAGGCGAATCATATTGAAAGTGCCGATCAGGTTGATCGAGATCGTTCGCGTGAACGAGTCGAGCGGATGCGGCCCGTCCTTGCCGACGGTCTTGATAGCAGGCGCGACACCTGCACAATTGATCAGGCCACGCAGCGTGCCGAGTTTCGTCGCGGCATCGACTGCTTGCGTAGCATCGTCTTCGCGGCTGACATCGCATTTCACGAATACGCCGCCCAGTTCCTGCGCGAGTGCCGTGCCCGCATCCTGATTGAGGTCGGCGACCACGATCTTGCCGCCTTCTGCGGCGAACAGGCGCGCGGTGGCGGCGCCGAGGCCCGACGCACCGCCGGTGATCAGGAATACATTGTCACTAATCTCCATGTCTGCTCCTTTGCTTCAGTTCAGTAATCGTCACGATCGAATATCTTTTCGATGGTCGATTGTAACGGCTGTGCTGCAGCGCGGAAAGGACAAGGGCTGG
>NZ_JAMFSB010000179.1 GCF_026225065.1 Paraburkholderia sp. | reverse complement strand
TTCGGCCCGGAAGTGAAGCGCCGCATTCTGGTGGGCGCCTACGTGCTGTCGCACGGCTATTACGACGCGTACTACCTGCAGGCGCAGAAGATCCGCCGCATCATCGCAAACGACTTCCAGCAGGCGTTCAAGCAGTGCGACGTGATCATGGGCCCGGTGGCGCCGTCGGTGGCGTGGGATCTGGGCGCCAAGGGCGACGATCCGGTGCAGATGTATCTGGCCGATATCTACACGCTGTCGGTGAGCCTCGCGGGTCTGCCCGGCATGAGCGTGCCGTGCGGCTTCGGCGGGGGCGCCAATGCGCAGCGTCCGGTAGGTCTGCAGATCATCGGCAACTATTTCAACGAAGCTCGCATGCTGCAGGTTGCGGATGCGTTCCAGCGCGCGACCGACTGGCATCGCCAGGTACCGGCAGGAGTGTGAACACATGACCAAGCAATGGGAAGTCGTGATCGGTCTCGAGACGCACACGCAACTGTCGACCGTCTCGAAGATTTTCTCGGGCGCCGCCACGCAGTTCGGCGCCGAACCCAACACGCAGGCTTGCCCCGTCGACCTCGCGTTGCCGGGCACGCTGCCGGTGATGAACCGCGGCGCCGTGCAGCGGGCGATTGAACTTGGCCTCGCAATCGGCGCGAAAATCGCGCCGCGCAGCATCTTCGCGCGCAAGAACTACTTCTATCCCGATCTGCCGAAGGGCTATCAGATCAGCCAGTACGAGATTCCTGTGGTGCAAGGCGGCCAGGTGACGATTCAGGTGCCCGCCAATGAGAAAACCGGCAAGGAAGCGTACGAGAAGACCATCAACCTGACGCGCGCTCACCTCGAAGAAGACGCAGGCAAGTCGCTGCACGAAGACTTCGAGGGCATGACAGGGATCGACCTGAACCGTGCCGGCACGCCGCTGCTTGAAATCGTCACCGAGCCGGAAATGCGTAGCGCGGACGAAGCGGTTGCCTATGCGAAGACCTTGCATACGCTCGTCACCTGGCTTGGCATCTGCGATGGCAACATGCAGGAAGGCTCGTTCCGCTGCGATGCGAACGTGTCGGTGCGACCGGTCGGGCAAAAGGAATTCGGCACGCGCGCCGAGATCAAGAACCTGAACTCGTTCCGCTTCCTCGAAGAAGCGATCCAGTACGAAGTGCGCCGTCAGATCGAGCTCATCGAAGACGGCGGCACGGTAGTGCAGGAAACGCGTCTCTACGATTCGGACAAGCGCGAAACGCGTTCGATGCGCAGCAAGGAAGATGCGCATGATTACCGTTATTTCCCTGATCCAGACTTGATGCCTTTGGTCATCGACGAGGCGTGGGTCGAGCGCGTGAAGGCCGAGATGCCGGAACTGCCGGTGGCGATCCAGCAGCGCATCGTCGAACAGTACGGCTTGACGCCGTATGACGCGGGTGTGCTGACCTCGAGCAAGGCGATGGCTGCGTACTACGAAGCAGTCGTGGCGAAAGTAGGCCCGGCGCAAGCCAAGGTCGCAGCCAACTGGATGATGGGCGAAGTGTCGTCGTTGTTGAACCGCGAAGGTCTCGACATCGCCAACAGTCCGGTCTCCTCAGCGCAACTCGCCTTGCTGCTGCAACGCATTGCCGATGGCACGATTTCGAACAAGATCGCGAAGGAAATCTTCGTGGCGATCTGGGACGAAAAGGCCACCGACGAAGCCGCCGCCGACCGCATCATCGAAGCGAAGGGTCTCAAGCAGATCTCCGACACCGGTGAGCTGGAAGCGATCATCGACGCGGTGCTCGTGGCCAACCAGAAGTCGGTCGAGGAATTCCGCGCCGGTAAGGAAAAGGCGTTCAACGCGCTGATCGGCCAGGCGATGAAGGCCACCAAGGGCAAGGCGAATCCGCAGCAGGTCAACGAACTGCTGAAGAAAAAGCTGTCCTGAGCGATGGAATGCACATGCCGGAGCGCGCGTCGATAGATCGGCGCGCGGGTTCGGTCATAACGGGCTGTTGCCGGACGAAAGTGGGGCAGCGGCCCGTTTCCTTTTGCTGGCGCCGCATTTGAACGCGCCTCTGGAGACAATGCATGGCGAAGAAGCCGGAACTCGACGATTTCCGCGTGCCGTACTTCGACGACAAGAAGATCGCGAAATTCGTGCTCGCCGATTTCGACCCGGGCGCGAAGCCGTTTTCAACCGGGTCGAAAGAGGGTGACCGCGACCGCCTGGCTGAGATCGGCGCAAAGTTGGATGCGCTGCAGGAGCGCCTGCATGCGCAGCGCCTGCAGCGTGTGCTGCTGGTGTTGCAGGGCATGGACACGAGCGGCAAGGACGGCACGGTGCGAGGAGTGTTTCGCGATGTCGATCCGCTCGGTTTGCGCATCGTGCCGTTCAAGGCGCCGACGCCTGACGAGCTGGCTCACGATTTCCTCTGGCGCGTGCATTCGCAGGCGCCCGCCGCCGGCGAACTGACGGTGTTCAATCGCAGTCAGTACGAAGACGTGCTCGTGCCGGTCGTGCTGGGCCAGCTGGACAAGACGGCCTGCGAGCAGCGCTACAGCCATATCCGCGATTTCGAGGCACTGCTAGCCGACAGCGGCACGACCATCATCAAATGCATGCTGCACATCTCGAAGGACGAGCAGCGTTCGCGTTTGCAGGCGCGCATCGACGATCCCTCCAAGCACTGGAAATTCGACGTCTCGGATCTGGAAGCGCGCAAGCAATGGGATCAGTATCAAGCGGCGTATCACGATGCTCTCGCTGCCACTTCGACGCCTTACGCACCGTGGTACATCATCCCGGCCGATTCGAAGACGCATCGCAACGTGATGGTCGCGGAATTGCTCCTGCGCACCCTCGAAGGATTGAAGCTCGAATACCCGCCCCCAAAGGAATCGCTCAAGGGCGTGAAAGTGGAATGAGAGCCGCGCTGGCTTCGGCCTCGCGCTCTGCCTGACCAGCAAGATAAACAAGCTAAGCAAGCCTCAACAACGAATCGACAATAAAGGAACGACATGTTGCGTGTGATTACCGCCAACCTGAACGGCATCCGCTCTGCGGCGAAGAAGGGCTTTTTCGAATGGTTCGGTGAACAGAAAGCGGACGTGCTGTGCGTGCAGGAAATCAAGTGCTCGCAGGACGACATGACCCCGGAGTTTCTCGCCCCGCACAACTTCACCGGCTACTTTCAGCACGCGGTGAAGAAGGGCTACAGCGGCGCTGGGGTGTACACGCGTCACGAGCCGGATGAAGTGGTGATCGGCTTTGGTAGCGAGGAGTTCGATCCCGAAGGACGCTATGTCGAGCTGCGCTTTGGCAAGCTTTCCGTTGTCTCGGTGTATGTGCCGTCGGGGTCGAGCGGCGAGGACCGTCAGCAGGCCAAGTTCCGCTTTATGGCCGAGTTCATGCCGCACCTCGCGGAGCTGGGTAAGGAGCGCGAAGTGATCGTGTGTGGCGACGTGAACATCGTCCACAAGGAAATCGACATCAAGAACTGGAAGAGCAACCAGAAGAACTCAGGTTGCCTGCCGGAAGAACGCGAGTGGCTGACCAAGCTGTTTGACGAAGTGGGTTATGTCGACGTGTTTCGCACGCTTGATCAACGGCCTGAGCAGTACACCTGGTGGAGCAATCGCGGTCAGGCGTATGCAAAGAATGTGGGGTGGCGGATCGATTATCAGATCGCCACTGCGGGCATTGCCGCGAAGGCGAAGCGCACGGACGTGTTCCGCGACATCAAGTTCAGCGACCACGCGCCGCTGACGGTCGAC
Organism: Paraburkholderia sp.; assembly: GCF_026225065.1. Lineage (GTDB taxonomy): Bacteria > Pseudomonadota > Gammaproteobacteria > Burkholderiales > Burkholderiaceae > Paraburkholderia. The sequence continues at coordinate 24,845 of NZ_JAMFSB010000179.1, read as the reverse complement.
TACGACCACAAGGTGGCGAAGCCGAAGAAGTAAGCCGGCTTCAGGCTTTAGTCGCCAACCCGTAGTTACCAACTTCAGTCGCCGCGAACCGGCACCCGGCGCGGACGGCCGATGCCCGCATAGTCGGGCAGTTCATCGACCGTCTTGCCAATCGCTTTTGCGTAGAGGGGCAGCATGTCCGGCAGGCGTTTCAGCAGGTCCGCGCGGCGTGCTGGCGTGTACGGGTGCACGTAGATATAGCCCTGATTGCGACTACTGTGCGTCGCGGCCGCTAGTTTGTCCCACAGCGTGATCGCGGCGCGCGGATCGTAACCGGCGCGTGAGGCGATGTCGCTGCCGATCACGTCGGCTTCGGTTTCGTCGGTGGGCGTGTATTTCATCTCGACCAGTTGCGAGCCGATGCCAAGCACCGGGGCGCCCAGATCGGCCAGCCCGAATAGCTGCGGAATCGTGCCGGACGAATCAAGTTGCGACGCCTGCTGTTCGCCCAGGCGCTCCCGTGCATGCTCGCGCAGGGCATGCGCGATTTCGTGGCCCAGCAGCATGCCGAGTTCGTTGTCGTTCAGATGCACACGGTCCAGGATGCCGCTGTAGATCGCGATCTTGCCGCCCGGTAGACAGTACATGCGGATATCTGGCGAGCGGACTACCGCTATCTGCCACTTCCAGTTTTTCGCCCGTTCATTCCACTTCAGCGAATAGGGAATCAGCTTGTCGAGAATGGTCTGCACGCGGATCACACGTGGGTCGGTGTCCGGGTAGAGGCGATCGGCGTGCTGCGCGCCGTAGACGATCTGCTGGAACTCGTCGGCAGCCTGCGCTTCCAGTTGCGGCGACGGAATCAGGTTGCGGAACACCGCGTAGCTGCCGAAGCGCAATTGCTGCGGCGGTGGGGTGTAGGGCGGCGGGCGGTTGTCGGTGACAGCGGGGCTGGCGGTGCGCGCTGGTTGTTTCGCGGTCACCGGCGGAGCGGGCGGCGTGGCGGATGTGGACGCAGATGCTGAAGACGCCGAAGACGTAGTCGACGCCGAAGACGTGGCTGACGACACGTGCGCGGCACTGGCTGCGCTACTGGCGCTGGCACCTTCTGCGGGAGTGACAGCCGTCGAAGCCGGACCCTCTGGAGTCGGTGCACTCGACGCCGATTTGGTGGCGGGTGCGTTGGCCTGAGCGGGGGCACTGCTGGCCGCCACGGCAGGCGTCGCAACCGCGTAGGCGTTCCACGGCGTCGCAAGCATGCTGCCCGTACAGAGCAACACAAGCGCCGCGCGTGCTGCGCGCAGAGCACGCGGCGCAACCAGTACAATCGGCGTACGTAGCACACCCAGCGCACATGCCGTAGCCAGCGCCTGCTCTGCGCCGAGTGCACCCAGTGCGCGCAACGCGCGGCGCGCAGCGACCGCAGTCGCCCACCTCAGCTTCGAGGCGGCCGCTTGCCTTGACGCAGACCCGCTCACGACCGCAGCCTCCACGGCGCAATACGCAGCAACAGCAGCATGCCCGGCAGTGCCAGAGCGGTGCAGGCAAGGAAGTAGTCGAACCATCCGATCTGCGCAACCACGTACCCGCTCGCCGCCGACGCCAGCGTGCGCGGCACCGACGCGAGACTCGTAAAGAGTGCGAACTGGGTGGCGGTGTAGCGCGGATCGGTCGTACTGGCGATGTAAGCGGTAAACGCCGCCATAGTCAGGCCGGTGGCAAAGGTCTCAAGACCGTAGACCAGCGCGAGCGCAACCGACCGCGGATCAAGCTGCACAGCCCAATCCACGCCAAACACGGACAGCAGCTTCGTCACGCCCTGGCTCGTGAGGACAGCGAAATCGTAGATGGCCGTAAGCCCAGGCGACGCCGGTCCAAGATGCGCAAGCCAGGCGAATCCGAGCGTCGACACCATCTGCAGCACGCCGAACACCCACAACCCCCGGCCGATTCCAATACGCATCATCCAGATACCGCCGACGATCCCGCCCGCGAGGCTCGCACCGAACGCGGTAGTCTTGGCGATCACGCCAATCTGCGTGCGCGAGTAGCCGATATCCAGAAAGAACGAGGTCGACAGATTGGTCGCCATCGTATCGCCTAGCTTGTACAGGAAGATGAAGCCGAGCACGAACAGCGCCCCGCGCCAGCCGTCGCGCAGGATGAATTCGCGAAACGGCTCGATGATCGCTTCACGCAGGTTCTTCGGCGGTGCACCATGCACTTCGGGTTCGCGCACGACGAGCGTCATGATCATGCCCGGCACCATGAACGCGGCTGTGACAATGAACACAGTAGTCCATGGCAAATGGTCGGACAGGATCAGCGCGAGCGAGCCTGGCACCAGCGCGGCAATCTTGTAAGCGTTGACGTGAACCGCGTTGCCGAGACCCTGCTCGGTATCGGTGAGCAATTCGCGCCGGTAGGCATCAATGGAGATATCCTGGCTCGCGCCGAAGAAGGCCACCAGCGCAGTCAGCGCCGCGACCGTCCAGATCGCGTCGCGCGGCGACACGAAACCGAGCGAGGCGATCGCGCCAGCCACCAGAATCTGCGTGACCAGCATCCAGCCGCGCCGCCTGCCCGGCCGCCAGCCCGGCAAACGTGGCACGTAGCGGTCCATCAGCGGTGCCCAGACAAATTTCCACGTATAGGGAAACTGGATCAGCGCAAACAGGCCGATTTCCTTGAGATTGACGCCTTCGGAGCGCAGCCAGGCTTGCACCAGATAGACGAGCGTGAACAGCGGCAATCCCGACGTAAAGCCGAGAAAGACGCAGATCAGCATGTGCGTGTTGAGAAACGCGCGCCAGCCGGTGTGTTCGACGTGAGCGGTAAGTGCGGGCGCCTCGTGCGGCGGGTTCGACATTTGGGTGAGTGGCGTTAGCTTTTCTTGACGCGATAGACCGCAAGACTACCACGCCAGTTCGCGCCCCAGCGCACCGCCTGGCCGCCGTGCAGCACGACACGGTCGAGAATTTCGATGCCGACCTCGGGTGCCAGCGCCTCGAAATCCTTGATCGTCAGCACCCGCACGTTCGGTGTGTTGTGCCACTGAAAAGGCAGCGATTTCGACACTGGCATACGGCCGCGCAACACGGAAATGCGGTGCGCCCAGTAGCCGAAATTCGGGAACGAGACGATGCATTCCTTGCCGACCCGCACTGTCTCGCGCAGGATCGCGGCGGTCTGATGGATAGTCTGCAGCGTCTGCGAGAGGATCGCGAAGTCGAAACTGCCGTCTTCGAAGAGGCGCAGGCCGTCTTCCAGATTCTGCTGGATCACGTTGACGCCGTTCTTTGTGGCGGCGAGGACGCCGGCGTCGTTGATCTCGATGCCGTAACCGGAGACTTCGAGTTCCTCGATGAGCGTCGACAGCAGCGAGCCGTCGCCGCAGCCCAGATCGAGCACCGTTGCGCGCGGTTCAACCCAGCGGGCGATGGCGCGAAAGTCGGGGCGCAGCGCAAGATAATCGAGAGCACGCTGGTTCATGCGTTCACCTCGTTGGCAATACGTTCGTAATAGGCGCGCATCAGGTTGTGATAGCGCGCGTCGTCGAGCAGGAATGCGTCGTGGCCGTGCGGAGCGTCGATTTCCGCGTACGTCACCGTGCGTTTGTGGTCGAGCAGTGCCTTCACCAGTTCGCGCGAACGGGCTGGGGCGAAGCGCCAGTCGGTCGTGAAACTGGCGATCAGGTATTTCGCCGTTGTATGCGCAACGGCCTTGGTCAGATCGCCCTCGAAGGCCTTGGCCGGATCGAAGTAGTCGAGCGCGCGGGTGATCAACAGATAGGTGTTGGCGTCGAAGTAGTCAGCGAACTTGTCGCCCTGGTATCGCAGATACGACTCCACTTCGAACTCGACGTCGAAATTGAAGTTGTACGCGTCGACGGCGCCCTCAGCCCGGCGCAGCGAGCGGCCGAATTTCTCCGCCATGTCGTCGTCGGACAGATAGGTGATATGGCCGATCATGCGTGCCACGCGCAGTCCGCGCTTTGGCTTCACGTTGTGCGCGTAGTAGTTGCCGCCGTGGAAGTCGGGGTCCGAGAGGATCGCGGAACGCGCAACCTCATTGAACGCGATGTTTTGCGCGGACAGCTTCGGCGTAGACGCCACCACGATGCAATGGCCCACGCGCTCCGGATACATCATGCTCCACGCGAGCGCTTGCATGCCGCCGAGGCTACCGCCCATCACCGCCGCGAAACGCTCGATGCCGAAGCTGTCGGCGACGCGCGTCTGCGCATTCACCCAGTCTTCTACGGTCACCACCGGAAAGCTCGCGCCGTACGGCTCACCGGTCGCCGGGTTAAGGCTCATCGGGCCGGTCGAGCCGAAGCACGAGCCGAGATTGTTCACGCCGATGACGAAGAACCTGTTCGTGTCGAGCGGCTTACCCGGGCCGACCATGTTGTCCCACCAGCCGACGTTCTTCGGGTCGTCCGCATAGACGCCCGCCACATGGTGCGAGGCGTTGAGCGCGTGGCAGACGAGCACGGCATTGCTGCGCGCAGCGTTGAGCGTGCCGTAGGTTTCGACCATCAGGTCGAAACCGGCTAACGAGCTACCGTTCTGCATGAGCAGTGGCTCGGAGAAATGCATTTTCTGGGGAGCGACGATACCGATCGAATCCATTCATTCCGCCTTCAGCAGGGCGGCTAAATGGTGTCGGCAAGGCACGGAGAAGAACAATGTGCGCAGCTGACGACCTCTTTAGCCGCATTTATAGTGAACCGCCAGATGGAATTCCGGCAGGTTCGCGCGCCCGCAATCGAGTCAGCAAATCGGCGCGTCAGTCACAACATTCAGCGCAAAGTATAGCGGAAAATTCCGCGCGGCAGCGGCGCCAGCGCCTTGAGGGCGTCGCCCGGCGCGGGTTGAATCCAGATGCCTGGACGATTGCGCAAGCGGTGAAACCGGATCGCGGTGAGCTGCAATCGTGATGCGCGACGCCTGCGATTCCCGCGGACTACTGAAGAATCAATCTTAACTGGGCGTCGGCTTGCTCGGCCGGGTTGCGTGTAAAGCCGCCTCGCACGTACCGGTGCCAGCGGCCGACGATATAGCTCAGCAGCAGGTTCGCCCGCACGGCGGGGTCGTAGTCCTCTGGCAGAGGTACGGCAGGACTCTGCGCCGGCGCATTGCCGTTAGCCTGCGAGTTGGCGTCCATCAGGCCGAGCCGCAGGCATTGCTTGAGCGACGCTTCGACGCGTTCGAGCAACTGGTTGACGCGCTCGGTCAGCCGCTCGTGTTCGCCCACCAGCGCTTCGCACGTCAGCACGCGCGTCATGCCGGGATTTTTCGCGGAAAAGTTGAGCAGCATCAATGCGATCGCGCGGGCCTGCAGCACGCCGTTGGGCTCTTTCGTCGCGATCTGGTTGATGAGCCCGAAGATCGACTGTTCGATGAACTCGATCAGTGCTTCGAACATTTGCGCCTTGCTGGCGAAATGCCGGTACAACGCGGCCTCCGAGACGCCCAGGCGCGCGGCCAGCGCCGCCGTGGTGATCTTTTCGTTCTTCGGCGCCTCCAGCATGGCGGCGAGCGTCTGCAAGATATGCACGCGCCGCTCGCCCGGCTTCAGGCGGGCCGCGCGGGTACTGCCCGTGGCTGGCGGGTCTTCGGTTACGGCCTCGTCATGCTTGTGATCCGGTTGCATGTCTGTCGTCCCTTCAGTCGCACTGAGCGGGTGCCCAATCTCAGCGATTTTAACGAACGAATCCGGCGGTCGACATAGTGCGGTCGGCCAGTGCCGGGCAGCAGGCCTGGTACGCCGTCCGCGCGCACCTTGCTGGGCAGGTGGCCGACGATCCACACAGTGCGGATCCCCAGCCGTCGATAGTTCTTCAGATGTGAGCGCGTGTCTTCGACGAGGATGGCGTCGGCGAGCGGCACCTGGGCGTCGCGCATTGCCCGGCGCAGCATGCTGGCGTCAGGCTTGGCGCGCCAGCCGCGACGATCGCGCATATGTTCGATGGCGATCACGCGCTCGAACAGCCGCTCGATGCGCAGCTCGGCCAGCACCGCATGCGCGTAGGCTTCCGGGGCGTTGGTCAGCACGATCTTGCGACCTGGCAAGGCGGCGACGAGACGCGCCAGGCCGCGTTCGCTGCGGACCATCGAAGGCAGATCGGCGAACGTATGCACGACCTTCAGAAAGTCGTGTACGTCGACCGGATGGTGGCGGGCGAGGCCCAGCAGCGCCGCGCCGTAACGGTCCGTGTAGACCTTGCGCAGGCGGTCGGCTTCTTCGCGTTCCACTTGCAGCGAATCGATGATGTACTGCGTCATGCCCCGGTTGATCTCGGGAAAGATGGCGTGCGATGCGTGGTGCAGCGTGTTGTCGAGATCGAACAGCCATACCGGGCTGCCGCCCGCGATGTGAGGCCGGCGGCGTTTAGCGTGTCTGGACGGGAAGGTGCGCATGGTGATGGGAGTGCGGACTTGATTCGTGCCGCCGCGATATGAAATGAACGAGCGGATGCCTGCGGTCCATCATGCGTGCGGCGGGAGAAAAAGGGAAGGGAAGAGCGCCACGGCAGACGATTGGCCCGGGCGCTTGATGCTGAATTGATGCCGAGTGCGATGCTGAAACCGACGCACCAAGGCGAGGGAAAACGCCAGGCGAAATATGCAGCACATCCTCGGGACGCGCCGCATATCGAAGCATGCTCAATGCGAGCGGATCATCGTACCGAACGGCTGCTCGGTCAGGATTTCGAGCAGCACCGAGTGTTCGATTCGGCCGTCGATAATGTGCACCGAGCGCACGCCGCTCTTTGCCGCGTCGAGCGCGGAGGAGATCTTCGGCAGCATGCCACCGGAGATCGTGCCGTCTTCGAACAGGGAGTCGATTTCGCGCGCCGACAGGTCGGTGAGCAGATTGCCTTCCTTGTCCATCACGCCGGGGATGTTGGTCATCATGACGAGCTTTTCAGCGTTTAGCACCACCGCCAGCTTGCCCGCGACCAGATCCGCGTTGATGTTGTACGACAGGCCGTCTTCGCCGAAGCCGATCGGCGAGATCACCGGGATGAACGCGTCGTCCTGCAGTGCCTTCACGACCGCCGGATTGATGGCCTCGACTTCGCCGACCTGGCCGATGTCGACATACTGGCCGGGGTTGTCGCGATCGGGCATCAGCATCTTGCGTGCGTGGATCAGGCCGCCGTCCTTGCCGGTCAGGCCCACCGCCTGGCCGCCGAAGTGATTGATCAGCGTGACGATGTCCTGCTGGACTTCACCGCCGAGCACCCATTCGACGACTTCCATCGTCTCTTCGTCCGTGACGCGCATGCCCTGGATGAAGGTGCCCTGCTTGCCGATCTTCTTGAGCGCCTGATCGATCTGCGGGCCTCCGCCGTGCACGATGACCGGATTGATACCGACCAGTTTCAGCAGAATGACGTCGCGCGCGAAGCCTTGCTTCAGGCGCTCCTCGGTCATCGCGTTGCCGCCGTATTTGATGACCACGGTCTTACCGTGATACTGCTTGATGTAAGGCAGCGCCTCGGCCAGGATTTCAGCCTTCAGGGTGGGGGCGATCTGCGAGAGGTCGGGAATTTCGGACATGGCGGCAGGGCTCGGCATGGATCAGTTGAAACACGGCGAATTGTACAGGACTGGCGCGCTGCAACAGGGTTTTCCAGACGTGTTCTGACGCCCGGCCCCGCTAGGCTTTCGCAGTGCGCAATCGACGTTGCGCGCACGCCACTTATGCACCGTTTTCGGCGCCGTTTGCACGGGTAATTCGGCCGAATTACCGGGTTACGGACGCACCGTCGCGGTAGGGGCTTTCAGGTGGCTTGCCAGACGTGGCATCATTTCCTGACCGGATGTCCGGTACTTCATTGGGTCGCCATGAAACAGCCCGCTTCTGAGGCGCATGCACAGAGCGCCCGTTGCCCGCGCTGCCGCAGCGTGTTCGACTGTGCAATGCACGGCCAGCCATTCGACTGCTGGTGCAAATCGATGCCGGCGCTGCCCGCCGAACGGCTGGATCCGGGCAGTCCGTGTCTGTGCCCGGAATGTCTCGCGGCCGATATCGCCCGCGTGCAGGCGGGCAGCGTTTAGGGTGGTGAAGGAGTCTGAGGGCCGGGTATTGCCGTGGACTGCCGCCGCGGGTTTATGGCCGCTCACCTCGCTGACGCTACTAGCGTGCCGAGGTTCCGCGCCACGTCCTCCAGCACCGGATCCCAGTCGCCGAATTGCTGTTGCCGGTATAGCGTAGCGGCGGGATACCACGGGTTATCGCTGCGTTCGAGCAGCCATGTCCAGTGCGGATTGACGTCGAGCAGCACCCACGTGCGCTGCCCGATTGCACCGCTCAGATGAGCGACCGACGTGCACACCGTAATCACCAGATCTAGCGCGCTGACGAAGGCCGCAGTGTCGTCAAAACTTTTCAGCTCGCCGGTGTAATCGGCCATTGGCATCCCCGCTGCTTGCGCGGCGGCCACATCTGCGCCAGCGCCATGCTGCAGCGAATAGAACGCGACGCCGTCGATGTCGGTAAAGGCCGACGCATAGCGCTGCCAACCCACTGCCCGGAACGGATTGCGCTGGTGATTAAGACTGCCGGTCCACGCCAGCCCGACCTTGAGCCGTTTTTCTCCAGCAAGCCGTTCGCGCCAGGTTGCGCTGGCGGCGGGATCCGCTTGCAGATACGGCACCGAGCGGGAAAGGATATCGCCGAGCGTGCCGAGCACGAGCGGCACGCTCATTAGCGGGATCTCATAGTCGAACGCGGGCAGCGTCTCGACGCCGCCACCCGCCGAGTAGCCGTCCGCGTGACTGCCAAGGCTGCGCACGAGCAACGCTCCCATCTGCGGGAACGAGTTCCAGACGACGCGGCCGCCTTGCGCATGGACGTGCGCCGCCAGCAGCGGGATGAACCGGCAGCACTGCAGCAGGTCGCCCATGCCCTGCTCGCCCCACACCAGCAGTGTCTTGCCGGCGAGCGGCTCGCCCTGCCACTGCGGCGCCGGCATCGCGGGGCGGTTGCCGTCGAGTTCCTTCGAACCTTGCCAGCGCGCTTCGTGAGCGGGCCAGCCCTGCGCGTAGTTGCCATGCACCAGGTGCAGCAAGGCGAGATTCGATCGCATCGCCGGGTCACCGGGCGCGAGTTCGCAGGCAGCTTGCGCGAAATGAACGGCGTCGTCCCAGCGTTGCGCTTCCTTGAGCGCCAGCGCATAGTTGTTCAGCGCCAATGGGCTATGCGGCGCCAGTTCGACCGCCCGAGCGCCGGCTTCCAGCGCGCGTGGCAGATTCATCGCAAAGCGGCTCGCCTGGGTGAGATTGATCCAGGCGTTGCTGTCGAGCGGGTCGGCTGCGACCGCACTTTCCAGTAACGTGACCTGTTCGGCCAGATCACCGCCGGTGAGCGCGAGTGCGCCAGCCAGATTCGTGCGCAGTTGCGGAAAGTCTGGCTCGAGCGTGAGTGCGTGGCGATACGGTACCAGCGCCTCGCTGTGTCGTTTGGCGAGCTGCAGCGCGTAGCCGAGGCGGAAGCTGGCCGCGGCGTCGTCGGGACGCAGTTGCGCAATACTGGCGGCGAACGCAATGGCGTCGTCGTGGCGGTTTTGTTCGAGCAGCGCGCCAGTGATGTTTGCAAGCGTGTCGTGTTCGACCGGCTGCAGAAGCGCGGCGGCCTCAAGCCAGATGGCCTGTGCTTCGGCCTCGCCGTTCTGCTGCGCCGCCGCGGCGCGTTGCAGAAAAGTCAGAAAGGCGACCCACGCAGGGTGGCCGGGGTCGGAAATCGTATGCGGCATAAGTCTGTCCAGGCGAGGGCGCGATTGCAGTCAAAACGGTCGATGGTACTGTCCGCGCTTAGCGTAGTGTGTCGGACAACTCCCAACAGGTAAACTGGCGTTATGCACCGTATAACCGTTACCGGCCGAGTCAACCTGGGACATCTGTTCTGGCTGCGCAGTCTTGCGATCATCGGCCAGCTTGTGACCATTGCTGTCGTGCAGATCTTTGTCGGCGTGCATCTGCCGCTGCCCGCCATGTTGCTCGTGATCAGCCTCGAAGTGGCCTTCAACGCGCTGACCTGGTGGCGGGTCTCGCGCCAGCGGCCCGAATCCAATCTCGAACTGTTCGGCCAGCTATGGGTCGACCTCGGTTCCTTGTCGGCTTTGCTGTTCCTCTCGGGCGGCACGACCAATCCGTTCGTCTCGCTTTACCTGCCCTCGCTCGCGATCGCGGCGGCGGTGCTGCCGTGGCATCTGATGCTGTGGCTCGCGGCGTTTGCGGTGGCTTGCTATGCCGTGCTCGGCTTCGATTCCGTGCCGCTGAATCTCGACAACCCAGCCAATCTGTTCGACTACTATCGCGCAGGCATGTGGGTGAACTTTACGGTGAGCGTGGGCCTGATTGCATGGTTCGTCGCACGCATGTCGCGCGCACTGCGGCAACGTGACGCAGCACTCGGCGACGCCCAGCAGCGACTCTTGCGGGACGAACGCGCGGTGGCCCTCGGAGTGCAGGCGGCGACCGTCGCGCATGAGATTGGCACACCGTTATCGACCATTGCGATGCTCTCCGAAGAACTGCGCGACGCAGCGCGTACCGACAAGGGTCTCGCCCCTTACACCGCGGATCTGGACTTGCTCGAGCAGCAGATGACGCTGTGTACGTCAGCGCTTGCACGGCTGCGCTCGCGCGCCTCAGCGCCCGCGAGCCGGCAGCCGGTTGGCGAGTGGCTCGAGTCGTTCGCGCAGCAGTGGCGTCTGCGTCATCCGCACGTCAAGTTCGAGCAACTTGGCACGCCGCCCGCCGAAATGAATCTTGACGATACGGTTGCGGTCAGCCAGATTCTCACGATTCTGCTGGACAATGCAGCGCGCGCGAGCCCCGATCATGTGACGCTGGCGGCGACGCTTTCGCTGCCGGGCGATCGCATCCAGTTTGAAGTTTGCGATGCAGGGCCCGGCATACCGGCATCGTTGCGCGGCTCGCTTGGCTCGATGCCAGTCGACAGCACCCAGGGTGGTCATGGCGTGGGGCTGTATCTGGCGTTTTCGGCAGCGGCGCGGCTCGGCGGATCGATCGAGCTGACCGATGCCCGCGAGACCAGGCCGCGCGGCACCCGCGCGGTGTTGCGCTTGCCGGTGGCGGGTCGACAATCATCCGGCGCGGGCCGCACAGGCACCGCGTCATCCAATACGGAGAAACAGGCATGAGCGACATGAATTTTCTGGTGATCGACGACGACGAAGTGTTCTCCGGCATCCTCGCGCGCGGTCTGACGCGGCGGGGCTACACGGTGGCCGAAGCGCACAACGCTGACGAGGCGATCAAGCTTGCGAACCAGCAGAAGTTCAGCCAGATCACGGTGGATTTGCACCTGGGCAACGATTCGGGCCTAACGTTGGTGGCGCCACTGCGTGAACTGCAACCGGACGCGCGGATGCTGGTGCTGACCGGTTACGCGAGCATTGCGACTGCGGTGCAGGCGGTGAAGGATGGCGCCGACAACTATCTGGCCAAGCCTGCCAACGTGGAGACGATTCTCTCGGCACTGCAAAGCGAAGCAAGCGCGCTGCAGGCGGACGCGGCAATTGAGCATCCCACGCCGCTTTCGGTGGCCCGGCTCGAATGGGAACATATCCAGCGCGTGCTGGCGGAGAACGGCGGCAATATTTCCGCGACGGCGCGGGCGCTGAACATGCACCGGCGGACGTTGCAGCGCAAGCTGGCGAAGCGGCCGGTGAAGCAGTGAGTGCGAGCGCGCGGGTGGACGCTGCGGCCACGGGCGATGCGTCGCCAGGAAGCCGTTGAGCATTAATAAAAAACGGGCGGTCTCGCAAGAGACCGCCCGTTTTTCCTGCTGCATGCGTCTTGTTTCAGCGGTTTCAGCAGCGGACTACGCCGCCGACGGCGAACCGCGTGCCGTTGTTAAAGCACATACCGCGACAGGTCTTCATCGTCAGCGACTTCGTTCAGCGCGCGGTCGACATACGCTGCATCGATCCTGACATCCGTGCCGGCATGGTTGCCGGCAGCAAACGACACCTCTTCCAACAGCTTTTCGATCACGGTGTAAAGCCGGCGCGCGCCGATATTCTCGGTCTTTTCATTCACCGAAAAGGCGATTTCAGCGAGGCGGCGAATGCCGTCGTCGGCGAAGTCGAGGCGTACGTCTTCGGTCGCGAGCAGTGCCTGGTATTGCTTCACGAGGCTCGCGTCCGTCGACACCAGAATCGATTCGAAGTCCTCGACCGACAGCGAATCCAGCTCGACGCGAATCGGAAAACGGCCTTGCAGTTCGGGGATCAGATCGCTCGGCTTCGCGAGGTGGAACGCGCCGCTCGCGATGAACAGGATGTGATCGGTCTTCACCATGCCATACTTGGTGTTGATCGTCGTGCCTTCGACGAGCGGCAGCAGATCGCGTTGCACACCCTGGCGCGACACTTCGGCCCCGCCTGCTTCGCTGCGCGAGGCGATCTTGTCGATCTCATCAAGGAAGACGATGCCGTTCTGCTCGACGTTCTGCACGGCCTTGGTTTTCACTTCCTCGTCGTTGAGCATCTTGGACGCTTCTTCATCCGTCAGCACCTTCAGCGCTTCCTTGACCTTCAGCTTGCGGCGCGTCTTCTTGCCGCCGCCGAGATTGGCGAACATCGAACGGATCTGCTCGGTCATGTCCTCCATGCCCGGAGGCCCCATGATGTCCATGCCCACCTGCGGCTGCTCGACATCGAGCTCGATTTCCTTGTCGTCGAGCAGGCCTTCGCGCAGGCGCTTTCGGAACGTCTGACGCGTCGTGCTACCTTCGTCTGCAGTGTCGCTGGCGCCGAAACCGACCGGCCGCGCGCTCGGCAGCAGGATGTCGAGAATGCGGTCCTCTGCCTGATCTTCAGCCTTGGTGCGCACCTTGCGCATTTCGGTTTCACGGGTCTGTTTGACCGAAATTTCGATCAGATCGCGCACGATGCTGTCCACGTCGCGGCCCACGTAACCCACTTCGGTGAACTTGGTGGCTTCGATCTTGATGAACGGGGCGTCGGCCAGCTTGGCCAGACGCCGGGCGATTTCCGTCTTGCCGACGCCTGTCGGCCCGATCATCAGAATATTCTTCGGCGTGATTTCCTGGCGCAGCGGGTCGTCCACCTGCTGGCGGCGCCAGCGGTTGCGCAGCGCCACCGCGACCGCTTTCTTCGCCCGGCCTTGGCCGATGATGTGCTTGTCGAGTTCCGAGACGATCTCGGCAGGGGTCATGGTGCTCATCGTGGGTCCTTACTCGATCGTCTCGATAACGCGGTTGTGATTCGTATAGATGCACATGTCGCCGGCAATCTGCAGGGACTTTTCGACGATCTCGCGCGGCGACATCTCGGTATTGTCGGTGAGTGCCTTGGCCGCCGCCTGCGCATAGGCGCCGCCGGAGCCGATCGCACAGATGCCGCCTTCCGGATCGAGAACGTCGCCGTTGCCGGTGATGACGAGGGTGGTGTGCGCGTCGGCCGCGATCAGCATGGCTTCGAGCCGGCGCAGCATGCGGTCGGTGCGCCAGTCTTTGGCGAGCTCGACGGCCGAGCGGGTCAGATTGCCCTGATGTTTTTCGAGTTTGGCTTCGAAGCGGTCGAGCAGTGAAAAAGCATCGGCCGTGCCGCCGGCGAAACCGACCAGCACCTGGCCGTTATAGATGCGCCGGACTTTTTTGGCACCGCCCTTCATGACGATATTGCCCAGCGTGACCTGGCCGTCGCCACCGAGGGCGACCTTGTCGCCGCGACGCACGGAGACGATCGTCGTGCCGTGAAATTGCTCCATATGCATTCCTTTTGCAAAACGGGTAGGGCGCGGAGGCGCTTGTGCGCCATCGTGCCGATGCGTTGGGCGGCGGACCACCGCGTATAGCCGATAGAAAGCGGCCCGCGCGGCGTGCTCATGCAACGCATGTCCGGTTTATTTTAGGGCTTGCGCCGTCATATCAAGAGCTAGCCGGGCGGCATAGGGCGGAAATACGCCGGAAAAAAGCGGCTGAGAAGGGGTACGTCGCGGAGATCAGAAGGGCGGACAGAGAAATGACCGGCTCTACAGCGAAGCCGGATACAGGGCGGTAAAAGATTCCGGCAGCCGGATGGCAGCCGGATCAAGGCATGGCGCGCTGGTTCGAGACCCAACCCGCGCAAAGAAAAAGGCGCACAGTTCACCGTGCGCCTCTCAACGAAGCAGCGTATCAGGGCGCGCGGTAGCCGCGCCGCAGACGTTCAGTCGCCGAACAGCTTCTGGCGCAATTCGCGGCGTTCCTGCGCTTCGAGCGACAGGGTTGCCGTGGGCCGGGCCAGCATACGCGGAATGCCAATCGGCTCGCCGGTTTCTTCGCACCAGCCGTATTCGCCCGATTCGATGCGCGCAATCGATTGCTGCACCTTCTTCAGCAGCTTGCGTTCGCGGTCGCGCGTGCGCAGTTCCAGCGCATGCTCTTCCTCGATCGTCGCGCGATCGGCCGGGTCCGGCACGATCACGGTTTCGCGCAGGTTTTCGGTCGTCTGGCCGGCATTGCGGAGAATGTCCGCCTGCAGCTGTTCGAGCTTGTTCTTGAAGAAAGCGAGCTGATCCTCATTCATGTAATCCTTGTCGCTCATCTTCAGGATTTCGGCTTCGGTCAAGAGTCGTTTCGTCGTCATCTGGCTTGCTTCTTCAATGTGAGGCAAAACTCGTACATGTTGCCCGCACTCTCGTGTTGCCCGCAAAGGCGCGTACAAACGCTCAATGAGCGCCGGCGAACACGGACGGTGGGCTGTCGTGACGCCGAAGCGCGGGGCGTCCTAAACGCCGGACGCCAAAGCGCCAGGCGCCCAGGCGTCGATGCGGGGCCGAACTCCTCTGGAAACGATCTTCAAATGCTCCTGAGGCATTACTTACCGGCGGCGCGCCTTTCGAGGCGGTGGGCCAGCCAGCTTGTCGGCGTGCTGCTCCCGGACTAGATTTTCCGGCGCCGCGTCAGGCCCGGCGCGGGATACGCGCTGGCCGGGCAATCGTTCTCATTCTCCAGTGGGCACGTATTGTAACTGAATCACAATCCGCCGCCGCAACCGGGATTATTCCGAGGGGCGGCACGCCAATATCCCGAAAATATAACGCGCGAACGGCTAAAAAGCGATGGGCGTGCACGATTCCTGCAACAGGGGTTTTCACGCGTTTTTCACACGTGTCGTGCTCTCGGGTCGGCTTCAGCCGGATTCGGGACTTGTCGAGCCCGCAGCATTTCGCGTTCCCGGCTCGTTTTGGCTCTTTTTCGGGCGCTATTCTGCCGCTCGCCGCTCGCCGCTCGCCGCTCGCCGAACGCCGAACGCCGAACGCCGAACGCCGCGGGCGTACGCCACCGCAAACCCGCGAGCCGCAGCTCGGGCCAATCCGCCCCTCAGGCAAGGCAGGCACTCACGCCAGGCAAGCGCTCAGGCCGTCCTCGATCAGGTCTTGCGGCAGTTCGATGCCGATGAACACCATCTTGCTGTTCTTTTTTTCGACCGGTTGCCATTTGGCGGCCAGATCGCTGCCCATCATCTGATGGACGCCCTGGAACACCACTTTGCGGTCGACACCTTTCATATACAGCACGCCCTTATAGCGCAGCAGGCGCTCGCCGTAGATCTGCAGGATGCCGCCGAGGAAGTCTTCGAGCTTGTTCGGATCGAACGGCCGGTCGCTGCGGAACACGAAGGATTTGATCTTGTCGTCGTGATGCGCATGGTGGTGGTGCGCGTGGCCGTGGTCGTGGCCTTCGTGATCGCACTGGCCATGATCGTGGTCGCAATTCGCATGATCGTGATCGTGCCCATGGTCGTGATCATGGGCGTGGTCATGCGCGTGCTCGTCTTCGGCGAGGAAGTCCGGGTCGATTTCGAGCTTGGAGTTCAGGTTAAAGCCGCGTAGATCGAAGATTTCCTTGATGTCGGCTTCACCGAAATTCACCACCTTGATCGCCGCGCGCGGATTCATGTGCAGCAGGCGATGGCGCAGGTCGTCGAGGGTAGCCTCATCCACAAGGTCCGACTTGGTGACGAACAGGCGGTCCGCAAAGCCGACCTGGCGCTGCACTACCTCATGCTCATCCAACTGATGATTCGCGTGCTTCGCGTCCACCAGCGTGATGATCGCGTCGAGCAGGAATTCGTCTGCGATCTCGTTGTCCATGAAGAACGTCTGCGCGACCGGGCCCGGGTTCGCGAGACCCGTGGTTTCGATCACGACGCGCTCGAAATCCAGCTCGCCGGCGGTCTTTTTCGCGGCCAGATCGCTGAGCACGCGCGCCAGGTCGCCGCGGATCGTGCAGCAGATGCAGCCGTTGCTCATCTGGATGATCTGCTCGTTGCTGTCCTGCACGAGAATCTCGTTGTCGATGTTCTCTTCGCCGAACTCGTTCTCGATCACGGCGATCTTCATGCCGTGCTTTTCGTTCAGGATGCGCTTGAGCAGTGTGGTTTTACCGCTGCCGAGGAAGCCGGTCAGGATAGTGACGGGAATCATGGTGGTCGCCTGTTTTGTGCGTGAATCGGAATGCTTGTGTCGAACGCCGCGGACGTAGGCCGCGCCGTTCGAGCCGATCGGTTATTGAAACATATCTGTCAAGCCGCTGCAGGCCGGGTTCCGGACGCGCCGTAAATCCCGCTGCCAGCAAGGGAAATATCCCCAAACTATGGGCGATCAGGCGATTTGCAACAATAGGCCTTTCAGATACTCGCCTTCCGGGAATGCGGTGAGCAGCGGATGATCGACGCCGGCGCCGAGACGCTTCAGGATGCGGGCGTCGACGCGGGCATCGGCCGCCGCGCTGGCGACGATCTTCTGGAACAGCTCGGCGTCGATGGCGCCCGAGCACGAATAGGTAAAGAGCAGCCCGCCCGGGCGCAGCAGCTTGAGGCCCGTCAGGTTAATGTCCTTGTAGGCGCGCGCGGCGCGGTCCACGTGTTCGCGTGACGGCGCGAATTTAGGCGGATCCAGCACGATCAGATCGAAGCGCTCACCTTCCTCGTGCAGGTGGCGCAGCGTCTTGAAGGCGTCGGCGTCGAGCCAGGTGGCGCGCCCGGCGTCAAAACCGTTGGCCACGACGTTTTGTTGCGCCAACGCCAGCGCCTCGCCGGACGAGTCGATCGAAACCACCCGTTTCGCCCCGCCCTTGAGCGCGGCCAGCGAGAAGCCGCCGGTGTAGCAGAAGCAGTTCAGCACTTCGCGATCCTGCGCGAGCTGCTGTACCAGCGCCCGGTTGTCGCGCTGATCGACGTAGAAACCGGTCTTGTGGCCGTTGCGCACATCCACGTGGTAGCGCACGCCGTTTTCGCTGGCAATCAGCGGGTCGGACGGCGGCTCGCCCGCCAGCACGCCGGTGATCTGCTCCAGACCTTCCTTTTCGCGGATCGACACGTCCGAGCGCTCGTAGACGTTCGGACAGCCGGTTGCCACGCTCAACGCCGCGACGATCGCCTCTTTCCACGCCTCGACACCCGCGGCCATGAACTGGCAGACGAGCTGACTGCGCTGGCCGGCGTCGTCGGCGATGTAGTGGTCGACGATCAGGCCCGGCAGGCCGTCGGCCTCACCGAAGATGAGGCGCACGGCACCGGTGTTGTGGACCATCGCACGACGGTGCTCGATGGCGCGCTGCACGCGGCGCTTGAAGAACGCGTGGTCGATCGGCTCGGCTTCGTCGAAACTCCACACCCGCGCGCGGATTTGGGAGTGCGGGCTGTAGGCGGCACGCGCCAGAAAGCGGCCGTCGTGCGAGCGCACCAGCACGGTGGTGCCGGCTGCCGGATTGCCGTCGACGCGGTCGATAGCGGTCGCGTAGACCCACGGATGGCGGCGCAGCAGCGACTTTTCTTTCGACGGTTTCAGCGTGACGATATTCATGACTTCGAGAGGTGTTGAGCAGAACAAGGTGCCGCGTAAAGCGGCGAAACAGGAGACTCTGGGCATCTAAGGCCCAGGAAAACCGTCTCAGTCGCGTTTTTTGGCGCGCGGATGCGCCTGATCGTAGATGTGCGCCAGATGCTGGAAATCGAGCGCGGTGTACACCTGGGTCGCCGTGATGCTGGCGTGCCCGAGCAGTTCCTGGACAGCGCGCAGGTCGCCGCTCGATTGCAGCACGTGGGTCGCGAACGAATGGCGCAGCACGTGCGGATGCACGTTGGCAGGAATGCCGGCGACCAGCGCCAGGCGTTTGACGCGGTCGCGCACGACGTTCGGCGACATCCGCTTGCCGCGCGCCGACAGAAACAGCGGATGCGGATCCTGCCTGACGAACTCGCCGCGCACCGCGATCCAGGCGTTGAGTGCGTCGATGGCCTTGCTGCCGACCGGCACGATGCGGCGCCGGTTGCCCTTGCCGAGCACCTCGACTTCCGTCGATTCGAGCTTGAGCCAGCCAGCGGAACGATAGCCGTCGGCGTCGGCAAAGCGCACGTCCAGCCCGACCAGTTCGGCGAGGCGCAAGCCAGACGAATAGAACAGTTCGAGAATCGCGTGATCGCGCAGCCCTTCGGCGGTGCCGGCGCTGGGCGCTTCCATCAGCCGGTTGGCGTCGTCGACCGAGAGCGCCTTGGGCAGCGTTTTCGCCTGCTTCGGCGCCCGCACGGTGGCGACCGGGTTGGCCGGCAGGTCGACGCGGCCTGCGAGCCAGCGGTAAAACGCCCGCCATGCCGACAGCCGATGGCTGATCGAGCGCGCCGTCATGCCTGCCGCGTGTGCTCTGGAGACGGCGCCGCGGATGTCGATAGCGGTGAGGCTTTCGAGCGGCCGACCCTTGGCCAGCAGCTTCAGTTCGTCGAGCTCGTGGGTGTAGCCACGCAGCGTATGCGCCGATAGCCGCCGCTCATGCTCGAGGTTCGACAGGTAGTCGACGATCGGGTTGGCGGTGGTCACGGTAGCGGGCGCGGGCTGTGCGAGCGGTGTCGGGGTGGCGAAGTCGCGTGCTGCCGGACGCGTCAGCGCGGCAGCAGACGGCTCAACGCCGCGCTGGCGAGGCTACCGATCTGCGTCAGGAAGTCGGTGGCCATGCCTTCGTGAAAGCGGCGCGGGTCGGGTGAGCCCATCACCAGCAAGCCGAAAGTCGGCGCGTCTTCCTGGCCCTCGGGTTCGCGCAAAGCCAGCAGCGCGATCGATTCCGTTGCGTGGGCACCTTCCTGTGCCGCGGCTCCTTCCGCGGGTACGGAGGTCACTGCCGGCACGAGCCATTGGGCCGCTTCGAAGCCGGTATTCGCCCCGCAGTACGGGCTAGTGAGGCTATTCGCGAAGATGCGGACTTCCTCGCCAACCTGGCGCGCGAAGTCCGCCTGGTTGTACGGGTCGGCCACGTCCCACACGCGCAGCGCTGCTTGCGGCACGTCGAACACCTCGCGCAGACCGTTGGCGATGGTACGCGGCAGCGCGTACGGATCGCGCTCAGCCATCACACGGGTGGTCCAGCGGTTGAATTTCGAGGCAATGCTGTCGTTCTCGTGCCCGTAGCGCAGCAGTTCGGCAAGACGCCGTTCGAGAAGCTTGTTCTTGTCGCGCAGCATTTCCATCTGCCGTTCCTGCAGCGAGACCGCGGATTTGCCGTGCGGATTCGCGAGCTTGATGGTCGCGAGCATTTCCGCGTGTTCCGCGAAAAAATCGGGGTTGGCGAGCAGGTATTCGGCGACTTCGCGATCGTTCATGGTTTCGGCTAAAGGACTACGCCCTTACGTGGGCGCGTCGGTCATTGGGGGCAACTGGCCACTGGTCGGGTCAGGCGCGGGCTGTGCATCCGGCCGCGCGTTCGTTCGCTCAGTCGGCCAGTTCGATCTCACCTTCGAAGACGGTCGCAGCGGGACCGGCCATCAGGAGCGGTGTGTTTTCGTGCTCACCGTTCCAGGAAATGGTCAGCGCGCCGCCATGGGTATGTACCTTCACCGGCGTGTCGAGCAACCCGCGGCGAATGCCGGCGGCGACTGCCGCGCAGGCGCCCGTGCCGCACGCCAGCGTTTCGCCGGCACCGCGCTCGTAGACACGCAGCCTGATCTCGTTGCGAGCGACGATCTGCATGAAGCCGGCATTCACGCGTTGCGGGAAGCGCGGATGATGTTCGATGAGCGGGCCGTCGACGAGGACGGCAAACGCCTCGACATCGTCGACCACCTGCACCGCATGCGGATTGCCCATCGAAACGACTGAGATCCAGCGTGTGGCGCCATTCACCTCGAGCGGCCAGAGCGTGTCGTCGCCTTCACGGCGGCCTTCGAGGCTGCCTGCATCGAACGGCACGCGGGCCGGTTCGAACACCGGCACACCCATGTCCACGGTGACTTCGCCGTTGTCCTGTATGGTCAGCGTAAGGACGCCATTTTGCACCTGGACGCGCACGCTGCGCTTGTCGGTCAGATGGGTGTCGCGCACGAATTTGACGAAGCAGCGTGCGCCGTTGCCGCAATGCTCTACCTCGCCGCCGTCGCAATTGAAAATGCGGTACCGGAAATCCACGCCTTCGACGGTGGGCTTTTCGACCAGCAGCAGCTGATCGGCGCCGACGCCGAAGTGCCGGTCCGCGAGCGCGCGCACCTGCTCCGCGCTCAGCTTGAGCGGCTGCGTAAAGCCGTCGAGCACGACAAAGTCGTTGCCCGCGCCTTGCATCTTGGTGAATTTCAATCTCATGGCGCTATTGTAAGTGACGCGCGCAGACGTGCGTCGAACGACGTTTCAATACACGTTAGGCTCGCCCGGCGGCCGCGTCTTGAAGCGTTTGTGCACCCAATAATACTGTTCCGGCACCTTGGGAATCTGCTCTTCCAGGAAGGCGTTCATGCGGCGCGCGTCGGCCTCGTCATCACCGGTCGGGTAGTTTTCCCACGGCTTGAACACCTTGAGACGGTACCCCTTGTACTTCGGCAGCACCTCGCCGATAAACGGCACCACCTGTGCATGGCCGACCTTCGCAAGCCGCCCGACGGCCGTCAGCGTGCAGGCCGGCACCCCGAAAAAGGGCACGAAGGCTGAATTGCGCATGCCGTAATCCATGTCGGCGCCCAGCATGACCGGCTTTTTGTCGCGCAGCCAGCGCAGCACCATGCGCGCGCTGTCGGCGCGGCTCGCCATGTCCGCACCGAAGCGCGCCCGTGCCGCCTTGGCGACTTTCTCGAGTTCCGGGTTCGACATTGGCTGATAAAGCGAACCGCACTGGCGCTGTAGCGAGTAGTTGAGGAAGATCGAACCTGCCTCGATGCCGACAAAGTGAAAACCGAGGAACAGCGTGGGCGGCAGGTTGGGATCGGTGAGGTCGATCGCGCTGTCGAGCTGGATCAGTTTCTCGAGCCGCCTGGCCGAGCCGAACCACTGCACGCTGCGCTCCACATAGCTGCGGATCGCGTGGCGGAAGTGCTTCTGCGCGACGTCCTCACGGCGTTCGTCGCTCCACTCGGGGAAGCACAGTTTCAGGTTGATATGGACGATGCGCTTGCGGCTGCTGGGGACCTGATAGAGAAGCCAGCCGAGGCCGTCGCCGAGGCGGGCGATCAGGCCGTATGGCAACAGCGCAAACAGTTTCAGTAGTCCGATGGCGAGTTTGGATCCGAAGCGGCTCAGCATGCTGACGCTCCGCGGCGCACACTCGGGGACGCTACGTTCGAGAAAACCGAAAACGAGTCGAAATACAACACGCGTGGGTACTCTGTGACAATTGTAGGAAGTCGCTATAATAAGGGCTTCGCCGAGTTAATAGACAACTTGCGGGGCGAAGCTGCCAGGCGCGATCCACGTGATACGCACCCGGCGGTCAGGAAATCCGCTAAAGCGTCGCCGCTTCAGGCTCCCGGAGCTGGCTACGTGAAACTCAACCGTAACCACATAACAGGAGTCTGCAACGTGGCAAACGACTATCTCTTCACCTCAGAATCGGTTTCCGAAGGCCATCCGGACAAGGTGGCGGACCAGATCTCGGACGCGATTCTCGACGCGATCCTGGCTCAGGACAAATACTCACGTGTTGCCGCGGAAACGCTGTGCAACACCGGTCTCGTCGTGCTTGCCGGTGAAATCACCACTAATGCAAACGTCGACTACATCAAGGTCGCGCGCAATACGATCAAGCGCATCGGCTACGACAACACCGACTACGGTATCGACTACCGCGGTTGCGCGGTGCTCGTCGCGTACGACAAGCAGTCGCCGGACATCGCCCAGGGCGTCGACCGTGCACATGACAACAACCTCGATCAGGGCGCCGGCGACCAGGGCCTGATGTTCGGCTTTGCGTGTGAAGAAACGCCGGAACTGATGCCGTTGCCGATCCACTTGTCGCACCGTCTGGTCGAGCGCCAGGCCAACCTGCGCCGCGACGGCCGTCTGCCCTGGCTGCGTCCGGATGCGAAGTCGCAGGTCACCGTGCGCTATGTCGACGGCAAGCCGCATGCAATCGACACGGTCGTGCTGTCCACGCAGCATTCGCCGGATATCGAACTGTCCACGCTGCGTGAAGCCGTGATCGAAGAAATCATCAAGCCGACGCTACCGGCCGATCTGATCAAGGGCGACATCAAGTTCCTGGTCAACCCGACCGGACGCTTCGTGATTGGCGGCCCGCAAGGCGATTGCGGCCTGACGGGCCGCAAGATCATCGTCGACACGTACGGCGGCGCAGCACCGCACGGCGGCGGCGCGTTCTCCGGCAAGGACCCGTCGAAGGTCGACCGTTCGGCTGCTTATGCTGGCCGTTACGTCGCGAAGAACATCGTGGCTGCCGGTCTGGCGTCGCGTTGCCTGATTCAGGTGTCGTATGCGATTGGCGTGGCGGAGCCGACGTCGGTGATGGTCAACACGTTCGGCACGGGCCGCGTGTCGGATGCGACGATCACGCGTCTCGTGCAGGAACACTTCGATCTGCGTCCGAAGGGCATCATCCAGATGCTGGATCTGTTGCGTCCGATCTACGAGAAGAGCGCGGCTTATGGCCACTTCGGCCGCGAAGAGCCGGAATTTACGTGGGAAGCGACAGACAAGGCGCTGATCCTCGCCGAGGCTGCTGGTACGGAGCCGGTTGCCGCGGTCGTTTAAGCGCGGTTGACTGCTGCAAGCAAAGACCCCCGCTCGGTTTAACGCCGGCGGGGGTTTTTTACGACTCAAGCTCGAAATCGATCGTTGGCTTCGGGGGAGAGCAATCCTCACGTTGCGCGGGAACCATCCGCGTTGAGCAGACGAAACTCCGCGGGTGATTCTTCGAAGGCGTTTGTGGCTTTTATCAGAGGGATCAACTTCACGAGGTCCGAATAGTCGAACTGGGCGCACCACACCGCCATCCGGGAAATAGCCTTGATCAGCGGCTCCGTTTGCTGCCCCTGTGTGAGCACTCGAAGACAATCGACGAACTGGGGATGGAAGAGCGTCGGGATGATTACGCGGCAGCGCTCCACTCTGGATAACTCGGCGTTCATGACCAATCTCGACAAACGTCCGTTACCGTCCTCGAACGGATGAACCTCCGCGATCAGGAACAGATAGTAGACGGCCCGAGCAAGCCCCTCGGGAACGGTCAACGCCAGACGCGACCCTTCTGCGAGCGTCCCGCGAACGTGAGAAGGTTGGACGAATTGGGTGGTGCCGGCATAGTTCGTTTCAAGTTTCAGTTGGCCGGGACTCGCTTCGGGACGTCGTCCCAGCATTGCCAGGTGCCGGTGCTGTAGAACATCGACGAAGTCCTCACCGACCGGTGGAACAGCGGCCCGGGTGTCAGTCTTGTTGGCAAGATCGAACACGCCGAGAACGTCATGGGAATCCTTGGGGCGTTGTTGAACAATCTTGTTGCGTAGAACGATGCCTTCGGCTTCTTCTACGGAGAATTTTGTCCCTTCCACATAGTTGGAAAAGTAGGACTCGAAGAATGCGAAATTGATTCGACTGCTGCCTTGCGCGGCGATCTCCGCAATATCTGGCAGCACCGCAAGCCGCAGAGCGGTTGCAAGCGAGTTGAAGAGACTAATACGGTTTGCATCGATGGGGGCGCCGCGGGCGATCGCTAACCCAGCTTTTGTTTTTAGGGCGCCTTTCGAGTGAGTGCTTAGGAGCGCCCCGACAATACCATTGAGGACTTCAAAGCTGGCCTCTGCGGCCAGTGGCCCAGACAATTCCCTGGCGCGGTCCCGAATCCGGTTCAGTCCGGACTCCTTGTTTGCGTTCAGACAGGTGATAAGCCGCTCTTCTACTTCTTCGCGTGGCGCGCGGGTGCTCCCGGAGCCGCGACTTAGATTTTCGAGTAGGGCGCGTTCGAACGATGACCAGTACAGATCAAATGACCCGAGGGGGAAATCGCCGGGTTGGCGGCCCGGCCCCTTAAGCAAGACGAACGTGAGGCCACGATACCGAATACGCCGGTTGAAGCGTGTGGGATGAGATATCACGACTTCATTGGCAGCCGTGATACCTCGCGTGAACGCGCTGAGATGCGAAACGACTCCGCCAGGAACAGCATGAGCTGCAAGCTTTTGCCAGTTTCGTTGAACCCGGCCTGCGATTTCTTCGTCAGTGCCCGCCTCGACATAGACGCCAGCAGCGATTCGAGTCAGTTGACCGCTCTTCGCGCGCCGTTGCAGGTCGCGGTCGAGTGCAGGGTTGCCGGTTGCAAACAGAAGTTCTTCGGATTGTCGTTTTTCCGCTTTGAGTCCGCTCATCTCGCGCTGTCCCTGTCGCAATTGAGCTTTTATTTTAATCTAGTTGTCGTTTTTTGGCTAATCCTCGGCCACTCTACGTGCGCCTCGGATGTCGTTTTTCCGCTAATGAATCCGCTTTCTTGACGAAAACTGTCGCCAACCAGCTAACGAGCGGGTGATTTTGTCGTAAACGAGTTGGTGTCGAACAGCCCGGCGCGACGTTTACGAATCGCCAGTCCTCAAGGACTAGCGAAGCCGAACC
>NZ_JAMFSB010000178.1 GCF_026225065.1 Paraburkholderia sp. | reverse complement strand
TCGTTCAATTGCATCACGATCGACGGCGATACGTCGACCAACGATTCGTTCATCCTGATCGCCTCGGGCAAGTCGAGCCTGCCGGCGGTCACGAGCACTGATTCGCCCGCTTACGCGGCTCTGCGCGATGCGGTGACCGAGGTTGCGCAGACGCTCGCGCAACTGATCGTGCGTGACGGCGAAGGTGCCACCAAGTTCATGACCGTGCAGGTGGAAGGTGGCGCGAACGTGGCCGAATGCCGCCAGATCGCTTATGCGATCGGCCATTCGCCGCTGGTCAAGACGGCGTTCTATGCCTCGGACCCGAACCTCGGCCGGATTCTCGCGGCAATCGGCTATGCGGGCGTGGCGGATCTCGACGTCGGCAAGATCGACCTGTATCTGGACGGCGTTCTCGTCGCCAAAGCGGGCGGCCGCAATCCGGAGTACCGTGAAGAAGACGGGCAGCGCGTGATGAAAAAGGCCGAGATCCTGATTCGCGTGGTACTTGGCCGCGGCGATGCGCACGCCACGATCTGGACCTGTGACTTGTCGCATGAATACGTGAGCATCAACGCCGACTATCGCTCCTAAGCCAGTATCCGATCAGCCTAAATTTTCGTCATGGATAAACTCGAACAGTTTCTGACTCGTGCCGAGGCTTTGCTCGGCCGCCTGGAAGCCGTGCTTCCGCCCGCTACGCCCGACGTCGACTGGTCGGCAGCGGTCGCCTTCCGCTGGCGGACGCGCCAGGGGCGCGGTTACCTGCAGCCGGTGCCGGCCATCTCGGACATCACGCTTGACGATCTGCAGAACATTGATCGCCAGAAAGGCCTGATAGAGCAGAACACACGCCAGTTCGTGCGCAAGCAGCCCGCCAACAACGTGCTGCTGACGGGCGCGCGCGGCACCGGCAAGTCTTCGCTGATCAAGGCCTGCCTGAATGCTTTCGCGAAAGACGGACTGCGCCTGATCGAAGTAGACAAGGACGACCTGCACGATCTGGGCGATATCGTCGACCTGATCTCGCAGCGCCCGGAACGTTTCGTCGTGTTTTGCGATGACCTGTCGTTCGAGGATGGCGAGTCGGGCTACAAGGCCCTGAAAGTGGCGCTCGACGGCTCGGTGGCGGCGCAGTCCGATAACGTGGTGATCTACGCCACGTCGAACCGGCGCCATCTGTTGCCCGAGTACATGAGCGACAACGAGACGTATAAGCACACGTCCGATGGTGAGATTCATCCGGGCGAAGTGGTCGAAGAAAAGATCTCGCTGTCAGAACGCTTCGGCCTGTGGGTCAGCTTCTATCCGTTCAAGCAGGACGATTACCTGACGATCGTCGGGCACTGGCTGCAGCATTTCGGCTGCGGCGCCGCGGAGGTCGAATCGGCGCGCGGGGATGCACTCGTGTGGGCGCTAGAACGCGGGTCGCGCTCGGGACGTGTGGCGTGGCAGTTCGCGCGCGACTGGTCCGGCCGGAAGTCGCAGGCATGACGGATACCACCAACGCTACCCACGCGCCTGCTGCGAACCCAACTGGCCGGCCGGTCACCGAAGTGGCGGTCGGCGTGCTGGTGCAGCCCGATGGGCGCTATCTGCTTGCTCAACGGCCAGTAGGAAAGCCTTACGAAGGCTATTGGGAGTTTCCAGGCGGCAAGCTGGAGCCGGGCGAATCAGTCGAAGCGGCGCTGGCCCGTGAACTGCACGAGGAACTGGGCATCGAGGTCAAGGCGAGCCATCGCTGGCATACGCTTGAGCACGACTATCCGCATGCCTATGTGCGGCTTTATTTCTGCAAGGTGACACAGTGGACTGGTGAGCCGCATGGCCGCGAGGGGCAGGCGTTTGTCTGGCAATCGCTACCTGCGGATGTGTCGCCGCTGCTGCCGGCGACCATTCCCGTGCTGGAGTGGCTTGCTGCGGAATAGCGGCGTGGCGGGGAGACGCTGGGGAACGGCGTTGACGCGACCCGGCACTCAGTGCGGGTTGTAATCGCCGCTCGGCTCGTCGTCTGAGGGCGCTTCTTCGTCGGTGCTGCCGATCTTGTATTTCTCAGCGGCCCACGCGCCGAGGTCGATCTGCTTGCAGCGCTCGGAGCAGAACGGGCGGAAGCGGTTTTCAGGCGTCCAACGGACTTCCCTTGCACAGGTTGGGCATTTAACGACAGTAATCATTTGGTCAGGCAGTCAATCGCAAACGGGACAGGTTTCTAATATAGGGGCGTTTTCTCTGTTTGAAAGGCGGCCCCACACGCACACCCGTGACCGTCAGGTTACAGGCTGCATAGCGTAAGCTGGAACGGCACGTCGACGTCAACGGCGCGCGGCCGCAGATCGCCATCCTGCACGGTGAAGCGCACCCACAGCATGTACTTGTTTGCACTCGCCTCCGGAATGACCCGCAGCTCCGGCTGCAAACGCACCTGCATCAACTGGTACGAGCGGCCCGACAACATCTGCTGGTAGCTGCCCTGCATCGCCATCACCTTCGAGGCTTGACCCGATTCACGCGCCAGACGCAACACGATGGTCGCGGCGTCGCGCAGTGGCAAAAGCGGAGTAACCCATTTGGCGATGTCCTGGCGGCGTTGATCCGGGTGAGTTTGCTGCCAGGCGTAGTAAGACGGCAGGTCAAACTTGCAGGTGCCGCCCGGGATGATTGCCCGGCTGCGGATGCTCGCGAGCCATTCATTGTCTGCAAGATGCTGGCCAGTCTTACCCTGCATCTGGGACAGCCCGGACAGCGTTTGTTCGATCTCTCCCAGCACCGCCTCGAGGGCACTCTGCTCGATGCCCGGATTGCCGCGGAACGGCGCAAGCGTTTGCCGTTGCCGCTCGAGTTCCTTCATCAGATCCGACTTCAGATCCGCGCGACCCGCGACTTCAGAGATTTCGAACAATGTCGTCAGCGCGACGTGATGTTCCCTGGCATCTTCCTGAGTCAGAAAGAACGTGAAGCGCTCGAACAGGTCTTCGAGGCGCAATAGCGTCCGGATTCGCTCGTTGAAGGGATACTCGTAAAGGATCAAGCGGGCTCGCCTCGGGCGTGGTCGGTGACGGGAATGCAGAACATTCTAATGCCGTGAGACTACCCTAGCAATCACACACTTTTTTGCTACGCTTTTGCAAGTTTCTCCGCGTGTTTCGCGGTTGTTTGAGCGCGCTCTCTGTTCTTTATTGCGACAGGGCTGAACTGTCTTGAGGGTCCGTTGCCCCTGTCATTGATCTGGCTCAAGCGCCGGACAGCGACAGGTACAAACGGTGCTGCTCCTCGACCTGCCTCGTGAGTTCATCTATCGAGGTGTTGTCGTTGTCGTTGTCGTTGTCGTTGACGATGACGTCGTCGGCGGCGGTAAGGCGTGCTTCGCGGGTCGCCTGACGGGCGATGATGGCAAGCACCTGTTCGCGGCTGAAGGCATTGCGGCGCATCACACGCGAGACCTGCGTCTCGACGCTGCAGTCCACGGTCAATATACGGTCCACACGCGTTTTCCATGCACCCGATTCAACCAGCAACGGCACCACCAGCATGACGTAGGGTCCGCTGGCCGCGTTTCTCGCGCGCTCGGTTTCGGCGCGGATCAACGGGTGCGTGATGCCTTCAAGACGTCGACGCGCTTCCTCGTCGCTGAAGATCAGCGCGCGCATGCGGGTGCGATCCATGGAACCGTCCGCTGCTACGAATGCGGCACCGAACTCGCTGGCGATCTGCGGCATCGCGACGCCGTTCGGCGCGGTGATCTGATGAGCAATCAGATCGGTATCGACGATTGCCACGCCGTGCGTCGCGAACAGGTCCGCGACGGTCGACTTACCGCTGCCGATGCCGCCTGTCAGTCCCACAGCAAACATGCGTCAGCCTCCGAGTGCGAGATAGAGAGGGGAGCCGAGAAACAGGGTGATCGCGCCGCCGGCTGCGAGGAACGGACCGAACGGTAACGGTTCTTCGAAGCGCATGCGCCCGCGCCACGTAGCGGCAAGCCCCACGACCGCGCCGGTCACCGCGGCGATCAACACGATCTGCGGCAACGCGGCCCAGCCAAGCCATGCGCCGAGCGCGGCGAGCAGTTTGAAGTCTCCATAACCCATGCCTTCGATGCCCCGTACGAGCTTGAACACCCAATGGACGACCCACAGTACAAGATACCCCGCAATGGCGCCGGCGACCGCGCTGTGCAGGCTGGCGAACATGCCGTTGAAATTGACGATCAGCCCGGCCCATAGCAGTGGCAGCGTCAGCGAGTCAGGCAGCAGGTGCGTGTCGATGTCTATCGCGCTCGTGGCGAGCAACGCGGCGCACAGGCCGAACGCGGCAAGCGCCATCGTGGTAGGACCGAACACGCTCAGGGCTCCCGCGGCGCAGGTAGCGCTGGCGATCTCGAGTAACGGATAGCGTACCGACACGTGGGCCTTGCACGCGGAACATCGTCCGCGCAACAACACGTAGCTCACCACCGGGATGTTCTCCCACACGCGCAGAACGTGTCCGCAATGCGGGCACGCGCTGCGTGGCACCGACAGGTTATAGCGCGCGGGCAGGCCGTCGTCCGCTGGCGGTTGGTCGGTCGTGCCGCTGATCTCGTCGCGCCACGCGCGCTCGAGCATGATGGGCAGGCGGTGCGCGACCACGCTTAGAAAGCTGCCGATAACCAGTCCGAAAACGATGGCGAACGTGAGTTGCACGCCGGCCGGCAAGATGCTAAAGCTGGCGCCGAGGCCGGCCGCAACGTGGCCATGAAGCGCGCTGAAGGAAGTGTCTGACACGGTTGCGTAGTTAGCCGGCATGGCAAAAGAGTGGGATTCGGCTGCGATGCTACACCACGTTGCCGAGTTGAATGATGGGAAGATACATCGCAATCACGAGGCCACCGACCAGTGTCCCCAGCACGATGATCACCAGCGGTTCGCACAGGCTGGCAAGTGTGCCGATCTTTTCGTCAACCTGACGATCGCCGAGCGACGCCACGTCGATCAGCATCGCGTCCAATGCACCGGACTCCTCTGCGACGGCAACCGGCTGAACCACTTCGGCCGGAAAGCAATGTACCGCGCGCATCGCCGCGGCCAGGCGTTCGCCGCGCCGCAGGCGGGCTGCGATGTCGACAGTGGCACGATCGAACCAGGCGTTGCCGGTGGCGTGCGTGAGCGAATCGAATGCGTCTGCGAGCGGCGTGCCGGCGGACAACAGTGTGCCGAGTGCACGGCTCCAGCGGGCGGCGCATAACGTAGCCAGCAGTGGGCCTGCTACGGGCAATCTTAGCGAGAGGCGACCAAGCGTCAACCGTGCTGTTTCCGAATGCCGCAGCAGGTAAGTCACTGCGGTACCTATTGCCACTGCGCACGCGAGCGCGGGCACGCTCCAGCGTGCTGCGCCGGCGGATAGCGCTATCACGATCTGCGTCGGCACCGGCAAGCGCGCGCCAAAGCCGTCGAAGATCTGTTTGAAGGTCGGCACGACCCAGATCAATGGTGCGGCGGTGATGGCGAGCGCTAGCAACAGGATCGCGACCGGATAGGTGAGCGCTGCCTTTACTTTGGAGCGTTGTGCGGCGCCGCGCTCGCGGTCGTCTGCGACGCGAGCCAACACGGCAGGCAGCGCACCGGCCGCTTCGCCGACCGCGACCAGCTGACAATACAGCGCGTTGAATTGCATCGGATGCCGCGCCAGTGCCGCGGAGAAACTCAGGCCACCGGTGATGTCACGCGCCAAGGCACCTACGATCCGCGACATGCCGCGCTGACGGGGTGCAGGCGCTTGCGCCAGCAGATCGAGCGAAGGTGCGAGCGGTAATCCGGCGCGCAGCAGGCTCGCGAGTTGGCGCGTGAACCTCGTCACTTCAGCCGCGCGTGCTTTGGGCCGCGGCGCCGGCCCACGCGCCTTGATCTCGACGACGAACAGTTTGTCGCGCTTGAGCACGGCTCGGACGGCATCCGTGTCCGGCGCAATCAGCGTGCCGCTATGTTGCGTGCCGGTTGCGTCGACGCCGCGCCATGCAAAACGCACGTCACGCACTTCGGTACCGGAGGATGGGCGGTTCGTCATCGTTATGTGACCTCGGTAGCACCCAAGGCTTCGGCGAGACTGGTGGTACCGTCTCGCACGCGCGCGAGCGCGGCATCGCGTAGCGTGGTTACGTGCTCGGCGTGAGCAAGGCGAGCTAGCGCATGGGTGCCTGCGCTTGCAACGATCAACTCGCGCATCGCGTCAGATACCGGCATAACCTGGTGAATGCCGATCCGCCCGCGGTAGCCGATACCGTGACATGCTTCGCAGCCCTTCGCTTCGTAGGGGTGCCAGCCGTCGAACTGGTCGTCAGCGAAGCCTGCTGCGCGCAGGGCGGCTGCCGATTGCGGCGCCGACGTCCGGCAAGCTACGCACAGTCGTCGCACGAGGCGTTGCGCTGTCACCATCCGTAGCGCGGCAGCGAGGTTATACGGTTCGACGCCGATATCGATCAGGCGCGCGATGGCAGCGGGCGCGTCGTTGGTGTGCAGCGTGGACAGCACCAGGTGGCCGGTTTGCGCGGCCTTGACGGCAACATCCGCGGTTTCTTCATCGCGGATCTCACCGACCATGATCACGTCGGGATCCTGGCGCAGGAAGGCGCGTAGCGCGACGGCGAAAGTGAGGCCTGCCTTCTCGCGCACGCTGACCTGATTGATGCCGGCCAGCTGGATTTCAGCGGGGTCTTCCACGGAGCAGACATTGCGCGATTCGGCATTCAGCATTTGCAGGAAGCAATACAGCGAGAGTGTCTTGCCGCTACCGGTTGGGCCGGTCACAAGCACTAGTCCATGCGGTGCACCGATGGCAGCTTCGAGCGCAACGCGCTGGGGGGAGTTGAGCCCGAGCGAATCGAGCGAGAGCGCCGTGGGTAGCGCATCGAGTCGGCGTAGCACCAGCTTTTCGCCGAACAGCGTGGGCAGCGAGTTCACCCGATAGTCTTCGAACCGGCCGGGGCTCGTTGCAATGCGCAGGCGGCCGTCCTGCGGTATCCGTCGTTCGGCGATGTCCATCCGCGCCAGGACTTTCACGCGCGTGATGAACGCATCGCGCAGATGCGCGGGTGGTTGCGCGATGGCATGCAGCACGCCATCGATTCGCAGACGCATCGGCCAACCTTGTTCGGCCGGTTCGATATGCAGGTCGGATGCGTTGCGGCGCGTGGCTTCCCGCAGCGTTTCGTTCAGCAGACGGACGGCGGGCGTGTTGTCGGCATCGGCTAGGCCGGGTGCTGGGTTGCGGCCGGTGGCGTCCTCGCGGATTGCCCCGGCGAACGGCCTGACAGCTGAAGGCTGAGATGGCGTAGGCGGCGCGGACATCGCCGGGCCAGCGGCTGACTCCGCTTCAACGGCGGAGGCGCGATACGGTGATTCGGCTGCGGCAACAAGATTTGCTGCGCGATGCGTAGAACCCGCCGGCGCGGAGCGGTAAGAGGATGACATCGGAAACCGGCTGGAGCCGCCTGTAGAACACAACGACTCCATCATCCGTCACGCCGGTCACGACCGCTATTCAGCCGGATGGCCAGGCGTGCCGCACGCCTCTCTCGTTAAGCCCGCGGTACCTTGCCCTTCGCCCCCGAGCGTGAACCCGGTTTAAAAATCTTGACGGTGCGAACCGCCTGATCGTCACTGCGCATCACCTCGAGTTTGATCTCGCCGATCTGCACGCACACATCGCCGTCAGGGATTTCTTCGAGTACTTCCAGAATCAACCCATTGAGCGTCTTTGGCCCGTCGGTCGGCAGCGTCAGCTGTAGCCAACGGTTCAGCTCGCGCAACGGCATGCTGCCCGCGACGATGCACTCGCCTTCCTCGTTCCAGCCGCCGCGAGAATTCGCGCCTCGTGGGATCGACGTGGTGAACTCGCCGATCAACTCCTCGATGATGTCTTCCGGCGTGACCAGACCCTGCAGTTCGCCATATTCGTTGACGACGAGCGCCGTACGGTGGCGGCTTTCCTGGAAGTACTGCAACTGCTGGAACACCGGCGTGCCGCTCGGCACGAAATACGGTTCGGCCAGCAGTTCGCGCAACGTTTCCCGCTCCAGTTCCTGGTTGTGTAGCGCCGAGAGTGTCTTGCGCACATGCAGCACGCCAAGCACGCGGTCGATGTCGCCCTGATAGACGATCAGCTTGTTGTGATAGCAGGTCTCGAGCTGATGCAGGATCTGCTCGAACGGGGCGTCGAAATCGAGCGCCTCGATCCGGCGGCGCGGAATCATGACGTCGTCGACAGAGATGTTTTCCAGATCGAACAGGTTCAACAGGATGCTACGGTGCTTGGTCGGCATGAAGCTGCCGGACTCGAGTACGATGGTCCGCAGTTCCTCAGTCGAAAGCCGCTGATCGCGCGCGCCTTTGGTATTGATACGCAGGATGCGCAGAATGGTGTTGGCGAACAGGTTGACGAACCAGACGATCGGCCTGGTCGCGCGCATCAGCGGTGCGATCAGCAGGCTGGCCGGTAGTGCGATCTTTTCCGGGAAAGTGGCGCCGACAATTTTCGGCGTGATCTCTGCGAACACGATGATCAGGAACGCGACGATGCCGGTTGCGATGGACAGCACCAAGTTGTTGTGCCCGAACGTATGCAGCGCGACCGAGGTGGTGAGCACCGGGATGATCGTATTGAACAGGTTGTTGCCGATCAGGATCACGCTGAGCAGTTCGTCGGTGTGCGCGAGTAGCCCCTGCGTGGTTTTGGCGCCGAGCGCGCCCTGATTGGAGAGGTGCTTCAGGCGGTGGCGGTTGAGCGCCATCATCGCCGTTTCGGAGATGGAAAAGAAACTGGAGCAGATAAGCAGCAGGACGACGGCGCCTATCTGCGCCCATAAGGGTAGTTGTTCCACGTGTCGCGAACTGGTAGGGGGCCGGGATGGAAAGAATATAGCAGAGGGGATCGTGCGTGCCTTCCTGGCCAAAAGACGTAGGAGCACCAAGGCCAGGAGCGGACGACGATTGCACAAACGACAGGCGAAAAAAAACCGCGCAACACTGCGCGGCTTTTTCAAAATCTGGTCGGGGTGAGAGGATTCGAACCTCCGGCCTCTACGTCCCGAACGTAGCGCTCTACCAGGCTAAGCTACACCCCGATTTGTACTGCTGGATACTGCCAACTCGATTCAGACTAATTCGGCATTTAAGTCCAGTTCAAGACTGTCTCGCCGTCGAGTAAGAACATAATTCTAGCAGGCTCTCTTTAAAAATGGAATCTGGGAACGAAGAAATTGCTGCGGCCGCGGCCTGAGCTTCCTGTTTCGCGCAGTCCAGCGTATGGTCCAGCGCGCCGGAGCGGGTGATCGCCTCGAAAATAGTATCGAAACGGTCCGTGCCACCTTGCTCGATCGCCTCGCGCGCCAGCGCCGACTGCTCTGGCGTGCCGCGTTCGATCAGGTAGATAAGCGGCAGCGTGGGCTTGCCTTCGCGCAGGTCGTCCCCGGCATTCTTGCCCATGGATTCGGCCGTGCCAGTGTAGTCGAGCCAGTCGTCCATGATCTGGAAGGCCGTACCTATGCGCCGGCCAAATTCTGCAGCTGCGGCTTCGGTGGTCGCATCCGAGCCTGCCAGTACCGCGCCGAGCTGGGCCTCCGCCTCGAACAGCTTGGCCGTCTTGTAGCGGATCACCTGCATGTAGCGCGCTTCGTCCACGTCGGCGTCATGCATGTTCAGCAACTGCAGGACTTCGCCTTCGGAGATGATGTTGGTCGCCTCCGAGAGAATCTCCATGACCCTCATTTTGCCGACCCCGACCATCATCTGGAACGAGCGCGAGTACAGAAAATCGCCCACCAGCACGCTTGCCGCGTTGCCGAACAGGGCGTTCGCCGTCTGACGGCCGCGCCGCAGGTCGGATTCGTCGACCACGTCATCGTGCAGCAGGGTGGCCGTGTGGATGAACTCGACCACTGCGGCCAGTTCGTGCCGGTGTCCCGTCGTCTCGCCCAGCGCGCCGGCCACCAGCAACAGCAGCGCAGGCCGTAGGCGTTTGCCGCCGGCGCTGATGATGTACTCGGAAATCTGGTTGATCAGCATCACCTCGGACGCCAGGCGGTGCCGGATGACGCGATTCACCTGCTCCATGTCTTCGGCGATCGGAGCGAGCAGGCTGGCGGCGTTGGGGGAGGGGGTGGCAGTCGACGACATGATGGCTGAATGGGGTAGTGCCGCGAATTATAAGGCGAATCGCGACAGTTCCGGGCCGCAGCCTGCGGGATAGAAGCACGGCGCCCCGGCCGGCAGGGCTCCAC
>NZ_JAMFSB010000177.1 GCF_026225065.1 Paraburkholderia sp. | reverse complement strand
TGGTGAAGCCTTCGCTTGCTCACTTTGAAGAAGAGCACAAGCGTGAGCGCTTTCGTCGAGTGACGCTTAGCCGGGGTCCGCGACGTTTTCCGCCGGTGCGTCGGGCGGGGTGAAGAAAGCGGAGTGAACTGAGTGGAATGGGGTGAGCGGCTGGCTACGGATAGCCGCCGCGTGACTACAGGTCGAGCACCACGGTCGACTCTTCCCCAGATCCTGTTCTCGCGGGTATCGCCGAGCAGATCAACGCATGCCCCGGTGCAACCTCTCCCTCGATTGGCACTGGGTAAGTGACCTCGCCCGACACCAAGCGTGTCGAGCATGTCCCGCATACGCCGGATCTGCAGTTGGATTGCGCCGGCACGTCGTTGGCTTCGGCGAGGTCGAGTAGCGATCCCGTTTCCTTCGACCACATCGCATCGCGGCGTGTCCGCATGAATACGACTTTCGACACCTGCGCGGGGTCCGCAGCCGGCACGGGCACCTGCGCGACCAGGGCAGTCGCAGCAACCTCCGCAGCCGGAGCAACAACCGCGCTCTGAGCACGCTTGACGCTCGCGGGCCCAAAGGCCTCGAAACGAATCCGGTCATCCGCGATATTCAGCGCACGCAGACCGTTATAGATGTCCTGCATAAACGCGCCAGGGCCGCACAGGTAAAAATCGTAATCACCGAACGGCAGCACGCGTTTGAGGAACTCGATATCCACGCGTCCCATGGAGCGCACTCCATCTTCCGGCATTGCCTCGCTGGGCCGGCTGTCGCGCAGATACACCGAGACCTGCGGATGCGTGGCGGCCACAGCCATCAACTGCTCGACGAACGGATGATCGTTGGCGTCGCGTGCGCCGTGAACGAAGTAGATGTGTTCGGGCTGCGCGTCCCCACGTTGGCTAGCGAGCAGGCTATTCAGCATCGCGATCATCGGTGTAATGCCAATGCCCGCCGACAGCAGCACAACCGGACGCGCGTTAGCCCGCACCAGCGTAAACGCGCCTGACGGAGCCTTGGCCTCGATGATTGCACCTTCTGTGATGTGCTCATGCAGCCACGTCGATGCGACACCTTCGCGCTTTACGGTGATCCGGTAGTGGCGGCCGTGGTCCGCGTCGGAGAGCGTGTATGTCCTGATCAGCGGTGACGCATGTCCAGCCACGTTCAACCGAATGGGCAGAAACTGGCCCGGTTCGAAACGCGGCAATGTGGCGCCGTCCACCGGTTGCAGATAGAACGAGCGCGCCGTCGGCGTTTCTTCGCACACCTCGACCACCTTCAGTTGACGCCACGCGTTTGCAGCCGGAACGACCGCTTCGGGCTGCGTTTTCCAGCTACCCGTCTTCGCGAGTTGAGGGGCGTACTGCACCGCCGACCAGCGAAACGGCAACACGCGCGGCGTGCGCCGCACCTCGCGGACATGAAAACGCATGAGGCGCTCGGCCGCCTCGTACGACGCAACTTCCGCGCCTTCCCAGATGATCTCGGCATCTACGGCGAGGTACAGCAGATCGCCGCTTTCGAAGTCGATCGCGAGCAGTCCCGCGCGCGGATCCTGAAGCAGGTTACCAATCGTATTGAAGAACAGATTGCCGCTGAAATCCGGCACGGTCAGCGTGTGCGCGTCATCGATGCGGATAAAGCCGGGCTTGCCGCCACGATGCGACACATCGGCGCCACGCGCCAGACCGGCCTCGCTGGAAGCATTGGCGGTGGCGATAAAAAACGTGTCCGCACGTGACAACAGTGCACGGTCGGCGTCACTGAGTTCGGTGGACAACTCCGGCGTGATGGGCTCTTCCTGTGCAGAGGAGATAAAACTCGGCGCGCGGCTTTGAATATATTTGGCGCAGTTGCCGAAGCTCTGACTGACGCTGAACGTGAGCGCGTCCTGATCGATCGCACTGACCACGCCGTTGACACGATTGCGCCGACGCGTAGCCGGCTGAATACCAAGCCCGCCGATCAGCGAACCGACCTGCCACGACGCCGCCAGCGGATCGCCCGGCAGCGCACGCGCGGCGATGCGCACAGTCCGTTCATCAGGAGTCGAAACGAAACCCGGTTCGCCGACCCGCAGCGTGGCCCATGGCTTACCGCTCGCATCGAGTCCGCTCAACACCATGAACGGCTGTTCCGCGAAAAACGCGCGATGCTGCTCGGGCATATAGTCGCGGATTCCGCGGCGTGCGTCGACGTTCATGCGTTCCCGCACGCCGACCCGCTCCTGCGCTGCGAGCTCACCCACATGAAAGGGTGATTCGGCGGCGCGCCAGCCGGGCGCGGGAACGCGAACTGGGGCAGACGCAGAGGGCGGAGCAGGGGTAGACATGATGACCTCGATGGACAGTCAGCGTTGGCAGGCGTAGCACGCCTGCATGAGCTATGAGGCCTCGGCGAGCAAACCGGCTTTGCTCGCAGGCATTGGCAAGAAGCGCGGCAACGCTTCGACTCGCTTCAGCCACGCACGGATATGCGGGTACGGCTCAAGCGACACGCCACCTTCAGGCGCGTGCGCGATATACGAATGCGCCGCGATATCGGCAATCGTCGGCGTTTCGCCGACTGCGAACCGCTTGTCGCTCAACTCGGCGTCGAGCACCTCGAACAGACCTGCAGCGATCGTCTGCGCCGTCTCCAGGTGACGCGGCGCGCCGAACAAGGTGACCAGCCGCGCAGCACACGGGCCGTAGGCGATCTTGCCTGCAGCTAGCGAGAGCCAGCGCTGCACCGCGGCGGCTCCGAACGGATCCAGGGGCAGCCACGACGGATCGCCATATTTGTGCGCAAGGTATACGAGGATCGCATTCGAGTCACTCAGCACCACGTCGCCGTCTTCGATCACCGGCACCTCGCCGAACGGATTGAGCGCGAGATGCGCGGGCTTGCGGTTGTCGCCGGCTGCCATATTGAGTTCGACCACCGTGAACGGCAGATCGAGCATCGTCAGGAACAGTTTGACGCGGTGGCCGTGGCCGGACAGCAGCGTCGTATGCAACCTGATGGGTTGAGCGGGCTTGGTAGAGGACATCGGGTGCTCCGTGAAGCGAAGTGAAATTCGGGGTGTTGAAGAAGCTTATGCTTCGCCGACTGACCTGAGAAGATGGATAATCACGGTTACTCCATCCTCTTAAAGTGGACAATCGAATGGCTAGCGCGAGCGATGTGAATCTCAACCGGCTGGCGGTTTTTGTCGCGGTGCTCGAAGCCGGCTCGTTGACGGCCGCGGCCGAGCGGCTGGGCATCGCCAAGACCATGGTCAGCACCCATATGCAGCGGCTCGAAGCGGAAGTGGGGGCGAGCCTGCTGGTGCGCACCACGCGGAGGATCAGCGTCACCGAGGCGGGCAGGGCGTTCTACGAAGCGAGCCGGCAAATCCTCAGCATTGCCGACGAGGCGCTGCAGGCGGCGGGAGATGACGGCGGCGCGCTGCGCGGCACGCTGAGGGTGGCGACGCCGGTCGACTATGGTGCGATCGTGGTGGCGCCGGTGCTCGTGGCGCTGCGGCAGCAGCATCCCGAGCTGCACATCGAAATGGTGTCGAACGACCGGTTGGTGAATCTGCTGGCGGAGGGTATCGACGTGGCGATCCGCGTGGGAAAGCTGGCCGATTCGAGCCACCGCGCGGTGAAGGTCGATAGCTTCGAGCGCTGGCTGGTGGCGAGCCCCGCGTTTGTCGAGGCGTGGGGCACGCCGACCACAGCCACGGCGCTGGCGCGGCTACCGTTCGTGGGGAACGCAGTGTTGGCGAAGCCGTTGACGGTTTCGCTCGAAAATTCGCGTGGCAAGAAGCAGACGGTCCGATTCACCGCCGGGTTTCTTGCGGACACCGCGCCGGCGTGCCTGGCAGCGACGCTAGCGGGCGGTGGAGTCGGAGCGCTGACGAATTTCTCGGTGGGTGAGAATGTCGCGGCCGGACGTCTCGTCCGCCTGCTGCCGGACTGGTCGACGCCCGCCGCCGGCATCCATGCGCTGTTTCCGCCTGCGCGTTATACGCCGCCCAAGGTGCGGGCTTTTGTCGATGCACTGCGGGCGCATATCGGGTCGGAAGCGGCGTGAATTAAGACCTAGGTTTCGTTTGCCGTTCATCGCCAGTCCGTTGAAACATCGTCCGGGTCGATCAGTGTCAGTCCCGACGATGGCAACGGCAGCGCCGTCTTGTACCGCACCTGTTTGAGCGCGAAGCTGGAGCGGATGTTCGAGACGCCCGGTATTTTCGTCAGATGTTCGAGGATGAAGCGCTCGAGCGTCTGCATATCCGGCATCACGACGCGCAGCAGATAGTCCGCGTCGCCCGTCATCAGATAGCACTCCATTACTTCCGGGCGCTCGGCGATGGCCTGTTCGAAGCGCTGCAGCGCTTCTTCCACCTGTTTCTCCAGACTCACCTGAATAAACACGTTGATGCGCAGCCCGAGCGGCTCCGGATTCAGCAACGTGACCTGTTGCTTGAACAACCCCAGCTTCTCGAGCGCGCGCACCCGGTTAAAGCACGGCGTGGGCGACAGGTTGACCGCGCGAGCCAGCTCGGAATTGGTGATGCGGGCGTTCTGCTGCAACTGGCTGAGGATGCCGATATCGATGCGGTCCAGCCGTTTCGGCGTTGTTGTCATAGATGACATATTCCGTAAATGAGCGTCTACGAAGA
>NZ_JAMFSB010000176.1 GCF_026225065.1 Paraburkholderia sp. | reverse complement strand
GTGGTCCCACTGCTGCGAATGGAAGGTCTTGCCCTTGAAGGTATCGAGCCCCGGAATGTCAGGCAGCGCCGCGCGCGACAGGCCGCCCATGCCCGATATCAGCACCCGCGCCGACCAGCGTTGACCGTTGGCGAACAGCATCTGCCAGCGATGACGCTTTTCGTCATAGGTGGCGCTCACCAGTTCGTGACCAAAGCGGATGTGCCGCTGCACGCCGAAACGCTGGGTGCACGCCTCCAGATACTCGCGAATTTCGGGCTGGCGCGCGAACATGCGAGTCCAGCGCGGGTTCGGTGCGAACGAGAAGGAGTAGACGTGCGATTGCACATCGCAGGCGCAGCCCGGGTAGCGATTGTC
The DNA here is from genome assembly GCF_026225065.1 of Paraburkholderia sp. GTDB lineage: Bacteria > Pseudomonadota > Gammaproteobacteria > Burkholderiales > Burkholderiaceae > Paraburkholderia. Next base: position 24,678 of record NZ_JAMFSB010000176.1, on the reverse strand, counting down.
GCGCCAGGTGCCGCCGACCGAGTCGGCCTTTTCGGCGACCATGAACTCGGTCATGCCGGCCTGACGGAGCCGGATCGCCATGCCGAGGCCGGCAAAGCCTGAACCGATAATGGCGACCTCGGTTTCGAGGGGCGCCAGGGCGTCGGGGGGCATCGTGCGTGCGTTCATCCGATCCGTCTCCTGTTATTCACTCTTAACTGTGACATTGAGTAATGTAACGATAGAGGCTGAGACGGAATGACGCAAGCAGACGTTTAGGTTGGGGACTCTATGGGGCGGGGAAGAACGAGGGGCGGCTGCCACCGTCGTGTCACTAAGGGCACGACGGCAGGCGGAACAGCTTTTGTCGGATCAACAGGCGGCCAAGGCGCGGGCAATGCGGCCAGATGCGGCCGGCCGATGACCGCTTGGGCCGGCGTTACTGGGTAACAGCCCGCGGGTGGGATGCCGCGCGATCCATCACCGCCTCGCTCAGTTCGCCGCTTTGCACGATGTGCAGTTCCCGCGTCCGGACCGGCAGACCACATTGCGCATCGTTGAGCGTCTGGCGCACCTGGCGGGCGAGATCCCAGCGCATGTCCCAGAACACATCGATCTTCGCCCACACGCGGATATTGAGCACCGCCGTGCTGTCGTCGAAGCGGGTCACCATGACTTGCGGCGCGGGCGTTTGCAGTGCGCGCGGATCGGCGGCGGCGAGGGCGCGCAGCGCGGCGAGCGCGTGATCCACATCGTCGCGTACGGAGATTTCCACTTCGAGATCGAGGCGGCGGGTCGGATTGCGGTTGTAGTTGCGGATCGAATTGCTCCACAGCGCGCTATTCGGCACGTATTCGCAGATGCCGTCGGATTTGGTCAGACGCGTAGTGAACAAGCTGATTTCTTCGACGGTGCCGGCGACGGTACCCGTACCCGCTTCGATCGAATCGCCCACTTTGAACGGGCGCAGCAGCAACAGCATGATGCCGGCCGCGATGTTCTGCATCGTGCCTTGCAGCGCAAGACCGATCGCGAGGCCGGCAGCGCCGAGCACGGCGACGATGCTCGCGGTCTGAATACCCAACTGGGACAGGGCGCCGATGATGGCGACCACGCGAATGCCCCATAGGCTGGTGTCGCAAAGGATGGGGCGCAGCGTGGCGTCCATGCGCGACTGGTTGGTAAGCAAACGGTTGAGTGAGCGCGCGACACGCCGCGCCACCCACCAGCCGACCATGAGAATCAGCGCGGCGGCGCACAGGTGCATTGAGATGGCAGTGAGCGAATCCCAGAGAAAGGTCCACCGGTTTGGGTGGATCTGGGCGAGAAGGTTCTGCATGGCCGTGACGGTCCTGGTTTTTCAGGCGACGGCGAGCGAGCGCCGTCGTGATGGCTCATAAGAGGTAATGGGCGCCGGCACGCTCGCGCGAGGCGAACGGCCGGTCCGCAAGAGCGGAGCAACCCGGAGAATGACGCGTGGAAGCGTGCGGAGAAGGGACCGCAGCGAAAGGCGAAAGTTCTAGTGATTCAACGTTTTTGACAGTTTGCTTTTACGAGATGCGGGATGGGAGAGGCGTATGAAGGCCGTCCCGCCACCCGCTTATTTTGCTGCGAGACTCGCCGCTACTTGCTGGTTTTGCCAGACGTTGTCGCGCACGGTGATCTTCTGCGGAATCAGATGGGCGCCGTAGAACGCGTCGGCGACGCTTTGCTGCGAGCGGACGATTTCGTCGGTGACGGCCGTGGTGCCGTAAGGGTAGCGGCGTATCCACGTCTCGACCAGCTTTTGGTCCAGACCGACCTTCGGCGCGATCAGGGCAGCGGTTTCGTCGGGATGCTGGGTGACCCACTGGCCCGTCGAGCGCAACTGGCCGAGGACCGCTCCGATGACATCAGGGTGTTGCTGGGCGAAGTCACGGGTCGCTTCGTAGAAGCTGTAGGCCGTGTCGAGGTTCGTATAGTCTGCCAGCGTGCGCGCCTTGAGCGCTTCTTGCGCGGCGGCATAGTAAGGATCCCAGATTACCCACGCATCGACGTCGCCGTTCTCGAATGCGGCGCGGGCATCCGCGGGGGCGAGGTAGACCGGACGGATATCTTCGTAGCGCAAGCCTGCTTTTTGCAGCGCTTCGAGCAGCAGGAAGTTCGAGCTCGAGCCTTTTTGCAGAGCGACGCGTTTGCCCTTCAGATCTGCGACCGTTTGCAGCGGCGAACCGGGCTTGACGATGACCGCCTCGGTATGGCGTCCTCCCGGCTCGGCGCCCACATACACGAAGCCCACGCCCGCGGCCTGAGCGAACACCGGTGGCGGCGCGCCCGTGTAGCCAAAGTCGATGCTGTGCGCGTTCAACGCCTCAAGCAGTTGCGGGCCGGCCGGAAATTCGAACCATTTCACGCTGTAGCCGAGCAGCTTGAGCTTTTGTTCCAGCGAACCTTGTACTTTGAGGACTGCGAGCAAGCCGGCTTTCTGATAGCCAATGCGCAGGACTTTTTCGGTTGCGTTGGAGGTGTCTTGAGCGAGCGCGTTGCCCGTACCAAATAGCGTCACTGCAGTCAGCGCAGCGCATGCGGTGACGGCTGTGAATGCGGTGAACGCGTTGGCAGTGGGTGCGGCCAGACGAGGGCGGCGGATCGGATTGCGTGCCATTCGAAAACTCTCCATGCGTGCGGTCGAGGCAGCGGCCATGCGCATCCATCCCGACAAGCGTGTGCGTCGGATGATCGTATGCCGATGCGGCGGGAAGGATGCTGCTGCTGCGGTCAACGGATCGTCGCATGGACGTGCCGTACCGCAAACCAAGCAATGGAGATTTGGATATGACGCGCACGGGGAATGTGCCCGGCGCGTGCTACTCGGTGCGCTATGCGCGTGGCGTGGGATTACTTCTTCGCTTTGGCTTTTGCGTTGCTCGCCGGCAGCGCAGCTTTACCTTTGACGCGAGCGTCCGTGTCCTCGTGAGGCGCCGCCGACGGCCTGCCAGCAGACGCGTTGCCGAGTCGCTTTTCCATGATCGCTGCGACGCGGTTGCCGAGATAGTCGCCGGCGGCGTCCTCGAGCGCGTGGTTCATCTCGGTTTCGACCAGCACCATGGCCAACGGACGTACCCGCCAGATCGCGTCGACCAGCGCGGGTACGTCGGCGGGCGGCGGCAGTGCATCGGCCTCATAGCGATCGAGCTGACGCACAACGAGGTCGACCATCGCCTTGGCGACGGCATTGAAATGCGGTCGGGAGATCTGTACCGCGTCGAGCAGATCGGCAAGCGGAATGCCTTCATGTGCCATGGTCGCACCGGCCGACAGCGCGGCGGGGCTGTTGGCGACGAACGACAATCCGTGGCGTTCGAGCAGGCCCAGATCGACCGCTTTGGACAGGGCGCCTGGCGAGGCCTTGTCGCCGAACATCTGCAGCAGTTCGAGCAGCGAATATTTCTTGGGCATCTCGCGCGACCAGCGACTGCCGATGGCCGTCTCCAGACCGAGGATAGAGCGCAGGTCGTGGCCTTCGTCGACGGCCTTGATCAGGTCCTGGATGTTGGCAAGCGTGTAGCCGCGCGCGAGCAGGTGATTGATGAGCTTGAGCCGCGAAACATGGGTATCGTCGTACACACCGACCCGGCCGCGCTTCTCCGGCGGCGCGAGCAGACCGCGGTCCTGATAGGCGCGCACGTTGCGCACGGTGCTGTCCGTCACCCGCGCGAGTTCGTCGACGGTGTATTCGTTGCGTGGCGCAGCGGGCGCTGGGGGCGGGGAGGGGAGCGTTTTCGGCATGGGGGGATTTTAGCGCGGCGAACGTGCAGGGTAGCAGTGCTGATCGCGGTCGTTGAAAAACACCACGAGTTGACCCGATACGCACATGCATTAACATGACTTCGAACACTGGGAGCAATTATGCGAACCGTAAATATCCGCGAGGCGAAAGCCCCGTTTTGGAGACTGATCGACGCGGCCGCACGCGGTGAGGAGATCGTTATTGCGAAGGCTGGTAAGCCGGCGGCGCGGCTTGTCCCGCTGGGACGCCTTAAGATCGAGCGACGCTTTGGCGGCCTCAAGGGCAAGATTCACGTTGCCGATGAGTTCGACGCGCCGCTGCCGGACGATACCGTCGCTGCATTTGAGGGGCGTTGATGCGGCTGGGCACCGATCCCGCAGGCGCTTTGCGAACCGCTTCTCCTTGTCACCGCAGACGCGCATCTGCAGGCCCGGAGCTTCTCCGGTAACACATCACTATGCCCTCGGTTTGCCAGGAATTGAAGCCGTGCAGAATTTATCCGCGGGGTGGCCATGATGTGGCCGCCCCGAGCGCAGCTCAGCCGCGCGAATAGAGATTCTGGTTCGACGCTTGAGGCGGCTGGGGCTTCTGGCGCGCAGCCTGATGCTTCGGTTTAGCCTTTGGCTTATGCTGCGACGGCCGCGCATTGGCTGCGTGCGGCGTGGTCTGGCCTTCGCCGAAGTTAAACGTCTGCGAGGTTTGGGCATACGCGCTAACGGACACGAGCAGCGCTGCGCATCCCAGACAGGTCGAAAATTTCATGGATCCTCCTTCTGAACAAGCGCGTGAGCATACCGCAATGTGCGGCAGCGGAGGAAAGCACCGCCGCTAACCAGCAGGTCGCACCGGTACGGCGCGGGCAAACCGCCGCGCCCCGGCGACGCATGCCACCACGACGACCGTGACGAGAATCATCACCGGCGGCACCTGCTCGTGTAGCAGCAGACCGGCGAGCACCAACCCAAAAAACGGCTGCAGGAGTTGCAGTTGTCCTACGCTGGCGATGCCGCCCAAGGCCAGCCCGCGATACCAGAACACGAAGCCGATCAGCATGCTGAACAGCGACACATACGCGAGTCCCCAGAAGGCGGCCTGACTGACGCCGTCGAACGAGGCTGGGCGCGCCCACCAGGTGAGCGGCACCATTACCGGCAGCGACAACACGAGCGCCCAGGAAATCACCTGCCAGCCGCCGAGGTGTCGAGACAGCCGTGCGCCTTCCGCGTAGCCAAGCCCGCAGACGACGATCGCGGCCAGCATCAGGGCGTCACCGAGCGGCGATGCATGGAGTCCGTTGCGCACCGCGAAGGCGACCACCGCGCAACTGCCGAGCGCCGAGAACAGCCAGAACGCCGCTTGCGGACGCTCACCGCCGCGCAGCACGCCGAAGATCGCGGTCGAGAGTGGCAGCAGGCCGACGAACACCACCGCATGAGCCGACGTGATATGACGCAAGGCGAGAGCGGTCAACAAAGGAAAGCCGACGACCACGCCGAGCGCGACGATCAGCAACGGCAGCAGGTCGCGTCGCGCGGGTCGCGCCTCGCGAAACACAAGCAGCAGGATCAGCCCGAGCGTGCCGGCAATCGTCGCGCGGGCGACGGTCAGAAAGATCGGATCGAACCCCTGCACTGCGATGCGGGTGGCCGGCAGCGAACCGCTGAAGATCAACACGCCTAGCATGCCGCTAACCCAGCCGTTCGTGGCCCGGCCGTCTTTGGACTTTTCCATCGGGATTTCCATGTGCAGACTAAAACCGTCAGCATCCTCCTGTCCGGCAAAAAGGGTAAGCTACGGAGCAGTACAATTCACACAAACTGTACCTGCCAAGGAACAGTACAGATGATGGAAACCACTAGGGACAATCCGGAGAGCGGTGTTTCGGCGCGCACGCGGGTCGACGTCGTAATGGACGCCCTGCGCGAACGCATCGCCAGCCGCTCGTTGATGCCTGGCGCCCGCGTCCCCTCGATCCGCGCGATGACGGAAACGCTTGGCGTGTCGAAGTCAACGGTCGTCGAAGCATACGACCGGCTCGTGGCGGAAGGTGCGATCGTTGCGCGACGCGGTTCGGGGTTTTTTGTCTCCGGTCATGCGCCGCCGCTGGCGTTGGCCGATCTGGGGCCGCGGCTCGACCGCCAGGTGGATCCTCTGTGGCTCACGCGGCAGTCGCTCGAGACAGGACAGAAAGTGCTGAAACCCGGCTGTGGCTGGCTACCTGCCTCATGGTTGCCGGAAGACGGCGTGCGACGCGCTCTGCGCGCGGTGGCTCGCGATCCGCACGCCGCGCTGGCCGATTACGCCACACCGCCCGGTTTGCCCGCACTGCGCCAGCAACTCGCGTGGCGGCTCGCCCAGCATGGCGTCGACGCACCTGCTGAGCAGATCATCCTGACCGATGGAGGCACGCACGCGCTCGATCTGGTCTGCCGCTTCCTGCTCGAACCGGGCGATACGGTGCTGATCGACGACCCCTGCTATTTCAACTTCCAGGCCTTGTTGCGCGCCCACCGCGCGCGCATCGTCAGCGTTCCGTACACGCCGTCCGGGCCGGATCTCGTCGCGTTTGAGCGGGTGCTTGTCGAACATCGCCCGCGCCTTTATGTGACCAATTCGGCCATCCATAATCCGACCGGCGCGACCCTTGCGCCAGCGGTCGCGCATCGTCTGTTGAAGCTGGCCGGCGAGCATAAGCTGCTGATCGTCGAGGACGATATCTTCGCGGATTTCGAGGACGAGCCCGCGCCGCGTCTGGCTGCGTTCGACGGTCTCGCGCGCGTCGTATCGATCGGCAGCTTTTCGAAGACGCTGTCTGCGGCCGTGCGCTGCGGTTTCATCGCGGTACGTGCGGACTGGGTCGAGCCGTTGATCGACCTGAAGCTCGCCACGTCGTTCGGCAACGGGCAACTGGCGGCGAGTGTCGTGCACCGGCTGCTGGTGGACGGCACCTACCGGCGGCATCTCGAAGGCATGCGCGCAAAGCTTGCGGATTCGATGGGCGAGACCATCCGGCGCCTGACCCAGTCCGGTCTCGATATATGGACCCGGCCGCGCGCCGGCATGTTCGTGTGGGCACGTTTGCCGGGCGAGCTGGATGGCGCGGAGATCGCCCGCCACGCGCTGGCGGACAACGTGGTGCTCGCGCCGGGCAACGTATTCAGCGCCTCGCAATCGGCGGCGGGATTCCTGCGCTTCAATGTCTCGCAGTGCAACCGGCCGAAGGCCTACGAAGCGCTGCAACGTGCGATGGAGCTTGCGCAGGCGCCGATGTGACTCACTTGCACAGCATCAACACCCGTGCCTCATCCGTGCAATTCGACTTGGGCAGCGCTTTGTCGGCCGTCTGTGCGGGCGCTTCAGTTGTCATGGCCGCCGCGCGGCGGGCGACGCAACTGCGCAGACGCCTTTCGACAGGCGGATAGTACTGCCAACCCTTGCCGAGACTCGGCAACTCCATCTTCACCTGTTTCCACTTCGGATGACCGTGCTCCTGCAGGTTGTCGAAGTTCGTGCACAGCGAATCGGCGAAATGATCGAGGTTGTTGACCGTATCGCGCAGTCCGAAATCGTACGTGACCAGAAATGCCTTGACGGTGAAGGTCGGCACATCTTCCTTCAGCCAGGTCGGATAGCTCGCCGTGTGAATGATGGCCGGAAAGTAGGTCTGCTTGGCGCGCGCCGTTTCAGGCGCGTTCGGATCGACGCGCAGCAGACGAAGCTGTTGCAGCAGTTCCGGATTCATATCGGTGAAGAGCTTGGCGGGCTGACCGACCACGACGACGGCCACGTCGATCTTCTTGACGATCAGCGCGGCGAGGGCGTCCTCGTTGCTCAGATGCTGCGCGTTCTGATCGGCAATCGGCTGGCCGAACATCAGGCGATAAATAGTGTTGGCCGATTGCGCAGTACCGCTGCCGAGCAGGCCGACGCTGATGTTCTTATCCTTGATCTCGTTGATGGTCTTGATCGGCGAATCGGCGCGCACGACGAAATTTATTTCCTCATCGTAAAGCGGCATGATGAGCCGCAAGGGCCGGATCGTCTGGCCGGCGTCGGCGTTGCCGGCATTGGCCATGTCGACATAGGCCTGGTAGACATCAGACTGCACTAGCGCGAGTTTTACGCCCGATTCGAAGCGCATGCGCTGGACGTTTTCCGCGGAACCCTTCGACGGCATGACTTCAAGATCGATACCAGCCGGCTCGGCGACCCATTTCGCGAGGTCCGCACCGATCTGGATATAGGTGCCGCGTTCGGGACCGGTGACGATCTTGTAATGAGCGTTATCAGCAAGCGCGGACGAACACGCCAGCATCAGCCCGAGCCACCCCGTCAGAATTGTCTTGAGCATGGTCTTCTCCGCCTATCCCTGTGGTTTTAATGAACTTTCGCGGCGAGCCGCGTGAAGCATCGGTGAATCAGGTTTTGCAACTTCCAGATATCGCGTCCTTCGAGGTGCTAAAGACTTCGGTCGCTGCATTTCGCTCAATGCGCCGGCGCCGCGCCTGAGGCCGGCGTGGTTCGCCAGCCGGACTGCGCGATGGCCCGTTCCTGAGCGTCGATGCTGTTGGGGGCTGGAGCCGCTGGCGCCGCAGTAACGATCTGTGCGGTTCGGGCGGATGGCGGTAGGTGGGGTACCTGAGAGGGCGACGGCACAGTCTTCGTGGCCGGTGCCGCGTGGCCGCCAAGCGGCACCCACCCGGTTTCGACGATTGCCTGCTGCAGCAACGTCTTCGCCTCAGGACTGCCGCTGTCTGCTGCAAGCGCATCGCTGGCGCTGTGCTCCACACAGTTCCACAGGCGATCCTTGATGCACACGTGCGCTGTTTGCAATGCGGCGTCGCGCCGTTGTTCGAGTGGTGTGATTTCGTGCTGGATCTGTAGCGCGTCGGCGTTGCCGGAATCCATCGAGAGCGCAGCGTTCACGGCAGCCTGCGCGCCCGACAGATCGTGGGCGTCCTCGTGCGCATGCGCCGCGCGCAGGCTCTCGGACAGATCACGGTAGTGCGGAGCGGCAACCGGTGCGGCCACGCCTCGCGGCGGCGCCACGGATGCATTGACGGTGCCCGCATTGACCGGCGAATTTGCTGTCTGTTCTGCCGTATAAGGTGCGATGGACCCGGCCGTTGATTTGGCATCCTGTTCATCATAGGTGGGCGGGGCAGTACGATGGTCACCGAATAGTGTGTAAACGCCATAACCTAGTATCAACACGACAAGCGCGATCAGTCCGCGTGTGAGCAGCCATCGCGAGCCCACAGGAGCGCCCAGCGGAAGATGCTTGAGCGGAGGGATCGGCGCTTTCGGCGATGCAAGTTCCGGCGCAGCAGACTCGATACCGGCATCTGTTTGCATAGGAGGGGGGCGCAGGCCATGGGTACCCGCGAAGCGCAGAGGCGACGGCGTGGCGATAGGGCGCCGGGTGCCACAATACGGGCACAGATCGGCGGGCTGATACAGCAAGCCGCCGCAACGTTTGCAAGGCGCCGGGAAACTTTGGCCAGGAGTAGTCTGGGTGGACATTCTGTGGACCCACCTGCGAAAGGCTGTGCCGCTATGGCATGCACCAGATCGTGCTCGAGGCAGCATGTACTCTCTGCGTGAAACACGATTCACATGCGCTGAAGAGCAGCGTCTGCGATGCAAGAGCATGCGGCGCCACCATGAACAATATGTGAGCTTTCGGAGTGAACGTCAATCGCCGTTCGTACCTACCATGTGTGCCGAAACACACATAACGGTAGGACGAATCGCTGCACTTGTCTGCAGAACGAAGGAATGGGGAATTTTTTGCACGCTGCCAGTAGCATGCAGCGTGCGGGGGACATTGATTGGACGAAACGCTTCGCGAGGCCGTTGTCGTAAACAGCCGGGCGAATGGCGGAATTCAATGCTTGCGCAGCGGATGGTCTTTGAGTAGCCATGCCAGCGCGAACGCCAGCACGACCACACATGAAGCCGATAGATAGACCATGTGCAGCGCGCCGGAAAATGCCTGCAGATAATCGTCGCGCAACGCGATGGGCAACTGATTGATCGCTGCAGGGCCAAGTGCATGGGGCAACTCGGTATCGGGCGGAATCAGTGTTTGCAAACGGGACGCCAGACCGTTCGAAAACACCGCGCCAAAGCCCGCGACACCCACGGAGCCACCGATAGAGCGGAACAGCGTGGCACCCGATGTCGCGACGCCCATATGCTTGAACTCCACTGTGTTCTGCACGGCGAGAATCAGTACCTGCATCACCATGCCGAGACCCAGACCCAGCAGACCCATGTAGAGATACATCACATGAATCGGTGTGGAAATCTCGAGCCGCGCGAGCAGCGTCATCGCCACAGCCACGAGAAAGGTGCCACCGATCGGAAACATGCGGTACTTGCCGATCTTGCTGATCACGCGCCCGGTGATGACCGACATCACGAGCAGGCCGCCCATCATCGGCAGCATCTGCATGCCGGCCTCAGAAGGCGTCGACCCTTTGACGACCTGCAAATACAAGGGAATGAACGTCACCGAGCCGAACAGCGAAACGCCGATGATGAAGCCAATCAGGCAGCTCAGCAAAAACGTTCGCTGTTTGAAGAGTTCGAGCGGCATGATGGGCTCGGCTGCTTCCCGTTCCTCATAAATAAAGCCGGCGATGCAGACAAGACCCATGGCGAGCGTGCACCACAGTTGCGGCGACGTCCATGGCAGGATAGTGCCGCCCTGGCTGGTGAAGAGGATGATGCAGGTGAGCGCGCCTGCGAGGAAGGCCGCGCCCATGTAGTCGATGGTGTGCTTGATATGCGCGGCGTGCGACTTGAACACTGCGCCGATGACGGCCAGCGCAATCACGCCGAGCGGCAGGTTGATGTAGAAAATCCAGCGCCACGACAGATGCTCGACCAGGAAACCGCCGAGAAGCGGGCCAACGACGGTGGCCAACCCAAACACGCCGCCGAACACGCCCTGGTAGCGGCCACGATCGGCGGGTGGGATTACATCGGCGATGGCCGCCATGGTCACCACCAGCAGGCCGCCGCCACCGAGACCCTGCAGCGCGCGCAACACGATCAACTGGGTCATGTTCTGCGCGAGGCCGCACAATGCGGAACCGACGAGGAACAGGACGATGGCCGCCTGCAGCACGATCTTGCGGCCGAACAGGTCGCCGAACTTGCCGTACAGCGGCACGACGATGGTGGAGGTCAACAGGTAGGCCGTGACGACCCACGACAGATTGTTGAGGCCGCCGAGTTCGCCGACGATAGTGGGCAACGCCGTCGACACGATAGTCTGGTCGAGTGCGGCAAGCAGCATCACCAGCAGCAGGGCCGGGAACAGGAGGCGAATCGGCGGATGTTCTGGGCCGCTCGCGAGTTCGGCTGGGGTAGTAGCAGGATGATCCATATGATCGGAACCTATCTAACGTGTCGGGATGTATTGAAATTAATTAATTCGAAGATTAATATATGCGATATCGCACAATTGGTCAAATGGAAAGGAAATGAGCACTGCACCGACTGATGAGTTGGGGGCCACTGAGGCGGGCACGCAGCCGTCCACAGAAGCCGTCCTGGAACCGGCCACCACGACCGCGCGGCGGCCCGGAAGGCCGAGCGGCAGCGCACGCGGCCCGGAGCAACGTGCCCGTCTGCTCGACGCCGCGCTGAACCTGTTTGCGCGCCAGGGCATCGTCGATACGACGCTCGGCGCCATTGCGCGGGAGGCCGGCTTCACGCCGGCGATGGTGCATTACTACTTCAAGACCCGTGACCAGTTGCTCGACGTGCTGATCGACGAACGTTTTCTGCCGCTGCGCGCAGCGATCGGCGGTGCGTTCGAAGCCAATTCCGACGACCCGGTGGCCGCGATTTCGCAGGTTGCGCGAGGGTTCGTGGAAATCGCCGAGCAGAACCCGTGGTTTCCGCCGTTGTGGGTGCGTGAAGTGATCAGCGAGGGTGGCCTGTTGCGGCAGCGCATGCACGAGCGCTTCGGCCATACCCATCACAAGGCCTCAGTGGCGCGGATCGAGCAGTGGCAGAAAGAGGGGCGTCTCAACCCGGATCTGGAGCCTTCGCTGGTGTTTCTGACGCTGTTGGGATTGACCATCCTGCCGCTTGCCACTTCGAAGATGTGGCGCAACGATCCGGTGCGGCGCAGTTTGACTTCGGACGACATCGCCCGCCATGCGGTAGCAATGCTGGTGCACGGAATAGGGCCTCAGCGCGAGAAGGACTAACGCGTTGGTGGCACCGGCTTTGCCGCCGGCGCCAAGGTGGACCCGGGTAGGGCGAGCGAGCTTGACCGCTCGCGCCGCTTCAGGTGTGCAGATCGGCCTCGGCGTGGCGAAGCATGGCGTCGGTCGCGCTCAAGAGCTCAGCGGCACGCTGCGTCTGTCCTGCCGCCTCGGCTGCGGCGAGAAAGCCGGTCATCCAGAGCGTACCGTAGAAATAGATGGCCCGCTGTGCATCCTGTGACGGCGTCGCACTGCGGATCAGCTCATTGCCGTAGAAGCGCCCGGCCTCGCCGACATCGGCCGCAATGTGTGCGAGCGTCGTGCCGACTGCCATCAGCGGGTCGCCATAGCAGACGAAGTCGACGTCGATAATCCCCTGCAGTTCGCCGCGCTCGACCAGCACATTCTTGACCGTCAGGTCGTCGAGAAAGCAGACCGGCCGCAGCGACGCGAAGTAAGGCTCGACCGAGCGCCGCACCGCACGCAGGCGGGCGCGGATGTGTTCGAGGGGCGGCGCATCGTCGGCTGGCCCGGCGTCCGAAGTCAGGCCGAAGATATCGGTCCAGCGCGCCGCGGCAGCATTGCGCTGGATCGGGGCCCAGCCGAATCCTTTGCTCTCCGGCAAGCTCGCAACGCGCCTCTGATATCCGGTCACCGTTTCGGCAAGCCGCGTCATCTGCTGCGTAGACATGCCCGCAAGTTCGTACTGCAGATCGCGTCCGGGCACCCACTCCAGAATCACGAACGAGCCTTGCGCAGCGGTCGCGCCTGCTGCCAGTACATGCGGCACGGGCAAGCCCAGTCCGCGCAGCGCGTCGAGATTGTGTTGCGTGAAGGCGAACATGCCGCGGCGCGGATTGATGCGCGCCGCGACCGTACGGTCATCGGCCAGTTGCACACGGAAGATGGCGTTGCCGCTTTGCGTCAGCGACTGCCGGCTCACGGCCCGCACCTCGATGTTTAGCGCAGCTTGCGTCACGCCGGCCGCGTCGGCGTCTGTGACGTTCGTCGTATGGGCAATGGCGCTGGCTTGAGCGCTGTCCAGAGCGTTGGCGGGCGCGCTATCGGGGTCGTGTGTGCGGGTCAATATGTTGCGCCGGAGCGGCAGTCGTGGGCGATAGCGGGTGCGACCGGCCGGCGCCGAGGCCCGCATCGTTCGTGAGATGACCGTGCCACTGCGATAGGGCTTGCGGCGCCGGACATCAGGTCGAGTGCATTACAACCGACCACAACACGCGGGACAACGCGAAGATATTGCTTCCTGTTACGAACGGTAAGCAGTAGGAAAGAATTTGCCGGCAGGACACCGGCGTTTCTGTAAGGTGATTTGCCGCAACGAGCGTTGCGGCGGGCACCGACATTACGTGGGGGTATCCACGCGGTTGTCGCGCCCACGCTCCGGTCTTAAGCGCGTAGTAATGCCGGGAAACATCCGGAAAGAGTTTTGCGCTGCCAGCCGATGCAGCGCTGCCTCAAACCTGACGCGTTTTCTTCCACGCCTCATACGCGGCTTTCGTCGCGTCGTTGGGCGGGTAGGTGCCCGGCAATGGCGCGCCTTCGCGAATGCGTTCCGTTAGAAACTCCTCCTGCAGTTCCTGTTCCGCGGCTGCCTTGGCAACGTCGGCGGCCATTTCGCGCGGAATCACCACGATGCCGTCCGCATCCCCGACGATCACGTCGCCGGGAAACACCGCAACACCGCCGCAGCCGATCGGCACATTGATATCGATCGCATGATGGCGGATCAGATTTGGCGGAGCGCTCGCACCGGCGCAAAACACCGGCAGGCCGAGCGCGGCAATCGTCGTGCTGTCGCGCACCGGGCCGTCCGAGACCATGCCGGCGACGCCGCGCACCTGCAGACGCTGCGTCAGGATCGAACCGAACGAAGCGCTACTGCGCTCGCCGCGGCAATCTTGCACGAGCACGTGTCCGGCCGGGATCGTTTCGACGCATTTGCGCTGCGCGTACTCGGGGTTCGCAAACAGTTCGAGGACGTCGATGTCCTCGCGCGACGGGATGTTGCGCAGGGTGAACGCCGGCCCGACGAGGTTCGGGCCGCTATGACCCGCCAGCGGCGCGACGCCCTGCATGAACGTGTTGCGCAAGCCTCGCTTGAACAGCTGGGTGGTGAGCGTGGCCGTGCTGACTTGACGGAGGGCTTCGAGCGTCGCGGGATCGAGTTCTTGCATCTTGAGATCAGGTGTCGTTGGTTGGAAAAGAGTCTGGCTCAAAGCCTCACTTCGCTTGATGATGAAGCGTGGGCTTGAGTCCAGACTGGTGTGTCTCACTGTCCGGTTGCGGATCGGAGGAGGCTGGGTGCGTGCGCCGGTAATTCGCCGACAGCACCCCCCAGCGGCGCGCCCAGATAGCCGTGAGAATCGGCGTGAGCAGCGAGGTCACCACCACCGAGGTGGCAACCAGTGCTGTGGCAGCCGGAGCGATCGCAGCATAGCGCGGTTCGATGCCGGCGATGATCTGCGGCACCGCGACCGCTGCGCCGGCGGTCGACGCCGCGCCGATGCCCGCCGTGCCGTTGCCGCGCGCGAGGAAGATATCGGACAGCACGAGCGTCGTGCCGGTCACCACGATGACGCAAAGCCCGATCAGCACGCCGAGCAGGCCCGTGTCGAGGATGACACGAAAGTCGAGATTATTGCCGAGCGCGAACGCAAAGAACGGCACCATCACCGCTACCGCCTGACCGAAGAACTGGCGCAGATCGCTATCCAGATTGCCGAGGGCAAAGCCGATCAGGAACGGCAACAGCGCGCCGAGCAGCGTGGCGTAAGGGAAACTCGCGAGCCCGGCAATGCCGAGCGTGACCATCGTCATGAACGGGCCTGACTCAAGCGACATCAGACAGAACGCGCCGGCTTCTTCCGGGGTGCCGTACTGCTGCATGAGCGCCATATACAGGCCGCCGTTGCTCTCGTTCATCACGCAGATCACGGTGAGGACCGACAGGCCGGTGAGAAAGCCCGAGGTGATGCCACCCGGCGGCAGGAAGTGCGAGGCGATCACGCCTGCAATCGCCGCGGTCAGCACCTTCGTGACGACCAGCACACCGCTCTTGCGCAGCACCGCCGGCGTGGCCTTCAGGCTGATGCTGGCGCCCATGCAAAAGAACCACACGGCAAGGATCGGCAGTGTGCCGGTAATCAGGGCATTGGAGAACGAGCCCAGGAATTTGCCGGCATGCGGGGCGAACGTGTGCACGCACGCGCCGAGCAACAGCGGGACAAGCATCAGCCCGCCAGGAATACGGTCGATCGCCTTCTTGATTTTCATGCCGGGGTCTCCTCCGCGGTTATCGCCTCGACCGAAATTTAGCACTGGGAGGTCGGAGCACCCGGAAAATCGTGACGCTTTGAAGTCATCGTTTACACCTAAGATGGGAGGATAGAAATGGCATGACTCCTGGCAGATTTTGCACACCCGAGGTGCATCTGGGCGTGCCCCCGATCGATAACCGCTGGGCGGTTCATGCCAATTTTTGCGACCCGCGCGATGGCCCGCAGCCTTATGTGGCGGTGCTGTGCGGCCCGCTCACGAGCAAGCGCGGCGCGCCTCGGGCGGACGAGGCACGTGAAGTGCTATTAACGGATCACCCGGACCAGGCCGTATTTGCCGGAAGAATGCAACTCGTTGTGCGAAACCGAGTCGGATCTTGAGAGCGATGCATGCGATGTGCGCCCGCTTCACGAAGGCTGTGGCAATGCGCGCGATACAATGGCTGCCTTATCGGGCCTAACCTGCTTTATAGCAACAACGAAAAATGAACGGAGTGTTGAGACTCGATCAGGCAACGATCGTGCTCGTCGAGGATGACCTGCAGAGCAGGGAATCGTTGACGCACCTGCTTGAATCGGAGGGCGCGCATGTCGTCGCAGTGGCGGATGCGGAAGAGGGCGTCGAAGCGGCGCTGCGATTGTTACCCGATGCGGTGGTTTGCGATCTCGAACTGCCCTGCATGGACGGTTTCTATCTGATCCAGCGGCTTCGCGATCACGAGATTCGTGGCGATCATTCACCGGCGGTTGCGGTGGCGCTGACCGGCCACACTGACGATACCTACCGCTTGCGCAGCATTGGTGAAGGCTTCCAGCATTTCATGACCAAACCGGCCCGGCCGGATGATCTGGTCGAATTGCTACACGATGCGATAGACGCCCGCGCGGCAGGCTGAGCGCTTTCAGGCGCTGCTGCCGGCGTTGCTGCCGCTAGCCGCGGCGGCGCTGGCTTCGGCGGCCTGACAGTCGGAGCACAGGCCTTTCAGTTCGATTTCCTCGCTGGCGAGGCGGTAGCCTGCGTCTTCAATCTGCAGCACGAGCGCCTGGCGCAGCTTCGGCTGATGCAGTTCGGTGACGTTGCCGCACTGCTGGCACACCACCAGAATACCGTGCTGACATTGCGTCAGGTCGTGGCAGACGGTGAAGGCATTGATCGATTCGATCCGGTGCACGAGCCCCGCGGAGAGCAGGAAGTCGAGCGCCCGATACACCGTGGGCGGCGCGGAGCCCGGGTGAATCTGCCGCATGTCGTCGAGTAGCGAGTACGCCTTGGTCGCCCGACCCGAGGTCAGCAGCAATTCCAGCACCTTGCGCCGGATCGGCGTGAGTTTCTCGCCGCGTTCGCGGCAATACTCGTCTGCCAGCACGAGCGCGGCCTCCGGCGTTGCGGCGTGGAGATGCCCGTGCTCATGCTCACCGCCGTGCGCCTGATGATCCGCATGGGTATGCGAATAATCGTGCGCACGCTTGTGTGCGGTGTCTTGGGCAGGGGCGGTTTTTTCGACAACCGCGGCGGACTTGGCGTTCTTCATGGGGCAATTATAAGGTCCATCGCGATTCGGCGTAGCAGGTGGATACCCATTCTGGGGAACGGGGAACCACCTGGGCGCCACGGCTCAGTCGAGCTTTGCCGCAAAGCCGCGTTGCACGCCGGGCCGGGCGAACAGCGTGTCATACCAGCGCCGCACATTCGGATAGGTGGCGAGGTCGACCTTATGGCGTTCGTGCCGCCACGCCCAGCCGAGAATCGCGAAATCCGCCACGGAAAGCTCGCCTGCGACGAACTCCACCTCGTCAAGCCGCCGGTCGAGCACGCCATAGAGGCGGTTGGTTTCGTCCGAGAAACGCTTGAGCCCATAGCGGCGGTCGTTCTCCGCTTCGAGCGCGGCGAAGTGGTGCACCTGCCCGGGCATCGGACCGAAGCCGCCCATCTGCCACATCAGCCATTCGAGCACCGGTATCCGCTCGCGTAGGCCGGTGGGCAGGAACTTGCCGGTTTTTTCGCCCAGATAGAGCAGGATCGCGCCCGATTCGAACACGCTGACCGGGCCGCCGCCTGCGCCGTCCGTACCGCTCATGCCACCTGCAGCTGCAGGGCCGTCCGGGTCGACGATGGCCGGAATCTTGTTGTTCGGGCTGATGCGCAGGAACTCCGGCCGTAACTGCTCGCCCTTGCCGATGTTGACTGGAACGACCGTGTAAGGCAGCTCCATTTCTTCGAGGGCGACGCTGACCTTGCGGCCGTTCGGCGTACCCCAGGCGTAAAGCGTAATGGTCATATGAGATGGGAGACGGTGTCGTTCAGGTCAGCGGAAAGTCGATGTACTTCTTGAAGCCGGTGCGCGTCGCGAGGCGCGAGTACCAGCGTTCGAGGTTCGGCAGCGACGGACGTTCGACGCCCTCCAGCCCGAACCAGCGCTTCGCATACGAGCCGATCACGATATCGGCCAGCGTGCACTTTTCGCCTTCGAGGAAGAAGCGCCCGTGCAGATGCGTGTCGACCAGCTTCCACAGCAGCGTGACTGCGGCGATGTCGGTGGAAAGTTTGGCCTCATCGCGTTCGGCAGCGGGCGTACGCACGATGGCCCAGAACACCGGCCGTTCGGCCGCTTGCAGCGTGGAGAGCGACCAGTCCAGCCAGCGGTCGATACTCGCGCGCTGCTTGGGCTCAGAGGGATAGAGCGGACTCGCCGGTCCATATTCCATCACCAGATAGCGCAGGATCGAGTTCGATTCCCACAGCACGAAATCACCGTCGACCAGCGTCGGAACGCGGCCGGTGGGATTCATCTCCAGATATTCCGGCTCGGTGTTACGGCCGAACTGCAGCCCCGCATCAATGCGCTCGTACGGCAGCACGAGTTCGTCGCAACACCACAACAATTTCTGGACGTTGACCGAGTTGGCGCGTCCCCAGATTGTAATCATCCGGCAGATCCTCTTTTCTGTGGTTGGCAAGCCGCACGCGTATGCGGCGTTCCACGGATAACGATACACGATGCAGCTTGTAATTGCCCTTTCGTTGACCGAATGGCCGATGCCGAAAACGCATGTGCGTTGCGTACAATGCCTGCATCCGAACATGACGAGGCACCGCATGGCCCGCATTGTCCCCGACGACTGGAAGAACCTCGCTGCCACCGGCGCCGCCGCGCGCGAACGCGAAACGCTGGCGCTGCTGGAAGAGGCGCTGCCCGACGCTTACACCGTCTATCACGGCGTGCACTGGACGCGGCTCAACCAGGGGTTCTCGGTATTCGGCGAAGCCGATTTTGTGATAGTTGGACCGTCCGGGCGCTTGATGATCGTCGAGCAGAAAACCGGCTTTCTGCGCGAGACACCTAAAGGGCTCGTCAAGGTTTATCTGCAGACCGAGCGGAATGTGGCAATTGCGCTGGCACGGACCGTCGAAAGCATGCATCGGCGCTTTACCGCGGCCTTCGGCGCGGGCACCTATTTCATCGAGGAACTGCTGTACTGTCCCGACCATATCGTCAAGGACGCAGCGATTGCCGGCGTGAACCCGGCGCGCATCGTCGACGCAACGCGCAAGGAGCGCCTCGCCGCGATCATCCGCGAAGCGTTGCCGGCGGACGAACCGCGCCTTGCCTGTGCCGCCAAGATCCATCACTTTCTCGCCGACGAACTGGCGCTCTCGCCCGACGCCAGCGCGCTGGTCGGTCAGGCGGGCACGCTCGTCACGCGTCTGGCCGGTGGCCTGGCCACCTGGGCGCGTCGACTCGAATTCACGCCGTTCCGCCTGCGCGTCGCCGGCACGGCCGGCTCCGGCAAGACGCAACTGGCGGTGCAGGTCATGAAGGACGCGGTGGCGCGCGGTCAGCAGCCGTTGTACGTGTGCTTCAACCGGCCGCTTGCTGACCACATTGCCCGCGTGGCGCCGCCGGAAGCGAAGGTGGCGAACTATCACCAGTTGTGCGACTGGATTGCCCGCGACGCCGGACGCGCGCCCGACTTTCAGTCTGCGGATATCTTCGACCAGCTCGAACGGCTTTTTGCAGACACGCCGATCGAGGCGCGCTGGCAGTTCGACGTCTTGATCGTCGACGAAGGCCAGGACTTCCAGCAGCCGTGGGTCGGTGCGCTCGAACGGCTGCTGCGGCCGGGCGCGGCATGGTGGTGGCTCGAAGACCCGTTGCAGAACCTCTACATGCGCGCGCCGGTCGATCTGCCGGGTTGGACCACGCTGAACGAAACCACCAACTACCGCAGTCCGCGCGACATTCTCGACTATCTGCGCGACGTGGTCGGCGCCGAGGTGCCGCTTGCGGCGGGACTTGCCTCGGGCAGCCCGTTCGACGGCTCCGATCTGTCGCTCTCCACTTACGACGAAGCGCACGCGGCCGAGGGCTGCATCGACGCCACCAAGCGTGCGATCACCCAGGCGCTCTCGCTAGGGTTTCGCAAGCAGGACATCGCCGTGCTGTCGTTTCGCGGACGTGAAGGTTCGGTGCTGACTTCGCTCGACCAGCTCGGGCCACACCGGCTGCGCAGCTTCACCGGCAAGTACGACCTGTTCGGCAACCCGGAATATCGCGAGGGCGACGTGCTGCTGGAGTCGATCTACCGCTTCAAGGGGCAATCGGCGCCGTGCGTGATCCTGACCGAGGTCGATTTCGACACCTTCGATGAGCGCAGCGCCCGCAAGCTGTTCGTCGGCGCCACGCGCGCGACCATGAAGCTGATCGTGGTGGCTTCGCAGCGCGCGGCGCGCCATCTGCGGATGGCGGACGGCAAGGATTGAGGAATAGCAGAGCAGGTCACGACAGAACAAGAAAACAGACGAAAAGGCCGTTGAAATGCACTACCGGAAAAACGGCGCGCGCTGGATCGCGTGCCTCGCCATGGCGTTAGCCGCGGGTTTTGCCCAGGCTGCCGTGCTCTCGCTCGATGTGACGGGCGCGGTCACGACAGCGAACGACCCGACACACCCGGCGCCCCCGGTTTACCACCTCAGTGAAGAGCAGCTTCTCGCGCTGCCCGCGCATTCGATCACCACGTCGACCTCGTGGACGCCCCGCGCGACCTTCACAGGACCGTTGCTCGCGGATATCCTGAAGCTGGTCGGCACTCGTGGCAGCCAGATCGAAGTCCATACGCTCGACGACTACGTCGAAACCATTCCGGTTTCGGACTGCGCTCGTTACGGCGTGATCGTGGCGTATAGCATGAACGGCAAGCGTCTGAAGGTCAGCGATTTCGGGCCGCTGTTTCTCATCTATCCGCGCGACGCCTTTCCAACCGAACTGTCGGGTGCCGACGCGGACTCAAAATTCGTATGGCAAATCAAGGGCTTGATCGTCAAGTGACGCCGCATCGGGCGCGCCGCTGGCTGCTGGTGGCAGTCTGGGTCACCGCGCTCGCGGCGCCGGTGGGGGCGATCGGCTACCTGATGTACGCTAATCTGCTCAACCCGCGCTCCACGGAGTTGCTGACCGGCACGTACGACGGTTTCTATTGGGACGCCGCGCAACTGCAGATTGCCTACGCGCGCCTCGAAAACCAGTTGCTGCTCTACCGCAACGGCACCGATGCCGATTACCCGCGATTGCAGTTGCGCTACGAAGTGCTGCAGTCGAAGCTGCACGTGATGGCCGGCTCGACGCGCATGCTGATCGATCAGGTCGCCTTGCTGCAGCGCCAGGAGGGCGAAATCCAGACGCTCGAGCACACGCTCGACCAGCTCGAGCCCGACATCGCAGCCCTGCCTCAGGATTCCCGCAGAGCCGACCGGATAGTCGCCACGCTGCGGGCGCATTGGCAGGAGGTCAACGATCTGGCCTTGACGCGCCGCTTCGCCGACGTAGCCGACCGCGAAGCGCTGACTCGTGACTTCATCGACAAGCGTCGCATGCTGTTCGCGGCCGGGATCATGCTGGTGCTGCTGTCGGCCGCGGCGACGCTGCTGCTGGTGGTGAACGGCCGTCGCCGCAGCCGCCTGATCCGTCAGCAACGCGCGGCGCTCGAAGCCGAGCATCAGGCGACCCGCGCGGCCCGCGAGGCGAGTCTCGCGAAAGACGCTTTTCTCGGCATGATCAGCCACGAACTGCGCACGCCGCTGCACGCGATCGTGTCATCGATCGAGCTGCTTGGCTTCAATTTCCAGTCCGAAGCGGACCGCAAGGTGATCCAGCGGCTGGAAAGTGCGGCGCGTCACCTGGAGGCGCAGATGCGCGACCTCACGGACTATGCGCGCCTCGGCGCCGGCAAGCTCGAATTGCGTTACGAGCAGTTCGAGCCGCGCGAGCTGCTGGCTTCGATCGTCGACGAACACACGCCGTCCGCGCTTGCGCGCGGCTTGACGCTCGCGAGCGAGGCGAGCGGTTTGACCGGGCCGGTCGATTCCGATCCGCACCGCATTCGCCAGATTGTCAGCAACCTGGTGACCAACGCAATCCGCTATACAGAGAAGGGCTCGGTGCGGGTGCGGCTGGTGCAGCGGCTCGCGGTGCTCACTATCGAAGTGAGCGACACGGGGCCAGGCGTGGCGCCCAAGCAATTGCCGCTGATGTTCAAGGAATTTACCCAGCTCGACGGTTCGCGTACGCGCCGTTTCGAAGGAGCGGGCATGGGTCTCGCCATCGTGCAGGGGTTGCTGAAGCTGTTCGGTGGCAGCGTCGCTGTGGAAAGCGAAGTCGGTAAGGGAACGACCTTCACGGTCACGATTCCGGTGGGGCCGGTCGAGCCTGCCGTTCTGCCCGATGCCAAGGCGGAGAGTGCCCGGGAAGGCGAGCGCTCGCAGGTGCTGATCGTCGACGACAACGGCCTGATTCGCGAGTCGTTGCTGGAAATGATCGCGCATATGGGCTACGACGCGACGGCAGTCGCCAATGCCAAAGATGCACTCGCCTGGCTCGACGTGCGCCGCTGCGATGTGATGTTGCTCGACCTGCATATGCCGGATCAGGACGGCTACACGTTCTTCGCCGAATTCACTGCACGCGGTGGCCCGTCGGCAGGCGCGCCGGTGATCGCGATCAGTGCGTATGCGCCCGAAGCGCCGCCAACCGACGCGGCGCCGTTTTTCGAGTATCTGGTGAAGCCGGTGCACTACGAGCAGTTGCGCTCCGCGCTACAGCGGGCGCTGGCGGCGCGTAGTGTGGTTTGAAGGCGGTTTGAGGGCCGAGCGCCCGCGGTGGCTTGTGCCGCCGCGTGCCCGGCCATTCATTCACTCGCGTGGCAGGCCTCAGGCCCGGTTCAACCGCTTCGACAGATCGGCCACCAGAATCGCCATCCGCGCCGGCTTCTCATAGCACGCTACGTTGTAATTGCGAATAATCTCGCTGATCTCGGACTCGCTGGCCTTGCCTGTCAGCAGTTCGCCGGTTAGCACGAACACAGGAGCGTCCGGGTTCTCCGAAGCGCGCACGGCGCGAATCGCCGCGGCGGAAGTCTGATTGCCGAACAGCCAGTCGATCACGACACCGTCGAACACCTGCGTCTGCAACTGCTCGACGAACGCGGCCAAACCGTAGATCGCTACGGCGGCGAAGCCACTGCGATCGAGGTAGTCGCGCAGGTTATCGGCCGAGGACCGGTCGTCGTCGACCACAGCGATCAGCGGTTTGTCGGCTTCCGCACGGCGCGGATAAATCTCGATCTTGTGGACTTCATAAGCGCTTTGATACAGCGCGCCATCGTGACGCGTGACACGCCATTGTCCCAGTTTCGAATAGGCAATGAATTCCGGCCGGCTACCGGGTTCGATCGCTGCGCCCACCCAGGCCGTGCAGGCGAGCTCGATGCCGCCGATGGAGAACACGGCCTCCTGGGCGACCGCGCCGACCATGCCCGGATCGAGCGTTTGCGCGCCGAACAGTTGCGCGGCTGGCTCGCCGAACACCTCGGCGACTTTCTTGATCTGCGATAGGGTCCAAGGGCTGTTGCCGCGTAACTTGCGATGCCCTTGTGAAAAACTCAGGTCGAGAATGCGGCACAGTTCCGTGGTCTGTTGCCGCTTTCCAATGCCGTGACGGCTCATCAACTCGCGCACGCGTTCCGCGACTGCGATGGAGTCAGGTGAGGTTGCTTCGTTGGCCATACTGCGTGGAAGTCCGTCTTTATAAATAGTATCGGGTGAAGGACGCGTGAGGCTTGACGGCGATGGGTTGCATCGCCTTCTTTGCGAGCCGACCGGCCACGCATGGGAGAGCAAATGTACAGCAAAAAAACGCGGCGTTGCTGCTTTTGTGCAGCAGTCGCGAAACTGCCTGAGTTTGTCTCCGGGATTCTCAGTCAAGGACGGCCGGCCGAGTCCGGGTAAGGCCTGCCCGATGCGTCTTGCGTATTTTAGCGAGGAAACCCCGTATGACATGTAATGAAATGTGATCCGATTGTGGCGTGCGTCGATGATCGCCGTGTGAACGGGCGGCGTATGAACTGCGTATAAGTCGCCGCACAAATTTGCGCAGCTTCATCGGACGATATTCGGCGTTCAATAATCCGCAATAATGAGGTCCATTGCTTCTTGTTCTGATTACCGTTCTATCCATCCCGACGCCATCTCAACACCATTCATGAAAGACAACAAGACCCTGCGCCATACCGGTGTGCCGTACTACTCGCAATGGGGTAGCCCCGAATGGGTGCGGCCGATCGTCGAAGACGATGCTGATCCATGCGACGACCCCGCGTGGCAACGCAGCGGCTTTATCGAGCGCGAGCATTACCGTTTCTGGGCGCAACGTCTGTGCGGCCTGACGTGTCTCGAGTCCGCACTGGACTTCTGGGGCATCGGGCATGCGCCGCGCGCCGCGCTACTCGACGAAGCGTTACGCCACGAGGTGTATCGGATGCGTGAAGACGGTGGCGTCGATGGCCTGATTTACCGGCCATTCGCCACTTGGGCCGAGCAGGCTTTTGGTTTGCAGGTGGATGTGTTGCCCGAGGCAACGCTTGAGGAGATCGCCGCGCGCATCGATAGCGCAACGATGGCGATCATTTCGGTGAGCCCGGAGATTCGTCGCCCGCATGAGCCGAACTCGCAACGTGGTGGTCATCTGATTCTGCTGCATGGGCGTGACCCTGACGGCGTCTGGTTTCACAATCCATCGGGCGTCGCGCCGTATCAGAGCGATGTGTATATGCCGTTCGCGACGGTTGCGCGCTTTTACGCTGGCCGCGGCCTGACGCTCACGCGTCCCGCCAACCGCCAGGTTGCCCGCTGACGGATCGGCGACCGCCGCCCAGGGCACTACCCGGCAGCTTCCAGGTCCGATTTCTGCTGAAGAAACGAATGGCTGGCAGGCCGCCTGGTAGTTGATCAACGCTGCCGGACGGGGCGGGAACGCTGGACGAGATTGTCTTGCAGACCTTCTTCGTGGCTGGCTGCCAGCATCACCTGATACAGACTATGCCGCTCGGAGGAACGCCACATGAGGCGGGCGAGGAGACT